>NZ_QLJK01000020.1:0-112348 GCF_003950715.1 Sphingomonas sp. S-NIH.Pt3_0716 | reverse complement strand
ATTTGGGCTTCGCTACCGCCGAAGCGAAGCGGGCCGGACGACCGTCGAAGCCGAAGCGCACACCCGAGGAAGAGCGAGAACATCAGCGCGAGAAAAAGGCCCGGCAGCGGGCAGAAGCGAAGGCGAAGAAGGTGGAAGCGGCATGATCGACGGGAACCTTCGCCTATACATTCCCCACAGCCTTCGGAGCGACGTGGCAATCATCGAGTGGGCAGCGGATAATCCCGAAGCAGTAATTCACGGGTCTAGCTCTCTGGAATTCGCTAACGAGGAAATGGCAATCTTGTTCTGGCTCCGCTTCGGCGATGATTTCTACGCCGCCGCAGCCGCCGACGCTGCCAAGGTTGAAAAGCATCGCGAATTGCAGCGATTGAGAAGGCAGAAAATGCGAGAACGAATTAAGCCTGCCACCTGACCAACAGAGAATGCCCCGGACCATCGCGATCCGGGGCAAGTCGTAGTTTGAAAAGAAACAGTCTTAAAGACCTTCCTCTTATATCATCTTTCGAAATTAAGTCCAAATATAACCATGTATTGCCAATGATAAATAAAAGCATCAATCATTATGGTGCTTTAATTATGATTACCGTTACTGCATTCGGCCAGGCAAACCGGCCGACCACTTCCCCCGAAACTTTCAAACCGATCCCTGACTTCACCCGCTACCGCGTTTCCGACCAGGGCCGCATCGCTACCGCTTCCGGCGCGATCATGGCCGACTACGACAGCGGCAAGGGTTACCGCCAGATCGTCCTGATCGACGACAACGGCAAGGCCCGTCACATGTATGTCCATCGCCTCGTCTTGATGGCGCACGTCGGTCTTCCACCTTCGCCGACCCACCAAGCCGCACATTGGCCCAACGCCGACCGCGCCGACAATCGGCTCGCTAATCTCCGCTGGGCCACGCCCCGCGAAAATTCCGCCGATAAGCGTCGCGCCACCACCCCGACCACCCTGCATTGAGAGCCACAGACAATGATCACATTCGACCTTTCCGCCCTCCTCGACTTCCCGTCGATCGTCACCGAATTCGCCGAGGAATTCTGCTTTGATTATGACATCGAAAACATCGGCGATTTCATCGCCCGCGCTTCGAAGCGCATCGGCGCCGACCTCGACGCCGCCATTTACGCCACCGTCCAGGTCATCGACGGCCGCCTCGTCCTGCAAGCGTCGCCGCATCGCCGTGCCCTTGGTCATTTCGTCCAGGCGCACCGAGACATGATCGCGGAGGGCGTAGCGTGACAAACGAAATCATCGCGGTCTGCTATTCGACGGTTTGCCCGTTTTTCCACGTCACAGCCGAAGACGTGACCGACCTGAAGGCTCGGGTAGAAACGATGGCCGCCGAATATCGCGCTGCCTTCCCCACTCGCGCCGCCAACGGCTTCGATACAGCAATTTACCGGACCATGACGCGCGAAGACTACGATGCAATGATCGCGGAGGGCGCGGCATGACCATCGACCGAACCATCACCCACCGGCTGATCACCATCGAGACCAAACTCGACCGCGTCGAAACCAAGCTGGACCGGCTGCTGTCAATGCTCGACCCGGACGGCCCGGATCAGACAGCGATGCATCACGATCTCGAAGCGATCTTGTCGTCGATCGGCCAGGCCGTGCTGACCCCTGCTGCCAGGGAGGTGAAGGGATGACAACTACGACTTTCACACTGCCGCGATCCCTCTTGCAAACCCGCGACCTGACCTTCCGTGAATGGTCGCAGGGGAAGCGTGGCGAACGCCTGGTCGGCCGCTTGGGTGTTTGGATAGAAGAGAACGCCCACGCAGATCATCGCATCGACGGCCGGAAGCTGACGTTCACTGATGAAGTCGATGCGGTCTTTTTCGCCCTTATGTGGCGAGACACAATCTCGGACGAACTATCGGCCGAAGAAGAACAGATGGCCGCCGTTCGCAAAGCCTTTGGATGGACACCCCGCCACCTTTACGCGGCCGTGACCTATTCATCGCTGATCGGTTTTGCGCGTTGCTATGCTGGGGGACAGTCTGCGTGACCGAGCGCCAAACCCTTGCCACTGCCTGGGGCCACCATGGCACCTACCAATGGTCCGAAGCCGATCAGGTATGGCACGGTCGGGTCGAGACGATCGACAACGACATCATCAGCTTCGAAGCCGATACGGAAGAAAAGATCGAAGCCGCGTTTCGTCAAGCCGTGCTGGAAACCCGCGCTCTTGAAGAAATTCGTTCACTGACCGAGGCGCTGTGATCCACCACCGTCTGGCCCGCCTGATAGCCCTTGCGGACGCTGCCGATCGTGGCCTGGTCAAAACGGTGGACGTGACGGGCTGGCCCGACGATCGGGTGATGGCCGCCCTGACCGACCTCGATGTCGTCGTCCTGGTCGAACCGATCACCGAAGATTGGGTCACCCCGACCGGGACCGTCAAGCGAACCGTCCCGGCCGGAACCATCGGCGCAATCGTTGCGACCTACCCAGATGGATCGCGGGAGGTGGAATTTCCGACGACGACAGCGCGGGTGACGGCTGGCCAGATACGGCCGGTCGAACGGCGGGAATGACGGGGCGCGATGACGATAGCCGGAAAATTCCGATCCGTCGATAAATCAAAAATATCGACGTTCCACGCCACTAACGGTAGATCAGGTTATCAACTGTTAGGAACCTGTCCGAGACAAAAATTTCATTCACCGAGTTGACGCTCGGTCCTCGATTATGCCTCTTCTGTATTTGTCCCCAGATTGGACAACAAGAGGCTTCGATGGGAGAACTACGTCTCGCACATTACTATTACCGATGTCCATTCCCACCATCCCCGGCATCATGACCGTCGAGGAATTCGCCACATATCTCCGCGTCAGCGCCAAGACGGTGCGACGCATCATCGCCAGCGGCGAGCTTGCCGTGATCCGGGTCCACAGCATGACCAGGATCACGCGCGAGGCCGTCGCCGCTTACCTTACCGATCAGACACGAAAGACGACCCAATGTCCGCACCAGCAAAGCCCGAAGGCAAACGCCCAAAGAACTGCCACGCCGTCGAAGGTTCGCCATACTGGCAATACGAAATCATCATCGCCGGTCACAAAGAGCGCGGTTCAACTCGCTGTCGAAAAGCGGGCGACGCGGCGGACTTCGTAGCTGCGCGCCGCCTGGCGCTGAAAGAGGAACTGGCGGCGCGCGCGTCTGGCAAAAAGATGACGAAGGGGCCGATTAGCCTCCAGACCGCCTGTGATCGATACTACGAAGACAAGGCCGCGCAGCAAAAGGCAGCCGACACCTATCTGGCGCAGATGGCTTCGCTGGTCGCCATCATGCCCCCCGATACCCATTTGCACGATATCGATCACGCCTTGCTGCTGGACTATCGCCGCAACCGTCAGGCCGAATCCAAGCGCGTTCTCGCTGGGGCGACGATCAACCGGGAAATTGAACTGCTGCGTCGGGTATGGCGCCACCTCGACGATTTGGGCTTCGAATGTGGCGAACAACCCAAATGGGCCAAAGCGATCGACAGGGGGGCGGAAGTCGAACGTATCCGCGACCTGACGGCTGACGAAGAGACGCGGTTGATGGAAGCCTTGTCGGCCATCAGCCCCGAGCTTTGCCTGGTCGTCGAATTCGCCTTGATCGCCGGACAGCGCAAGAGTTCCATCATGTCGCTTCGCCGGTCGATGGTGGACCGCCAGGCCAACCGCGCGACGATCCTTCTCAAGACGAAGGGGGAGGCGCCTCGGCCGCACACTTTCCCCCTGACTTCCCGCGCGTGCGAAATTCTCGACGCCTTCCCGCCTGTGGCCGGAACCGATGCTGTCTTCACATATACCTGCCGCCGATCAGCACCCGCCAAGCAGGGACACCCGCCACGCGTGAAAGGACAGCGCTACGAATTCTCGCGCGATGGCTGGCGGCGGGATTGGGCAACCGCCCTCAAAAACGCGGGGATCGAAGATTTCAAATTCCACGACCTGCGCCACTCGGCCGCGACCCGGATCATTCGCAAAACAGGAAACCTCAAGATCGCGCAGAACCTGCTGGCGCACACCGACATTGCGCAGACGGCCCGATACGCCCACGCGTTTCACGGCGACATTTTGGCTGCGATGGAACTGGTCGCGTCCTGATCAACCGACCGCTGCTAACGAACGGAAGCCCCCGGTGACGGGGGCTTTTTTGTTTCCGGGAAATCCGATCCCCAGAATTTCCCCAGAATTTTTTCGCGAGACGAGGCCTCCATGCCTCGCTATAGACCGCGAACCCGCTGATTCGGCGGGTTCATCACGGGGCAGACCAGGGAAAATCACTCTGGGGAAATTCTGGGGATTTTGGGTTTTTCCCTGTCCCGAATGGTCCAAACTGGGGTGATCTAGGGGAGAAGCCGGTTTGTGAAAAACGGCAGAAAACCTAGGAAAATGGCGGTTTTAAGCCCGTCGGGGAGTAGCGCAGTCTGGTAGCGCGCCTGCTTTGGGAGCAGGATGTCGCAGGTTCGAATCCTGTCTCCCCGACCACTTTCCTTTCCTACAGTGTCTCAACCTGTCCCGAAGCTGTTGCAAACGCACAGCTTTTTGGCCATGCGCCCATCCCGGCGCGTCCTATCCCGGTTCACCCCTTCCCGCATAATGTGGGGGCGTTCCGGGGGCGCGCGCTTCAGGCAATGGGGGCGTTGGATGCTGACGGACAAGGAGTGCAAAGCAGCGAAGGCCGGGGCGAAGCCCGTCAAGCTGTTCGATGCGCACGGTCTGCACCTGTTGGTCAGCACGACAGGTCACAAAAGCTGGCGCCTGAAATATCGGATCGGCGGGAAGGAAAAGCAGATTGGCTTCGGGGCGTACCCGGAAGTCAGGTTGCAGGAAGCACGCGAGAAATCGGCAACCGCGCGCAAGGCGCTGAACGAGGGACGCGACCCGGCGCTGGAATTCAGCACCAAAGCGAAGCGCCGCGCATTGGCGACCGATCCAGACAACAGTTTCGAGGCGGTAACGCGCCGCTGGCACGCATTGCAGGAACCGCAATGGAAGCCGCGCCATGCAGCGGAAGTCTTGAACAGCTTTCAGCGGGACGTTTTCAAGGCCTTGGGTGCGCTGGATATTCGGCACGTCAGGGCGCAGAACGTCCGCGAACTGCTGGTGGGCGTGCAGTCGCGCGGCGCGCTAGAAACTGGACATCGCCTGCTGCAACGCATTTCGGCCGTCTATCAGTACGCGATTGCGGAGGAACTGGCGGAACTCGATCCCACGGTCGCGGTCGCGCATGTTTTGCGCAAGTTCTCGAAGAAACGGCAACCGGCGCTGCTCTCAATTCCGCAAGCGCGCGCGTTCTTGCGTGCATTCGAGGCGTTGCCGGGCTTCCCCACGACGAAACTGGCATCGCGCCTGTTGGCGCTGACGGCCGCTCGGCCGGGCATGGTGCAAATGGCCGAAGCGCACGAATTCGAGCAATTGGACGGATCGGAACCGATCTGGCGCGTCCCTGCTGCCAAGATGAAGCTGCGGCAGGACGAATCTCAACAGGCAGCGTTCGACTTCATTCTGCCCCTATCGCGGCAGGCCGTGGAAACGGTCAGAGCGGCCATGGAGTTTGCGGGCAGACGGAAATATCTGTTTCCATCCGCCCGGCACTCGCATCGGCCGATCACGGACAACGCGCTGAACGTCGCATACCGGCGCGTGACCGGCTGGGAAGGCAAGCACGTTCCGCACGGATGGCGGGCCAGCTTCAGCACGATCATGAACGAGCGGGCGCTCGATCAGGAACGGGCGGGCGACCGGGCAATCATCGACCTGATGCTAGCGCACGTCAGCAAGGGCGTGGAAGGGCGTTACAATCGCGCCGCGTACATGCCACGACGGCGGCAGATTGCGCAGGAATGGGCCGATTTGCTGTGCGAGGGCTTGGCCGCGCCGGTAACGCTGCTGGACATTCCGCGCCACTGACCTTCGCGCAGGAGGCCGCACGATGAGCGCGGTTTCCTTCGGATCGCTTCTGGCCGGTACGGCTGCACAGGCCGTTGCTGAAGCGAGGGCGGGCGTATGGCGTTGCAGCTATGACGTCGATGCGGCACGGGCGAATGTCGCCCGCCCCTTCGGCGATGGCAGCGTAGCTCAATCGCTCGCAACGATCGATGCGATTGTTGCAACTGCGAAGACTTGGGCAAAAAATTTCAAAGAGGCGGGCAAAACGCACCCTCTCACTTGCAACATGATCGAAACGCTTTCGTGCTTGCTGCGCACGCATACGAATTTCAAGACCGGCGCCTGTGAGGCGACCTATGAAATGATTGCCAAGGCAACCGGCTTTGCCCGCGCGACGATCCATCGGCATCTGATCGCACTTCGCGATTTGAAGTGGCTTGATTGGGTTCGTCGTACCAAGCGCACCGATGAAGGCCGCGACGTGCAGACGGCCAGCCAATACTTCTTTGAAATCAGCCGCCTGCCGCTCGCAGCGCAAATCCATCTGCGCCAGTTGCTCAAGAAAAAGGGCATCACCATGAAGGACTGCGCTGACCGTCAAGGGTCTGGGCCAGTTCCGAACCGCGCACAGCGGTTGGCGGAACGTCTCGCAAAGGGCTTCAAGGGCGCGGTCGACACCATGCGTGGCAAACGACACAAGGTGCTGATGGCCGATGCGGCTTTCGTCAGGGCTGAAATGGAGGCGCTGGGGGACGTTCCCACAGACAAGTGGGCTGAGATACGCCACCCCGGCGATTTGGCCTCTCAGGAGGCTTACAACGCCCGCCTTGGCATCCGCCCTTTTTTTGAATTACAGAGTCTCACCCTAGCCATTGATACCCCGCTGATAGGTCAAGATAATATGGAATGATGCAGCTTAGGGCTGCATCATGCGAGTTTGACGATAAAGTGCGCGCCGATAACTAGCCAATCCGACTGAAGACAGTGCCAAGCGGCACCGTTGAAGGGACGGCTACGCCGCCCCTATGCTTGCCAGAGGGGCAAGAGGTTGGGATGGTTTTCATCCTCTGGCGCCGCGCGTGGGGAAAGGGCGCGCAGGGATGCGTTTTGGTGCATCATAGTGCATCAAACCCCTTCCGGGGCCTTTTCGACCCAGAATGGCCCGTTTCGGGCCTCCTGCGCCGCGTAGCGGCCTGACCGGCTGCATAAAATCGATACAAAGAGCGCGAGGGCGGGGCGTGGGGGCAATCGCGGCGCGCGGGGCGGAATGGGCCTCAAAATCTTTGGTGGCGGCCGTCCTGGGCGATCTGCGCCGGGCGCGAAAAAGGGGCCGGGGAACGCGCCCCGGCCCCTGTCAGAGCCTCCGTAGCAATTCGTGCGACCGGCCGCACAAACTCGGCGGCCGCGCTTGGCGGGGCTGTGGCGCGCCTAGCGCGGCTTTCGGCCTGCCTTCTTCGTCAGTAGATCGTTGATCGCTTCTTCCAGCAGCGCTTGGACCGTCGTGTCCTCCTCGACTGCCAGTAAGCGAAGCCGCGTGCTGACCTCCGGCGCGAAGTGGCCGCCGATCATCTTCGTACCTTGGCGCGCGGGCGTCACTGTAGACGTGCCGGTGGCGGCCGAACGGCCGCCCCTTTTCCGCGCTGGCTGCGGCGTCGCTCGATCATCGGCGGCCGATGGCGCCGCCGCTGCCGGAGCCTCCGGCGCCGACGCGCGATCAAGCACAGCCTTCAATGAATTGGTCGCACTCTTTTTCGTCAAGGCGTTGGCTCCTTCGACTCGCCATATAGCCGGTTACACGTATACGTGTAGAGGGCCATAATTTCGGCGGCCGCTGCGCCCTTTGGTTCAAACTCCTGCGCAGCCAGCCCCATCGATTGCGCGCGAAAATAGGCTTTGCGGTTCCCTATGGTCGCCGGGCAGACTTCGGCGCCTAGCTGCTCAATCGCGCTGATCGCGTCGGCCGTCTCCTGCCCCTTTGGCGATACGAATGTGAGAACCACGGCTGAAGGCTTGGCCAACTGGCGGACAAGGGCGAGCGTATGGGTCATGCTCATGGTGTCGAAAACGGCCGCCTTCGTCGGGATCAGCACAAGGTCGGCCTGTTCGGCCGCCTGAAATGCCACGTCTCGCGCCACGGCCGCGCCGTCGATAATCACAAGGTCCGTGCCAGCCTTACGCGCGGCCGCGATGACCGGGCCAAGGCGCACGGCCTGAAGTGATGACACCGCCGGGGTTTCGCCTTCCCGCACATCGCCCCAAAAGGAAGCCGTGGCCTGCGGGTCCAAGTCCAGCACAGCGGTTGATTTGCCATCGGCCTCTGCGGCGACCGCAAGGCAGGTTGCCAGCGTCGTTTTGCCCACGCCGCCCTTTTGCGAAAGAATAGCCACCACCTTCATATGATACCGCTCCTTTTCATTGTATGCGTGTATACAGGTATACGACTTGGTTTACCGGCCGCGTCGCTTTTCTTCGTCCCGGTGACATTCCTGACAGCGCCATGGCCCCCGCGTGCCGTCTAAGCTGAAGGAAGGATGGCATGTGCCGCAATCGGCGCATCCATCCGGTTTCCAGTTGACGGTCGCTACCGGTTGCGGTCGCGCGGTACTGCGCATGGTCATGCTCTCGGCTTCCGCTTCCATTGCTCAAACGCTTCGGCGTGCGTCGGGCATAAGTCTTTGTCGGGCGCTGGTGACATGGTGCAGCGCTCGCACAGTGGCTTGTCGCATGTGGCTGAACCGCGCGCCCTTTCGTGTTCCTTGGCGTTCGGCATCTTCCAGTCGCACAGCAGCGTCGCCGTTCGGCCGCATCTGCATTTTTGCCGGGGTTGGCGCATTCCACATATAATTGCGCTCCCCCCGCCCGGCAGAGGTACATGCTCACAGGCCATACCAGTCACTCCCTACCGGACACAGGCTCATTGTCGGCGTCCAGGTAGATCAATTCCCAAGTTGGATGATAAAGGCCCACGTAGTCCGGCGTGTCGTCCAGTTGGATGCGCAAACGGCCGCTGTCGGCGTCAACTATGGTGCCGGGCTGGTCATAACCGCATCCGCTGTAGACGACGCGGCCGCCGATCTGGGCAGGCACGCTGTAGCGCCGCTGAATATATTCAATGCTCACGACGGAATAACCCCGCGCTGATGCACTCATGAAAATAGGCAACAGCAGCATCGGCCGCTTCGCGGAAGCCATCGCCCATCGGTAGCTGCCCGCCACCGGCGCCTTGGATGATATTCAATTGATCCAGTGCGGCCGTAGCTGTCAGGTTTGTTGGCGCCCTCATCCCGGTGCATTTGCAAGCGATCCGAAGCGCCAGTTCGTCGCGGGGTACTTCGATCATGAGAAGCCTGCGCTTTGTTTTGTCGGTCATGCCCCGGCCCTTCCGATGGCGCACATGCAAAACAGCATGGCGGTGCTGATCATCGCGAAACCGGCAGCGCTGAACCAACGCGGCATTTCTAGCGGTAGCTGCGGCTCCGGCGCGCGGGGCGTCAGCAATTCGGCGGGAACATCGAAAGAGCGGCGGGCGGCATATTTGCCGCGAACGTCGTAGGCGGAACGGGGCGCACGCGGCGCGGCAGGATCAAAGCGCATCATGGTTATTCCATTCCCAAGGCGGCAAGGTAGGTGTCGAGGATGGCTTGATCTTCCTGACGCTGTTCGGGCCGCATCTTCCGCAAGCGGATGATGATGCGCATCATGCGGGCATCGTAGCCGGTCGCTTTGCCCTCCAAATAGACATCCTTGATGTCATCGCTGATGCCCTTCTTTTCTTCTTCCAACCGCTCGATACGCTCGATCATCAGGCGCAGCTTGTCGTCCGGCGCGCGATGCGCTGTCGGCAGTTCGACAGGTATGGTCATTTGTTCTTCAGCCGGGCGTGGCGCGGGGGCGTCGGCCGAAAGCAACTGACGTGCGCCGACATGATTAGGCGCGGACACGATGCCCTCACGCTCCATCTGCTCGATCAGTTTCGCAGCGGGATTGTAGCCGATGCGCATCTGGCGCTGGAGCCATGATGCTGCCGTCTTGCCGTGCTCCTGCACCAAAGCGACGGCGCGGCAATAGTCGGCGGTCAGGCCGATGTCGGGCGCGATCATTGCAATTCCTCGTTCGGATCGATCGCGCACTCGCCGCAAAAGACATAGGTGGCGGCATCGATATAGGAGATGACCCAACCGGCGGGCGCGGTGGCCTCTCGCCGGATTTCGGTGGTTTCACAGCACGCGCACGTGAAAGAGAATGAGCGAAAAACGGGTGGTGTTGGGCTTCCCAATCGGGCGGCCTCTCTCGGATCAATCATGGATCAGGCTCCGGCATTTCGGACTTGCGATGGGTGGCCAATGCTCCCGTTTCGCTTGTCTATACGTGTATACGTGGCGACGTGTATACACAAACGAAAAGATGCAATTTCCTCAATTGAATGCGCCCAATTGAGTAACGAAAAAGGCCGCGCTCCATGTGTTGGAACGCGGCCGCTTCGGACTAGAGAGATTATCGGACGATCAGCCGCCTAAGCGGCCTTGGCAGGAACTAGAGACGCTATATCCTCCGGCTCATCGAATGTTACCACGTCCCTGCCAAGCCATTCGTTCAACTCGGCCAACCGTCCCTGAATTGGCTTGATTTCTAGGCGATAATATGAACGCACCGCATCGATTACATTACCGAAGCCGGTGCCATTCTTCGGGACGATCCCCAAAAGTTGCGGCGGCGTGCGGTGCGCCGAAAGCATGTCGTCGCGCGTCACTTCCTTGATGTTGAGGAATTGATCGTTCGCCGCCACCTCCGCAATCGGGATAATCTTCACGCCATCGGGCTTGCCGTTCGGAATATGCAAGTAGAGGTTGCGAAAGTTTCCGGGGCCTTTGGCATTCTTCAGGGCCTTACGTAGTTCGTTGCTGTCCTCATTCTGCATGCCTGCCTCACTGACATACATGATGAAACCGGCGTGGCTCCCGTTCAGGTAGTAGCGGCGCCGGAACAGTGTGGCGTTTTCGTTCAGCAGGCCCGATTGCAGCGCCGATAGATATTCCGGCATCCCGTAGATTTCCTGAAGCGGGTCGGGTTCCAGCAAGTGATGGACGCTGCCAGCTTCCAGCAAATGGGGCTGATAGGTCAGCATACCGGGCTGGACGAACCAGAATTCTCCCTCTTGAAGCCCTACGCGCGTCCATGCCGCCGGGCTGGGCTTCAGGCGCAGCGTCGTGCCAAGCACATTGCGCTGATGCTCGATATAGGCGTTTCCGAAGATGAGGAAGTCGAGCACCCATCGTGCGAAATCGGCCCGGCTCAACATTTTGGACGGTTTGAAGCTGGCCGTCAGCAGATTGCGCTTTAGCAGGATCGCGGATTGATGGTGTGAGGCCATGCGATAGGCTTTGCCCAGACCAACCGGGCTGATCGGCGGATCATACCATTTCGCGCCGCGTACCACCTCGAACATGTCGAAAAGCTGGCTCCGGTCGAGCACGCTCTCCGGTGCGCCAAACTCGTAGGCGCCCCAGCCTTCGGTGGTGGGAATGGTCGCCATATCAATAAATCTCCATGGTGGATGAACCGTCTGGGCTTTCGCTGCTGTCCAGCGGCTCGAAATAGAGGGCGTGCATGACGGCCCACGCCACGTCCGCGTGGCCGACGCCACCGGAGCGACTTGCGGTATAGGTGATGCCCTTGCTGGTGAATTCTGGCTTGATGGCCATGAAGGCCTGCAGCATGTCCATCCAACCGGCATCGAATTCCAGACGCCCGGCGCTGATGACGTTTTTGGCCTTCAGCACCATGGAAGTCTTCAGCGGCACTGAATAATGATAGGCGTGCGCGAGCGGGAACCACTTTGACACCAAGGCATGGACAGCCTTGCCCGCGCCGGTGGTGTCGATCCCGATCCGCGTCACATTGTATTTGCCCGCCATTTCCTTGATCGCGGCGGCCTGCCCCTCGAAATCCAGCCCCTTCAGGCGCTTCTTTTCGAGCACGCGGAATTTGCCGCCCGGCTTGGCTGGCGGGGCGATAACGACCAGCGCCGCCTCGTCGGCCGTGGCGCTCTCGCTCGCGTTCGGATCATAGCCGATCCAGACTTCACCGTTGCCGAAAGGGCGAAGATCGTAAGGGCCAAAGTCCTTTTGCCACTTGTCCCAAGCGTCAACCATGCACCGCCGCATGAGCGCGAACGGGAACATGCTCTGACTGTCATCAAGGAAGATGCAGCGAAATAGCTGATCGAATTCATCGACCGCATATTGGAAGGCAAGCTGATCGCGGTTCGCGAGATTGAACCCGCCTTCTATGGCGTCGTCCAGCGTGACAATCTGGCGCCAGATGCCATCCGGCCCGACCACCCCAGCCTTCAGGGCGTTGTGGCTTATGTCCACCCTGACCTTATCGGCCTTGGCCCGGCCACGATTGAATCTGTCGCCTGACCACATGGGATAGGCTTCATGGTCGAGCGTGGACGGCGTGGAGAAAAGGGTTACCGTGTAGCGCTCATGCGTCGCCATGGCGGACGCGACCTTGAACAATTCTTCAAAGCCGTAAATCCAAAAGCATTCGTCAACGATGACGTCGCCGGGATAGCTTTGCGCGGTGCGGTAATTGGTCCCAAGGAAGTGAAGCTCGAACGGGTCGAGCATGTTGCCCTCTTCATCGGTGCGCTGCACGACGATGGGGTCGCCCTTCAGGATGACGCCGCAAACTTTCTGCACCCACTGGACGATGTAATTTCGGAATACGTGGGCCTGCGAGCGGCTAGCCGATATGAATAGCTGATTGTTGCCGGTGTCCAGTCCGCGCAGGAACCGTTCGCGGGCGAAATAGTAGGTCGCGCCAATCTGGCGCGACTTCAAAATCATTCGGGTGCGCAGATGGGTGGTGGACAGCCAGAATGATTGATGCCCGAACATTTCATCGCGCATCTGTGCGCGCAACTGCTCGGCCATTTCATGCGTGATAAGGTTTTTGGACGCCGCCTTTTTGTCCAACACATGTGGCGCATTTCGATTGCGGACCTTGGGATTTAGGTCAGCCTCATTGCCGCCATCGGCATATTTCCGGCGCCGGTCGAACCGCTCAAACTGGCGGCCCAACAGGTCGATTTCTTTGAAGTCCGCGCCGGTTTTCTTTTCCTTGGCGATCAGCATCAAATAGCGTTCAAGCGTGCCTTCCTCAGCACGCTCTATCGCGCTGGCCTGATCCCATTTATTGCGGACCTTCCAGCTTGAAACTGTCGCGTAGGGCAAGCCTAACTCTTCGGCGATCTGGCTGATTGCCCAGCCCCGCCAATAAAGGGACCGCGCTTCCACCTTCTGCGCAATCACGGGCGCGATCCGCACAACGTTGCCCGCGCCATCGTTGGGCGCGGCACTGTCGTCTGCCGCATCGGGCAGCGCTTCAGGCGGCAAATCTTCGTCCATGCTGCAACGCTGGGGGAAGGCCGCCTCTATTCACAGGCGCGGCCGTTGTGGCGCCCTTTGGTGACAACGCGCGCGCGTTGTTTTCAGGTGGTTTTCGGCCTGATGTGGGCCAGTCAACGCCGCCTATTTTCTGGCGTCACTGGATCAGAGCAACAGGAGCAACCCATGGCGAAAGCCCGATTTTTCCGCGTCGCCACCGAAGGCGCCACCACCGACGGCCGCGTTATCGAACGCGCGCATATCCAGCAGATGGCGGACAGCTACAGCCAGACCACGCTCGCCGCCCGTCTGAACGTCGAGCATATTCGCAGCATCTCGCCGGATACCTCTTTCGGCTCCTACGGCGATGTCCTGTCGCTGAAAACCGATCAGGTGCAGCTGAAGGTCGGCGACAAGATGGAGACGCGGCTTGCTCTCTATGCCGAAATCAAGCCGCTCGACAATCTGCTCGCGCTCTCCAAGAGCGGTCAGAAGCTGTATACCTCCATCGAAATCAATCCGAATTTCGCGGGCACCGGCAAGGCCTATCTGGCCGCCATCGCCCTGACAGACAATCCCGCGAGCCTCGGCACCGAAATGCTGCAATTCTGCGCAGGCAAGGGCGCCGCTTCGCCTCTGGCGCAGCGTAAACAGCACCCGGAAAATCTTTTCACCGCTGCGGAGGAAGTCACGCTCGACTTCACCGACGAAGCGGCGCCGGACAGCGGCTCGGACAGCTTTTCGGCGTTCTTCGCCGCTTTCAAGTCGATGTTCACCGCCCACAATCCGGCGCCGCCCGCCCCGGCAGCCCCGGCCCCTGCGGCGGCCGTGGCGGGCGCCGGTGATGACGCGGGCAGCAAATTCACCGCCGACGCGCTGGGCGCCGCGCTGCTGACCTTCACCGAAGCGACCGGCAAGGCCGTGGAAGGCTTGGAAGCAAAGCACGGCGACACCGCCGCGCAGCTTGCCGAAATCAAGGCCGCAATGGAGCGCATCGCGCCGCACAGTTTCACCGCTCGGCCGCCCGCAACCGGCGCCGACAATCTCGAACGCGCCGACTGCTGATCGGCGCCGTCACCTTCTGCCCGCGCAAACCCCTATTATTCGCAAGGATTTCCCATGAAGCCGATTACCCTTGAGCGTTTCACCGCCTATGTCGGGCAGATGGCGACCCTGAACAACGTCTCGCCCGAAATCGCCGCCACCAAGAAATTCACCGTCGCGCCCTCGGTCCAGCAGACGCTGGTCAACCGGATGCAGGAAAGCGCCGATTTCCTGAAGCACATCAACATCATTCCGGTGGACGATCAGAGCGGCGAAGCGCTCGGCCTCGGCATCGGCGGCACGATTGCTGGCCGCACCAACACCGCCGGGGGCAACCGCCGCACCGGCGTCGATCCGACCGCCATGGATGGGTCGGAATATGAGTGCAAGCAGACCAACTTCGACACGGCCCTGCGCTATGACAAGCTGGATATGTGGGCCAAGTTCCCCGATTTCGAGACGCGCATCCGCGACCTGATCGTCACCCGTCAGGCGCTCGACCGCATCATGATCGGTTTCAACGGCGTCAAGGCCGAAGCCCAGACCGACCGTGAAGCCAATCCGATGTTGGAAGACGTCAACATCGGGTGGCTGGAAAAGATGCGCATCGATAACGTCAAGCGCGTGCTGTCGGCCGTGCAGGGCGGCAAGGTCGCGGGCAAAGTGTCCTATGGCACGGACGGCGATTTCAGCAGCCTTGACGCCATGGTCTGGCGCGCCAAAAACACGCTGTTGCCGTCGTGGGCGCGCAACGCGCCGGGCCTTGTGGTCATCGTGGGCGACGACCTGTTGGTCGACAAGTACGGCGCCATCATGGATCGCAGCGAAGGATCGCTCGACACGCTCGCAAAGGCGGCCGTCATGGCCGACAAGCAGCTTGGCGGCCTGCCGTCTGTCCGCGTCCCCTACTTCCCGGCAGATGCGTTCAAGATCACGACGCTGGATAACCTGTCGATCTATTATCAGGAGGGCAAGAACCGGCGCCTGATCCGTGACGAACCCGATCTGGATCAGGTGACCGATTACCAGTCCTCCAACGAGGCTTATGTGGTCGAAGATTATAGCTTCGCCTGCATGGTGGAAAATATCGTCGAAAAGAACGCCGCCTAATCCCTCCCTTCGGGGCAGGCGATTTTCCCCCCTTGCGCCTGCCTCTCTAGCCCCGCGCTGTTTCCGCCTTTTCCAGCGCGGGGCTAGTCCCTTCATTCCAAGGATTTCCCGATGAAGTGTCCATTCCGCGCCCATATGGAACGGGTTTCGGCCGCCGCCGCCGCAACCGGCGCTATCATGGCCGCCGGTGGCCTTCCCTCGGCCGAACAGGGCGAAGGTGCGAGCGAATATCGCCTGATGCTAGCGGCGCTCGGCAACGATCTGCGCCAGCTTTCCAATATCCAGTCTCTCGAACGCAAAATCGACGCCAAGCGCGGCATGATCGACCGCTATCGTGACTGGATCGCGGGCGCGCTGACCGCCGAAGCCCCGGCACAGGACGAAATTGTCACCACGATGCTGGTGTGGTCGATCGACCTGGCTGAATGGCCCTTGGCGCTCGATCTGGCCCGCCACGCACTGGCCCATGGCCTTGCGCTGCCCGAACGCTATCGCCGCACCCCCGGCACGCTGATTGCGGAGGAAGTGGCAGAAGCCGGGCTGCTACAGGCGCCGACCGTCGATCTTGCCACCTTGCAACAGGTGGACGGCATGACCGAATTCGCGGACATGCCCGATGAAGTGCGCGCGAAGCTGAAAAAGGCCATGGGCCTTGCGTTCAAGGCGCGCGCGGATGCCTTCGACCCCGAAACCGATAACGAAATCGCGGGCGGCAAAGGCGCCCTGATTGCCGCCGCGCGCGTCCAGTTGGAGCGAGCGCTGGCGCTGGATGCCCGCTGCGGCGTCAAAAAGCTGATCGAACAACTCAACCGCGATGCCAAGAAACTGGCGACGGAGAAACCCGAATGACAGCCATCGTGACCGTGAAGGCCGTCACCCGGCCCGCCGAAGTGTTCCGCTTCCCCATGGATCAGGGCGAGCCGGGCGAAGGCGGCGAATGGCTCCATATTGATACCGTCGAACCGGGCGAAACCCGCGAATATTTCGCGCACAGCCGCAAGGCGATCATGATCCAGACCGTTCCCGATATTCCCGAATAAAGTTGCGCCACCCGCGCCGGGGGGCGGGAGATAGTCGGCGGCTTCAGCCTTGCTTGGCCAGAAGACTATAACCCTCACCCCCCACCCCTTTCTAAGGAGGCACCATGTCCGGCTCCCCGCTTATCTCCCGCCCCGCCGCGCCCGCGTCTCCAAGCGTATCGGTGCTCAAAGGCGATGGCTGGTGGCCGGACATCAGTTGCACTGAAATGCGCGATGCCCTGCGGATCGGCGAAGCCGTCACCCATGAACGGCTGATAGGCGCGCTGGAAAATGCCTTCATCAATGTGGCCGACGATTTGTCCGTCTGGCGCGCGGTACAGGAACAGGCAGGCTGCGCCAGCCTTGACGCCGTGCGACCAGCTGAAAAAGTGAACGGCAAAACGCGCCTGACCGTCCTTTTCACCAATGCCGTGCGCTATGCTGCGGCGGGCGAACTGGCCGACCACACCACCGACATGAGCGCTACCGCATCGGACGAAACCCGCGCCGAAGCCAAGCGAGCGACCGCCTGCGATTATGAAGCCCGGCGCCTTGCCGCTGTGCGCACCATCATGGGTGTGACGCGCGTTGCCGTGGAACTGATCTGATCGCGCTGCCATGACTGTTCCCGCCAATGCGCGCGCCAACGAAACCCTTGATGCCATCTGCTGGCGCGTCCTCGGCACGACCGCCGGGCATGTGGTCGAGGCCGCCTATGAACTGAACCGCAATCTTGCGGATATTGGCGTGGTGCTGCCTGAAGGCACGCCCGTCATTTTGCCGGAAGCGCCCAAATTCGGCGCCGCCATCCTCGAAACCGTCAGCCTGTGGGACTGAGGCAATGAAGCACGTCTCCCTGCGCGAAGCCATCTGCACCGCGCTCCCCGAACTGGCGCGCGATCCCGAACGCCTGTCCATGTGGATCGAAAAAGGCCGCATCCGTTCGCCCATGACGGACAGCCGGGATTTCGAGTGGGAATATACGCTCAACCTGACCGTGCAGGATTTCACCGGACACCCATCTATCCTGTTCCTGACGATCGCTGACTGGCTGCGGGTCGCCCAGCCCGAATTGCTACAGCCCACCGCGTCATCCGGCTTTCATTTCGAGGTGGACGTGGTGGACGATTCCACCGTGGACCTGCACGTCTGGCTTGCACTGACAGAGTGCGTCCGCGTGATCCGGAAGGAAGATGGCAGCGATGATCTGCAACATCTGGAGGAAAAGGCGGACCTTCTGCCCGATGATGCGAAGGGCGCGCGTCTCAAGCGATTGCTGATGAATGACGCCATGCTGCTGGCGGTGGAAGACTGATGGCTGATCTGGACGCGCTGGAACCGTGGCTCATGGACGTGATGGCGCGGGTGTCGCCGGGGCGCCGGTTGAACCTGTCGCGGCGCGTGGGGCAGATTATCCGCCGGGCGAACGCGCTGCGGGTGCTCGCGAATATCGAACCGGACGGCACCCCCATGGTGGAGCGCAAGCCCAAGAAAGAGCGGCAGGCGGAGAAAAAGCGCGGGCGGGTTCGGCCCGCAAAGGCCAAAGGCAAAATGTTTCGGCGGATCGAACTGGCGCGAAACATGGAAGTCCGCCCGGCGGCCGATCATGTGGAATTGGGCTTCAAGTCAAAGGTCGCCAAAACGGCCGAAGTCCACCATTTCGGTTTAGAGGATCTAGTCGACAAGCGACGTAAGAATTCGATCCGCACCCGCTACCCTGCCCGGCGGCTGCTGGGCTTTGGTCCCGGCGATACCAATACACTGATGGTGGAAATCATGGAATGGCTGGACGGCCGATAGGCTGACCGCCTTCACATTTTCGGCACCGGCAGATTTTTCAGCAAAAGCCTAATCCGGTTGCGCGCCGCGTTGGCATTTTGCGAACGCCCAATTTCGTTTTCCCCGTGGAGGGATTTCCAGAACCACACCAGCGTGTCACGCTCGACGCCCCAATCGCGCAGGAAGCGCATTGCCTCCACAACCCTTGCCCCGGCACCTGAACTATAGCCCGCCTGCTCGGTGGCGGTATCCACTATTTGGAGGGCTTCGCGCAGGTTCATATCGCGCCGTTAGCATAATGAGAACGGACAGGGAACAGGGGCAAAAGAGAGGGCGGCAACCTTGCGGCGCCGCCCTGCATGTCATTCCGGTATTGGATTGGGCAAATCCGGCGGCGGCTCCACCTCCCACGCTTCTGCCACGCCTGCATCGATCAGGGCTTGGGCATCCTCACGCACTTGGGCAAGTCGGAGCGAATTGCCGGTGAGCTGGTCGAAGTCCGCGCGGGTGACGGCAACCATGTCGGCTGTTTCACCGGCGCTGTCATGCTGTGCGGTAGCACGATCCGTTCCGGGCAAATCGGCACCGGCGGCGCGACCTTCAGGGCAGGCTTTGCGCACGCCGTTACCAGCAGCATAGCCAGCAGCGGCAGCGCGGCCCTGCTCATAATAGCTTTGTGATTGGACATTGGATGCCTCGGCAATATCGCGCGAAACCTGCGCGGGTTGATGGTTAGCGGCGGCCTGCGCGGCCGTCGCGCGGTCCTGTGCGCCCCTGACAATCCGCAACGCGGACTCTGCATGGTGCGCCCGGTCCTTCAGGCCTTCGATCTGGACGGGACCGAAGTGCAGGCCATCGGCGCGGATGGACAGGGCGGCGCAGGCGATCAGGAGCACGAATGCCACCAGACGCCAGAAATCCGCCACCAGCCAGCGGAATGCCCGTGCAGCGGCCGCGCGCAGGCTCGACAGGACGGACACCGCCGTCACGGTTGAAATCAGCGCCATTATGCAACGTCCTTTCTGCAAATGACCTGTTCGCGCGCACGGCGCTTCACCAGCCCATTGACGACGCGACCGCCTGCTTTGTTGAACCACGTCAGGCTGACGCAGCTTTTCTCGATCTGGCCCGCGTTGATCTGGCGCCGCATGGTGGATTTGCAGTAGGTGGGCCAGCCCACATTATGGGCCAGACTGACGGCTGCGAAGCGCACATGATCGCGGCGCGGCACCGTCAGGGCCAGCCCCGGCGTACAGCGCATGACATGCGTTGACGTGTCCACCAGACTGGCTTCCAGCATCGTTGCGCACTGGGCTTCGGTAAACGTCTTGCCGACCGTGATACCCTTGCCCGTCAGGCCATCGCAGGCGGTCGCAACGCCCACCATATCCAGATAGACCTTCAGATACTGCTTGCCGGAGATATGCCGCACAGTCGCGGCGCCATCCGTGGCGATCTTCGCCTCGACCTTGCGGCCGCTTTCGTCGTGGGCGACTTGCACGAACAGAAGCGAGGCCGTCGCGGCGCCGACGATTGAGGCCAGCGTGCCTTTCTTGAACAGGTTCATGCGGCGCCCCCTGTTTTTCGCTCATGGCGGTGCAGGAGGGTGGGGAGGAGGAAAACGGCCGCACCGATCACGGCGGAAGCCGCGGGGCGCAGGGCCATGGGGACATAGGCGATGAGGCCGGTCAGGATTTCCGGCTGTTCGACAATCGCCCCGGCGATGACGCCCGCGACAATCGCAAGGCGCACGCTCCAAAACCGCCAGAACTGGCGGACTTCTTCAATCAGGTTTCTCATGGGTGGATTGCTCCGTGCCAGCGGTGACGCCGTTCCGCCGCGCGAGAAGCCCCTGCACTGTCGGGGTTTCGTAAATGCGGATGGCGATCCAAATCACGGTCAATATGGTCGATATGTGGGGCAGCAGGCGCAAAAGCACGCCAAGCCATGCCGTGACTGCCAAAAGATCGACAGCGCCCTTTACCGCTGCTGGTAGGGCGTCCCACGCATCATTCATCTTCGCTGCACCAATCATCGCCAAGACCATCAATTTCGGATGATCGGACAAAGCCGGACGCGCGGCATTTGAACAACGCGCGGGCATTGTGGCCACGCCACGCCACAATGCGCGCGGGTTCAGAAGCCGTCGCGTTGTCGCCATTCCGGCTTCATGGCTATTGCATCAGACAGCTTCGCCGGGGTCGATCTTTCCCGCTTGCCCGCACCCGATGTGGTCGAGGCGCTGGATTTTGAAACCATCTATGGGGAAGCGGTAACGCAGTTTCAGGGACTGTTCCCCGACTTCGACGCAACGGTCGAAAGCGACCCGGTGGTGAAGCTGATCCAGCTTTTCTGTTACCGGGAATTGGTAGTGCGCCAGCGCGTCAATGACGCCGCCCGCGCTGTCATGGTAGCCTATGCCAAGGGCGCTGATCTGGACGCGCTGGCCGCCCTGTTCCGTGTCGAGCGCTTCATCCTTAGCCCGGCGGACCCGTACAACAATATTCCGGCGGTCTATGAGGCTGACGACGATCTGCGCCGCCGCATGGTGCTGGCGCCGGAGGGCTACAGCGTAGCGGGACCGGAGGGCGCCTATATCTATCACGCCCTGTCGGCCAGTTCCGACGTGCTGGATGCGTCCGCCACCAGTCCGTCGCCCGGCGTGGTGGTGGTATCGGTGCTGTCGCGCAGCGGCGATGGAACAGCATCGCAGCCCACGCTCGATGCGGTGGCGGCCAAGCTGACCGATCAGAGCATCAGGCCACTAACGGATCTCGTAACAGTCCAGTCGGCCGCCGTGGTGGGCTTCGACATCGCCGCCACCCTGTATTTCTTCAGCGGCCCCGACCGTTCCGTCGTGATGGCCGCTGCGGAAAAGCAATTGGCGGATTATCTGACCAACGCGCGCAAGCTGGGCCGGGACATCAACCGGGCTGGCATCATCGCCGCGCTGCATCCTGAAGGCGTGCAGAATGTCATTCTGCACAGCCCTGCCAATGACATCGTGCTTTCGCGCCAGCAGGCCCAGCATTGCGTTAGCATCACTATCCACGACGCCGGGGTGGCCGAATGACGGCCGCTTCCCTCCTGGCACCCAATGCCACGGCTCTGGAACGTGCGCTTGAAATGCTGGCGGCCGCCCGCCTTGGCAGCTTCGGCACGCCGCTGCGCGAAACATGGTCGGCGCAGAAATGCCCTGAAAACCTGTTGCCGTGGCTCGCATGGGGATTATCGATCGATCAGTGGTCGGCGGACTGGCCGCTGCATATCCGCCGCGCCCGCGTGGCCACGGCCATCGACATTCAGCGCCGCAAAGGCACGCCCAAATCCGTCATTGATGTGGTCAACAGCTTCGGCGGCAGCGTGAAGGTTCGCGAGTGGTTTCAGATGGACCCGCCCGGCGATCCTCATACCTTCAGCCTGTCCGTCGCCCTTGGCGGTCAGGGCAGCACGGCGCCGACCGCCGATTTCATAGATTCCGTCATCGCCGAAGTGTCTCGCACCAAGCCGGTGCGCTCGCACTTCGATTTCACCGTCGCCGTTTCGACCAGCGCGCAAATCGGCCTGCGCGCCGTCGCGCGGCCCGTCACCCATGCCCGTATCTGGTCCCAAGCCCCCGGAGCCTAAGCAATGCCCGTCAACATCATCGTCACCAATGCAGGGCGCGCGGCCATCGTCAACGCGCAGCACAATGGCACCGCGCCTGTTACGATTACGCAGGTTGGCTTGTCCGGCACAGCCTTGGTGCCGGTCGCGACCGCGACGGCGCTGGACGGGGAATTCAAGCGCGTCTCTGCCCTGTCGGGCGAAGTCGTGTCGCCCGATACGATCCACCTAAACATGACCGACGAAACGAATGCGGTTTACACCATGCGTTCCTTTGGCCTGTATCTATCGGACGGCACCTTGTTCGCCATTTATGGGCAACCCGATCCGATCATCAACAAGACGGCAACGTCGATCGGCGCGTTGACGGTGGACATCATCTTCGCCGACATTTCCGCTGCTGCCCTGACCTTTGGCAATGCGAATTTCACCAACCCGCCTGCCACCACCGAACGGCAGGGCGTGGTCGAACTGGCGACAGTTGCGGAAGCGAAGGGCGGCGCCGATACGTTGCGTGCGGTTACACCAGCGGCAGCAAAGCAATCTGTGGTGGACTGGATCGGCTACAATCCTCTCAGCCGCAATGGTGATATTGTCGCGGGAATATTGGGCTTTGGGGACAGCGCCTATAGCGTTTTCCGTGACGGCGCAGGCAATCCGTTCCTTACGTTCGATCAAGGCGACCATCTGGCTTATGATCGCGCTGGCAACGCCCTGCATGTCTCCATCGGAAATGTGACACGCGCAACATTCACGTCCGATGGTTGGGTGAATGCCCAGAGCGGGTTTTCTGTCGGGAATTCGCTGGTTTGGCACGCTGGAAATGATGGGTCTGGCAGCACGCTCGATGCTGACTTGCTCGATGGGCGCCATGCGAGCGCATTTTCTTTGCTGGATGGCTCAACCTCGTATGTCGGTAGTCTGAAAGTTCAGACCGCGAACGCGCTTTTGATGCGCCCCGGCGCGGGCAACTATCCGACGATTATCCATCGCACGGACGGCGCCCAATATTACATGCTGTTGAGCAATGCGGCGGCGGGCCTTTCCGAAACGTGGAACGACCTGCGCCCATTCCAAATCAACCTCTCCAACGGCCGTATCCAGTCAACGAATGGGCAGGATTTCTATGGCGGCACCGCCGTCAGGAATTCCCTGACCTTAGACGGCGCTGGCGTCTGGACTTCGGCAAATGATGGCGCTGGCAGCGGGCTTGATGCTGATTTACTCGATGGTCAGGACAGCAGCTATTACACAAATATTGCAGGACGATTGGGGTTCACTCCTGTCCGGCAGGGCGGCGGCATTGGGCAGCAAAGCCCGAATGCAAATATTGTCAGCATCGGATGGAGCAACGATGCGCGCCTGAAATGCACCGTCGATTCAACCAACCTCGGTA
The DNA here is from genome assembly GCF_003950715.1 of Sphingomonas sp. S-NIH.Pt3_0716. Lineage (NCBI taxonomy): Bacteria > Pseudomonadati > Pseudomonadota > Alphaproteobacteria > Sphingomonadales > Sphingomonadaceae > Sphingomonas > Sphingomonas sp. S-NIH.Pt3_0716. Next base: position 89,098 of record NZ_QLJK01000020.1, on the reverse strand, counting down.
ACTTCGTTTTCGACGCGAATTTGTCCAGCGGCTCGCTTGGCATCAACGGGGCATCTGTCGCCCGTAACGGCTCCCAGCTGTTCGGGCCTGACAATGATGGTAGCGGTTCGGGACTGGACGCCGATCTGCTCGACGGGCGGCAGGGTAGTGATTATTCGCTATTGGACGGATCGACGGTTTATACCGGCACCATTCAATCGACCGCGCAGAATGCCATGCTGCTGAAGGGCGCCGCCGGTAGCGTGCCGACCCTGATACAGCGCACCGATGGCATAAATTATTATACACTTATCAGCAATCCATCTGCCGGAATAAGCGCCGCTTACAACGACTTGCGCCCCCTCTCGATAGACCTTTCGACCGGGCGCCTGTCGTCTAACAATGGGCAGGTATTCCGGGGCGGCACCTTTGTCATCGGATCGCTGGCCGTCAACGGCGATAGCGTATGGACAGCGGGCAACGATGGCTCTGGTTCCGGCCTCGACGCCGATCTGCTCGACGGTCAGGACAGCACATATTACACCAATATTCCCGCCCGCCTCGGCTACACCCCTGTCCAGCAAGGAACGGGCGTTGGTCAGGGTGGCAATATCGTCAAAATCGGATGGAACGGCTCTGGGCGATTGAAGGCCACCGTTGATAGCGCGGATCAGGGCAATTTCGTGTTTGACGCACATATCACCGATGTGTGGCGCGCGGCCAATGACGGTAGCGGTTCGGGTCTCGACGCCGATTTGCTCGACGGGCAACAGGGCAGCTATTACACCGATATTGCAGGTCGCTTGGGGTTCCGTCCCGTTCGACAGGGAACCGGGATCAACCAAACCGCGAACAACAACATCCATATCGGATGGAGCACCGCATCGCGCCTGAAATGCACGGTCGATAATGTCGATCTGGGGAATATGGTCTTTGACGGTCACATTTCCGACGTCTGGCGTGCGAGCAATGACGGCGCTGGTTCGGGCCTTGATGCTGATCTGCTCGACGGGCAGGACGGTGGCTATTATTCCAACATTACTGCGCGACTTGGTTATACGCCCCTCAACAGGGATGGCGATACCATGTCCGGCTATCTCACGATCCGGCACACTTCCCCCACGCTGCTGTTGCGCTCGACATCGAACCTTTCCGCTATGCTCCATTGCTCCGGCGACCGTCTCTACTTCCTACGCGGGGAAATCGATGCTGGCACTTGGACATCCGTAGGCGGAACGTGGCCGCTCTCGTTCAATCTCACCAACAACGATGCTAATCTGGGTGGACATGTCTATGCCGCCGGGGACTTCTACGCCCGGAGCGGAAGCAAGGTCTGGGACGCAGGGAATGACGGTGCCGGTTCCGGCCTAGATGCCGATTTGCTCGATGGGCAGCAGGGCAGTTACTACACCGATATAGCGGGACGATTGGGCTTCCGCCCGGTCCGGCAGGGAACCGGGATTAACCAGACCGCGAACAACAACATCCATATCGGATGGAGCACGGCGTCCCGGCTGAAATGCACCGTCGATAGCAGCGACATGGGCAACTTTGTTTTCGACGGTCACATTTCCGACGTGTGGCGTTCGAGCAACGACGGGTCTGGTTCCGGCCTCGACGCTGATATGCTCGACGGCCTGCACGGCAGCAGCTTCGCGTTGCTGGATGGGAACAGCACCTTCACGGGCAGCATCCGATCGACCGCTAACAACGCGCTTTTGATGAAAGGCCCCGGCAACGTCCCGACGATCATTCATCGGGCAGATGCCTCCACATATTACATGCTCCTAAGCGGTGCCAACGGCGCCATTTCCGAAGCATGGAATGAACTGCGCCCGTTCCAAGTCAGCCTTACCAGCGGTCGCATCCAATCGACCAATGGGCAGGATTTCTATGGCGGCACCGCTGTCAGGCATTCTCTGACGCTTGACGGCGCTGGCGTGTGGACCTCGGCAAATGATGGCTCCGGCTCCGGCCTCGATGCCGATCTGCTCGACGGTCAGGATGGTAGCTATTATTCCAACGTCGCGGCTCGCCTCGGCTTCACACCTATCCAGCAGGGTGGCGGCTTCCAACAGGGCAGTAGCAAGATTTATATTGGCTGGGATGGTAGCCGACTACGGGCAACCGTCGATGTCACCGATCAAGGCGCGCTGCTGACAGATGGCCAGCTTGCAGGCGGCGGCCGCGAAGTGAACGGCGCACAGATGAAGCGCGGCGGCAACCACCTTTGGGGGCCTGATAATGACGGCTCCGGCTCCGCGCTCGATGCCGACTTGCTGGATGGCTATCAGGCGGACGCATTTACCCGCGTAGTCAGCCAGAACATGGCGGCAATCGACGGCTATCGCGTGTTTGCCGATGGCACGAAGGAATGCTGGACGCGCATTGCAATCGGGCAGCATCAGTACGCCACATGGAACCTGCCTGTTCCCCACGATAGCTTTGTGCATCCCACCCTTGGTTGCACGACAGCGCCCGGCAATTCCGAAGTGCAGGACAACACCGGAATTACCGCCATCAACGGCACCCCGCCTACCAGCATCACCTTCTGGAACGCGGATGACCGCACAATCACCGTCTATGTCCGAACCATTGGCCGTTAAAACACCTCGAAAGGAAAAACGAATGACCGAACTGACCACGAAAATCGGCACCTTCAACGCCGACGCCAAGACTGTTCCTGTCACCTTCACCAGTGGCGAAATCGTACATAAGCGCACCGTCAATGCGGTACTGAAGGCAAACGGCACCTATGACAAAGCGGCGACGGCCCTGCGCGTGGCCGAAGTCGCAAACGGCGTTGCTGCGAAGATCGCGGCAGGCGTGATTGTCGTTCCGCCGGTCGAGGAACCCGAACTGTCCGGCCCGGTGCCGGTGGTCGATACCACGACGGAAGCCGCCGCTTAATCCCCGTTGTATCTCGCGCGGCCACAACACACCCTCATGTGAAAGTGGCCGCGCCCATGCGCATGGTTCAACCATGCGAACACCCGAAGACGCCCCGACTGACGCCGATCAGCTTATCCGCTTCGGCACCATTGCGTCGGTCGATCTGGCCGCCGCGCGCTGCGTTGTCGATCTGGACGACGATAGCCACACGGCCCCCATCCGCTGGATTGAATTGCGCGCTGGCAAGACGCGCACATGGTCGCCACCAAGCAAGGGCGAGCAGATGGTCGTTTTCTGCCCAGCGGGCGAAATCGGCGCCGCCGTTGCCCTGCGCGGCCTGTCCAGCGATGCGTTTCCGCCTGCGGGCGCCACCCTCAAAGAACTGATCGAATTCGAGGATGGGGCTATCATGTCCTACGATCCGGTTGCGCACGCCATGGAAATCGTGCTGCCTGCCGGTGCATCGCTCGCTATAACCGCGCCGGGCGGTGCCACCATCACCGGCGATCTTACAATCAATGGCGAGGTGCGTTGCACCGGCACCGTGACGGCCGATTCCGATGTGGTCGGCGGCGGCAAGAGCCTCAAGGGCCATAAGCATACCGGCGTACAGGCTGGCGGCGCTCAGTCGGGCGCCCCGGCATGATCGGCATGGACCGCGAAACCGGCGCGCTGATGACCGGCGATCAGCATTTGCGGCAGTCCATTCGGGACATCCTGACAACGCCGCTCGGCACCCGCCCCATGCGCCGCGATTATGGCTCCCTTGTCCCTGAATTGCTCGACCGCCCGCTGCATGCCGCCACGGCGCTGCTGCTGGCTTCGGCGGCCGCAATGGCCATCGCCCGTTGGGAACCGCGCGTGACAGTGCGCAAGGTTCAAATCAGCGGCGATCTGGCCGCCGGGCAGGCAATCGCAACCGTCATCAGCCAGCGCAAAGGCGCGGCCGCCAACGCTCTTACCAACCAGACTATCCCCCTCACACGCTGACAGGAGCCGCCCATGCACGGTATCAAGACGAACCTTCTCACCTCGGCCGCGCGCAGTATCGCTGCGGTGTCCACGGCCGTTATCGGCATCGTTGCCACCGGCGGTGACGCGGATGCCAACGAGTTCCCGCTCGATCAGCCGCGCCTGATTACCGACGTGCGCGCCGCCATCGGCAAGGCAGGCACCACCGGCACGCTGAAAACGGCGCTGTCGGCCATCGCGGACATTACCAGCGCCCGCGTGGTGGTGGTCCGCGTGGCGGTCGATGCAGTCGATCAGAACGGCAAGGTGCTCGGCACCACCGCCGGGTCGGCGTATACAGGTATGCAGGCGCTGTTGACGGCAGAAGCCAAGACGGGCGTGCGCCCCCGCATCCTTGGCGCGCCGGGCCTCGATACCGAAGCCGTCACCAACGGCCTCGTTTCCATCGCGAAGCGCCTGCGCGGTTTCGTCTATGCGATGGCGGAAGGCGATGATCGCGATGAAGCCGTGGCCTATGCCAATGAATTCGGCGACCGCGAACTGATGCTCTTCTGGCCTGCAACCAGCGCGGGCAATGCTGACACCATCGGCCGCGCGCTGGGGATGCGGGCATGGATCGACCAGACGCAGGGCTGGCAAAAAACGATTTCCAATGTCGTCGTGACCGGCGTTACCGGCATCGGCAAGGATGTCAGTTGGTCCATGGACGATGAAAGCACGGACGCGGCCGTGCTGAATGAGGCCAACATCACGACGCTGGTGTGCTTCAACGGCTATCGTTTCTGGGGCAACCGCACCATGTCATCGGAGCCGCTGTTCGCTTTTGAAAGCGCGGTGCGCACGTCGCAGGTTCTTCAGGATACGTTTCAGGACGGGCTTTTCTGGGCGATGGACAAGCCGATTACGGCGGGTCTGATCAAGGACATGATCAGCACCGTCAACGGCGTCCTGCGCAAGATGGTGGCCAACAGCCAGATTATCGGCGGCAAGTGCTGGTATGACCCGGCCAAGAACAGCGGCACCGATCTCGGCGGCGGTCAACTCGCCCTCGACTATGACTTCACGCCTTGTGCGCCGCTGGAAGGCCTGACGGAAAATCAGGTCATCACCGACACCTATTATGCCGATCTGTCGAGCAGCATTTCGAGCGGCACCGCCGCCGCCTGATCGCCCGCGCCTCTCTCTCATTCATTTAGGAGCACCCGAACATGGGCTTTCCCTCGAAACTGAAGCGTATGAACCTGCACCTTGACGGTGTGGGCCACTCCGGCACAGTCGCCGAAGTCACCGTTCCCAAGCTGGTCATCAAAATGGAAGACTGGCGCGGCGGCGGCATGATGGGTCCGATGCAGGTCGATCAGGGCTTGGACAAAATGGACCTCGAATTCACGATGGGCGGCCTGATCGACCGCGCCGTGCGCCGCTTCGGCGCCAGCACCTATGACGCGGTGACGGCCCGCTTCTCCGGCGCCTATCAGGATGACAGCACGGGGCGGACGCGCACCGTCGAAATCACGGTGCTGGGCCGCTATTCGGAACTGGACTTCGGCAATGCCAAGGTAGGCGACGATACGTCGCACAAGTCCAAGCTGGCCTGCGCCTATTACCAGTTGGACGTGGACGGCCAGAACTGGCTGACCATCGACTATATGACCAACACCTTCATCGTGTTCGGTGTCGATCGCTACGCTGAAATTCGCGCGGCCGTCGCCGACTAAGCCTTTCGCCCCGGCGTGAATTTGCGGGCGCGCCGGGGCGGAAACCCTTTAGCCCGCACATATAGAAACAGGAATTTCCCGCATGGAACTCCCCGCGAACAAAGCCCCCGTCCTGCCCGGCACCGACAAAGCTGTCGTCATCAAACTTGTGGAACCGATCATTCGTGAAGGCGGAACCAACGTCGATACGCTGACGCTGCGCAAGCCCAACGCGGGCGAACTGCGCGGGCTGAAGGTGCCGGAAGTCGTCAATGGCGACGTGAATACCGTCATCGCCCTTCTGCCCCGGATCGCATCACCCGTGATTTCGCAGGACGAGGCGGAAACGCTCAATCTGGAAGATTTCGGCGAAATCACAGGCGCGATCTATGGTTTTTTTATGAACAGGGAAGCGAAGGCGAAGATTGCCCAGATGATGGGGGGCTAACCGTCGAGGATTTCATGGCCGACATCGCGGCAATCTTCCGGTGGCCGAAAACCGAACTGGAAGCGATGCCGCTCGATGAACTGTTGGCCTGGCGCGAACGTGCCATCAAGCGCTGGAATGCAATGCAGGGACAAGAATAGTGTCGAATAAACTAAATCTTGTTGTCCAGTTTACGGCGCTTGATGGCCTGTCGGGATCGCTCAGGGGCATGATTGGCCTTGGGCGATCCTCCAAAAATGAAATGAAGGATTTGGGTAGGGAACTGAATAAGGTTTCCCGTGAAGTCAAAGAATACGACGCCCGTATCCGCAACACCTCCGGCAGCGTCAACCATCTTTGGGACGCTCAAAAGAAATTGCTGGCGCAGGAAGATCAACTTCGCGCTAAGATCGCCCAGCGTCAGAAGCTGATGGCAATAGACGGCCGCACCGCCCGCGTGCAGGCGCAGGCCAATCGCTATAAGCAGGAAGGCCAACAGGGCCTGATGTGGGGCGCCGCCATGGCGTATCCGGCCTATGAAATGGCAAAGTCTGCGGGCGAATTCGAGGCGATGCGCAATCGCCTGCATATCCTTGGCCTGAACGACCGCACGGTCGACCATCTGACCGCCTATTCCAAGGCGATGAACATTGCCGGATCTTCGGCTAAGGAAAACCTCCGCTATCTGCTGGAGGCGCAAGGCGCATTCCGCGAAAGCGGCGAACACAGCATGGAAGAGCAGCTGCGCGGCGCGAAGGTCATGGCACCGCTCATGGCCAAGATGGCGGCCACCCTGCGCGCCACTGGCAAGCCACTGGACGAAGAACAGGAGCGTTACTTTCTGCGCTTCATCGAACAGGCAGGCGGCACCACCGATCCGCGCCGGGCTGCATCCCTGACGGATGGCCTTTTTCGGGCGATCCAGTCATCCGGCGGAACGGTTGACGCGGCCGCTTATCAGGGTTTCCTTGCGCGTGCGGGGACCGCTGGCATGAAGCTGTCCACGCGGTCGATGTTTGCGGATTTCGAGCCGCTGATCGCGGAATTGCATGATGCTGCGGGTGTCGGGCTTCAGACGGCCTATTCGCGCGTCAATGGCATGGTCAAGAATCAGGCGGCGGCGCGCGAAATGATCCGGCTTGGTCTTTGGGATCGGGACAAGATCATTTTCAATCAGGTGGGCGGCATCAAGGAATTCAAGCGCGGCGAAAACCCGCTGCGCGCCGATGCAGCTAACTCCATGGCCAGCGACCCAATCGAATTCTATCGTAAGTTCGTCCTACCTGCCTACCAGCAGAATGGCGTGAAGGACGTGCAGCGGGAGAACATGATGCTGTTCGGCCGTACAGGCGGGCAGTTATTCAACCTCATCGACAAGCAATTGCCGACCATCCTTCGGTCGCGTGACGCCTACGCCCGCACGCAAAGCCTCGATAAGGCCTATAACCAGACCAAGGATGGCTTCTTTGGCGAGGGCGGCCAGATGCGCGCCGCGTGGCAGGATTTTATGATTGCCGCTGGCTCCCAAGGTGGGCTGCTGGAAAACATGACCGGGGCGATCCGATTGGCTACCGGCGCCTTGCGCGCGCTGACCGACGCCGCCAACACCAACCCGACCGCGTTTCGCTGGATTGCGACGGGTATCGCTGCGCTGATCGGGATGCGTCTGGCCATAGCCGGGACCAAACTGGCATTCGGTGGCCTGCTGGGGCCTGTAGGGCAGCTATGGGGTGCGTGGAGCAAGTTCCGTCAGGTTGGGAGCATCGCGGCCGCGTTTCCCCGTCTGGCGGCCGCATTCGGCATTGTGCGCGGCGCCGCGCTGTTCATGGCGCAGGGCGTCATGCGTGCAGGCCTGATGATGCTGGCCAATCCGATGGTGCTGGCCATCACCGGCATAGTGCTTGCGCTCGGCGCCGCTGGTTATCTGATCTATTCTCATTGGGGACGGATCAGCGGCTATTTCCGTGATAACTGGACCCAAATCCGCAACATCATGCTCGGCGCCGTCGTGATATTCGCGCCGTGGATTGCCGCCATCGTCTATGCCGCATCGGTTGTTTACCGCAATTGGGGAACCATCATTGCGGCGACGGGCAGAATGGTCGGCTATGTCGGGTCCATTGTCGGCCCCTTCCTTCAGCCTTTCGTGGCCATCGGCTCGTATCTTGGCGGATTGGCAGGCCGCTTCTTCGGCTACGGTGTCGATATTGTCGGCGGCCTGATCCGGGGCGTCGCATCCATGACGGGCAGCGTCATCAAGGCATTTCTCAATCTTGCTGGCGCAGTCGGTGCGAAATTTGCGGCGGCGCTCGGCATCAAGTCGCCTTCCCGTGTCTTCATGGCCATGGGCGGTCATATCAATGACGGCTTGGCCTTGGGCGTCACGCGGACCAGCGGACGGCCGATGCAGGCTATGACGCGCATGGCGGCTGCGGTAGCCGGTGCAGGAGCGATCACGCTTCCAGCCCCCGCTCTTGCCGACGCCAAACCGCTTTCTGTCGCAGCGCAGCGTTTCGCCAATTCGGTTCCGGCAGGTGCGCTAACAGCCGCACAGCAAAGCCCCCGGCCGGTCACTATGCCGGCGCCCGCTGTGGTGCTCCAAAGCAGGCCCGCGCCAATCGCGATGCCTGCCCCGTCCGTCGCGCTTCAGGGCAGGCCGGTGCCGATCGCTATGCCAGCGCCCGTCGTGCTCCTTCAGAGCCGCCCAGCAACGATTGCGATGCGTGCGCCTGCGGTCATCCTTCAGAGCCGTCCGAACACGATAGCGGTGCGGGCGCCTGCCTTCATTCTGCAAGGCCGCTCGGCGCCGGTGACAATGCGCACGCCTGCGGTGATGCTTCAGAGCAGGCCGGCCCCTGTCTCGATGCGGGCGCCTGCGATCCTTCTTCAGAGCCGACCGGCCACGATGACCATGCGCGCGCCTGCGGTGGTGCTTCAGAGCCGCCCGGCGCCGGTGCCGATGCGCACGCCTGCGGTGATGCTTCAGGGCCGACCCGTTCCTGTAACGATGCGGGCGCCTGCGGTGATGCTTCAGAGCCGCCCCGCCACAATAGCAATGCGCGCGCCTGCGGTGATGCTTCAGAGCAGGCCTCTCCCTGTTACGATGCGCGCCCCTGCGGTCATTCTTCAGAGCCGCCCCGCCACAATAGCAATGCGCGCGCCTGCGGTGGCATTTCGGGGCAGGCCTTCGCCTGTCGTGACGCCACCGAATGCACCTCTCCCCCCGCGCAAGTCTTTCGCCCTTACGCCCATGGCGCAACGGGAAGGCCGCGAGAATGGCGGGAAGGCATTTGCCCCGCCCGCTGGCACGCTCGACCGTCTGGCAGCGGCAAGAACGCTGGCGATTGCGCCCACGGCTGCGTCCAGGCCGATCCGTGCCAGCCAGCCACCGGCGAAGATTGAAATTCACCTCCACCAGCAGCCCGGCGAAGATGCCGACGCGCTGATCCGCCGCATGATGGAAGCGCTGAAGCGTGAACAGCGCAAAACCAGCCTTTCGCAACACGCCGACGATTTCTGACGGGAACGCCCATGCTTGCCGCCCTTGGCCAATTCGTATTCGATACCAGCAGCGCGCTATTCGATCAGTTGGAGCGGCAGCGCAGTTGGCGTCACGCGCGCACGGATCGTTTCGGCGCTATGGCAGCAAGCCAATATACTGGACCCGGCGATGATCGCATCCGCCTCTCCGGTAGGCTAATCCCTGAGATTTGCGGCAGCTATTACAGCAGCATCGAAACGCTCGCCGAAATGGCAGGCACCGGGGATGCTTACCCGTTTGTGAAGGGTTCCGGTGATGTGCTGGGCCAGTTCACCATCGAAATTATCGATGAACGGCACACCAACTTGGTGGACACGGGACAAGCGCGAGCCGTCGATTTCACCATTGAACTAAGCAGGGTGCCAGAAGAATGAGCGGGCAAGCCTATGTCGAGCCGGTGGCAGCATGGTCGGTGATGCTGGACGGGAAAGACCTTGCCGACAAGATCGCGCCGCGCCTGTTCAGCCTCACGCTGACTGAACGACGCAACGAAAGCACTGACGAACTGGAATTGACCCTCAATGACCATGACGGCAAGCTGACCTTGCCAGCGCTCGGCGCCCTGTTGAATGTTTCCATCGGTTGGGAAAAAGGCACCGGCGTCCAAAAGGGCCTCGTCGGCAAGGGCAGCTTCAAGGTTGATGATGTCACATATGATGGCCCCCCGGATCGGGTAACCATCCGTGCTCGCTCTGCCGACATGGCCAGCGGCTTCCGCAACCGCAAATCGCGGACGTGGCATGGCAAAACGCTCGGTGCCATCGTCAAACAGGTCGCCGACGATAACGGGCTGACCGCTCGCTGCCATGCCGATCTGGCGGCGATGGTGGTCACCTCGGCCGAACAGTCAAACAAGAGTGATATGCAGTTTCTGCGCGACCTCGGCCGACGCTACGACGCTGTTGCGACGGTCAAGAACAAGAGCCTGATATTCTCTCCGATCAATGCGACCACGACGGCAACCGGAAAGCCGATAGGCTCTGTGAAGCTGTCTAAATCGACGGGCGACCATTACCGCTATTCCAAGTCGTCGCGCGAAAATGGGCAAGACGGCGCTGAAGCGCAATGGCACGATCAAGGGACCGGCAAACGCCACACACAACAGGAAGGTGGATCGAACCGGCGGCGCCTGAAACGTATCTATTCCAGCCAGAGTGACGCCAAGGCGGCCGCGCGCGCCGAAAGTAATCGGCTGAAGCGGGCGGCCGCGACCATGGAAATCAACATGGCCCTTGGCGATGCGACGATAACGGCGGGCATGGGCGCGACCGCATCAGGCTTCAAAGCAGAAATAGACAAGCACAGTTGGAAAATTGCCACAGTTAAGCATGTCTTTGACAGCCGTGGATTTCGCACGGAATTGGAAATGGAAGTGGCGGGTTAAACTTCGCCGAACGCGGCTATTCCAAGTGACGCCCGCACTGACGGCGCGACATCCTGTTTTCATTAAGCATTGCCAGAACTTCCTCTTTTCCTGAAGTTCCGCGCTTCAACCAATGTTCAGCTATGCGCTCAGGAGCGAAATATGCGTCTCCGCACTGGTCAATTTCTTGTTCCTGCGCGTCTGTTTGGGATGCTGGCGCGGCCGCGTAATAGTCAGGTGACACGGAATGGCAGGCGGATGAGATGGCCTTAGCGGCTTTGTCGGCCTCAGTTACGGGAAGCGCCATCAACGCCTTCTCTAACGCCTCTACGGCAACGTCACATTTTTTCATAGCGGCTAGCGCCGTCATCAATGTCACCGGCGGTTTTTCCTGAGTGACAGGCTTTCGCGGTGCGGCTTCCTCTTTCATTCGGGTTTCGCCTTGCGGTGCCATCATAGCTGCAAGGCTGACGCACGCCGCGAAAACCGCAAGAGCCGCAATTTTAATTTTAGTCATTGAATTGGCGCACCCCAACTGGATCGACACCCCAAGTTGGGGCGCCAGTTGGCGCGCGCTAAAACAGTCCGAACGATTCGAGCGAGTCTAAAATTTCAACATGTTGCCATGTATCAGCGTAGGATAGTATACAGGTATACGCCTATAACTTGCGCATGAGGCCCACGACCAATCCCATGATCTGTATGTCCTCGGCTTGCGCCATGTCATCCGGCAAGCTGGGGTTGTCCGTGATAAGGCGGACGCCGCCGGGCGTCGGGCGTAGGCGCGTGACCATGCACGTTCCTGCATAAGTATAGGCCCACACTTTGTCCGAAACGTCCAGCGTCTGCCGCGACGTGTCGATTAAGAGCATGTCGGTATCGGTAATGGTGGGCGACATGGCGTCGCCTAAGTCCTGTGCCACCATCAAATAGCGAGCGTCGGCCCGGCTGTAGCTATTTAGCAAGTCGCGACTGAAAAAACGATTATGTAATTTGACCGGGATGCCTTGGTGGATCATCCGGGTTTGCTGGGTCAAATCGATTTCCCGAAGCGCCACCATATCGGCTTCGACCTCAACCTTCAGGCACTCTTCGTCGGAAGTCGGCACGCGCGATGCACGCTGACGAACGAAATCATCCATCTTCAATAGTTCAGGCAGAGCATCTTCGGTAATCGGCGAACCATCAAGCGCAGTCATATTGATCTGCTGTTCGGTATCGCCATGCAGCCAAGCAACATTGACTTGCAGCGCTTGCGCGATAGCGCCGAAATGGCGCGTGGTATTCGTCTTGCCACTCAAAATCAGACTTACAGCGCCGGGCGTTATGCCTGCCCCCGCCGCTAATGCCGTCTGTCCCATCCCCAACTCGTTCATCCGCAGCTTGATGCGTGCAAGGCGGATCGGCGTGAATGAAACCTTTTGGCCGTCGCGCACCGGGCTTCCGGCCTTGAACGCGCCATAGTGGACGTTGTCCGAGTCCTTTTCGCTCATATTTTACTTAACCGCCTTGAGTAAAGGTTAAATTGCGCATATTCCCGTGCGATGCACAGGAACGACGCGCACGAATTTCCCCCGGCGTGGCTCTCGCCAATGCCGATTCGCGCTTGTCGTGTCCATTGCTTAATCGGTTGTTCGGTCAGAGCACAGTCTGAAGTGCCGGAGAATGGCACTTTTACGGCCCGTCATTGCCCTACCGGCACAATCCAAACCGTTAGAATCGTTGCTCATTTGTCACGCATTTGGCGGCACGCATTTGCGACGTTAACCATATTTTATTTAACTGACGTAAAGGAGGGCGACACTCAATCATGAGCGAAAATATAGCATTTCCCATGCCTAGATTGGCCCGTCGCAACTCCGATTTACGTTGTCCGCATTGCAAGATGCCGGGCCTTCGTCGTTCGAGCCAAGAGGTTGTGATAACCCTTCGGCAAATCTTCTATTCGTGTCCAAATCCGTTCTGCGCGCATTCGTGGAAGGCTTCGCTTTCCTACGAATATGGCACGTCGCCATCTGCCATCCCATGCCCGGAAATGGTCGATCTGCCTTTGAAACTGCCGCCGCGTGATGAGGTGATGGCGGCCGTCCGCGAGGCGCGGTTGCGCGATCACACCTTCGCCGTGGACCCGGCGCAAATCGACCTTTTTACCGCGCTGTCGCTCTAAGCCGAAGGAAATCCGCCATGAAAACCGTTGCGCCCGGCGATCTGCCGTCAATGCCCAATCCCGCTGCCGACCGCCGGACTCTGGCTATTCAGGTGGTGCGTGCCGCACTCGATAGCGGACCCGAAACAGTGGCTTGGCAGCTTGGCCTTGCCCCGGATCAATTCAAGCGCGCGCTGGCGAGCGCAGTCGCAGAATTTAATTTGGTCACTGCGGGCATCATCGACGCAGAACAGGGCGCGCGGATCGGCAGCGAAGGCCTTGCGGCTTCGATCCGCATCGCCGGAATTCGCATTGTGGCAGCGCAGCGCACACCGCGCGCAAATTGCGATCAGCGCTCGAAAATGGCGGGAGTGCATGGACGGCTGATAGCCGTCGATGAGTGCCACACCCGCCATGGAGCATTAAATGCCTGAAGCTGCCGCCCAGATTATCGCCACCGTCGATCTGGACGCTATCCGCGCCCTTGGCTTGCGGGTGGAAATCGTGGGCGACGCCATCCTGATATGCGGTGACAGCCTCCGCGCGCTCCCCTTCATTCGGGGCGCTACGGACGTGATGACCGATCCTCCATATAGCAGCGGCGGTGCTTTCCGTGGCGACCGGGTATCGGCTACCAGCCAGAAGTATCAGTCGCCGCAAGCGCGCGGACTCTATCCTGAATTTTCCGGGGACAACCGCGATCAGCGCTCGTTCGCTCACTGGTCGGCCTTGTGGCTCGGCGCATGTCGTGAAGCGGTGCGTCCCGGCGGCCTCCTTGGGTGCTTCACGGACTGGCGCCAATTGCCGACGACGACGGACGCCGTACAGGCCGGAGGCTGGGTCTGGCGCGGCATCGCGGTCTGGGACAAAACCGAAGGCACCCGCCCGCGCAAAGGCGCTTATCGCAATCAGTGCGAATATCTGGTCTGGGCCAGCAGCGGCCAGATGGGCAAAGATGGCGTTTGCGCACCCGGCGTGTTTCGCGTTTCGGTCAACAGCGAGAAAAAGCATCACATCGCAGGCAAGCCCACGGCGTTGCTGCAAGACCTGCTTGCGATCTGCGGCGACGTCATCCTCGATCCGTTCATGGGCAGCGGCACCACGGGCATTGCGGCCGTGCGGAGCGGCCGCAAATTCATCGGCATTGAAATGGATGCCGCCCATTTTGAAGTCGCCTGCGCACGTATCGCGGACGTGCAGGGCCTTGGCGAGCCGGAGGCTATCGCCGCATGACCGGCGCCGTCGCCATGTCAGAAACCGTCCAGGTGGTGCTTTGGCATCCGCACCATGGCGGCTATCTAGACAACAGCGGCGACGGCTACACCCGCCGGATTTCGCGGGCCGCGCGCTTTACCCTTGGCGATGCCAAGGCGTTGATGCGCGATCCGGCCAACTGTCATTTGAAGATTGAGGCTGTCGCGGCGGTGCCTGCTGTCGCCCCTGCGAACCGCGCGCCGCGTCGGTCGGACCTCTCCACAATGACCCAAGAGGAATTGCTACGCCGGGCGGTGAAAGCCCTGCGACCCACGGGGGGATCGCAGGTGCCGCGCTGGTTCGTGGTGATGGATGCGCTGGGCCTGAACAGCGCGGGGGCGATCAATTTGTGTCGGCGCCTCCAAATCGACCAAAACGAAAGGACGGACCGTTGATTTTGCGGAATATTTCGGGGGGACCGAAGCGCAAGCACTTGCCTGTTAGTGCGAATCCCATTAGTGCTTTTCTTGTCGGCGCGAAAACGGTGTCGGCGCGGGTTGATAGCCGCTTATTGTTTAGCGATCTTTCGCGCCATCGGTTTATTTCCGGTGGGCTTTTTTATGGTCGGGCGTACTGCGGAGGCGTTGAGCCTGCCGGTGCCGCTAAACGATCCGGTCTATCAACCCGGTATAGCCCGACCACCAAAATTCCCTTTGTTCGTCGGGCCTACGCTGGGGGCGCAGACTGATGAGCATTGTTTCCACCGCTGGAATGACCGGCACGCCGATCGATCACACCGCGCTTGATCCGCGCTATTCGATCACGGAAGCGGCAAAGCTGGAACTCGATACGCTTTTCGAGGCAATGCAGACTGTCACGCTGCTGGCGGAAATCCCCGACGAAAAGCGCGGCGATGACCTTGAAACCGCGCACTTCGCAGCCCTCTATCGCGCCATGTCGTTCCTCGGCAAGCGGGTGATGGCTGATGCCCGGATCGAATTCCCCGCCGGTCTGGTGAAGGCGGCCTCCTGATGTTTGAGCCGCACAAAGCCGCTTTCGCGCGCGATCACGCCAACACCGTCCTTCGGACCCCCGAAGTGACCAGCCTGACGGGCCTTAGCCGTTCGACCATCTATCGCTTGATGGGTGACGGCTCTTTCCCCCGGCAACGCAAGCTCGGCCCCAATTCGGTGGGCTGGCTGCATGGTGAAATCGCCAATTGGATCAACTCGCGCCCCATGGTTCACACCTGAATTTTGGGGGCGTTTCTGGGGGCGTTCCGCCCCCTCTTCTTGTTAAAAATCCAAGTAAATAGGGCTTCGCTAATGGTCAGTTCGGCTTCTGTCTCCCCGACCATTTCCAAATATTATCAGTTGGATATACGGCGTCGCTGTTACGGCTTCAGCGCGACGCCATTGATCGGCGGAAATCGTCCGTTCCGCCAGCCATGGCCATGTCGGCCTGAGCCACCGCCTCGCCGATCAGGATCAGGGTCGGGCGATCATCGGCAAAAGCCTGTGTCACCAGCGGCAGGAGATCGAGGCGCGTGCGCAACTGCTGTTCCTGCGGCAGCGAAGCATCGCAGGTGATGAGCGCCGGGGTCGCGCCCGGCAAGCCAGCGGCGATCAGCGCGCGGCTGAGTTCCGGAGCGGCCTCACGTCCCATATAGACGGCCAGGGTGCAGGCCGGATCGGCCAGGGCATCCCAATCCAGATCCAGCGCCTGGCCCCGGCGGCTATGCGCCGTCACGAACTGGACCCGGCGCGCAATGCCGCGCAGCGACAGGGAAATGCCCGCCGACGCCGCGACGGCGCTGGCCGCGGTGATGCCGGGGCAGATCCGAACGCGAACGCCGACCGCGCGCAGCGCCGTCATTTCCTCGGTCGAACGGGCGAACATCGCCGGATCGCCGCCCTTCAGCCGAACCACGCGCTTGCCCGCCAGCGCCGCCTCCACCAGCATCTCGTCGATCGTCTGCTGATCCTTCGAATGGCGTCCCGACCGCTTGCCGACGCTGACCCGTTCGGCATGATCGGGAATGAGGTCCAATATGCCCGGCCCGACCAGCGCGTCGCAGAAGATGATGTCCGCCGCGCAGATCAGCCTTTCGGCCTTGCGCGTCAGCAGGTCGGGATCGCCCGGCCCGGCACCGACCAGCCAGACGTCGCCCGGCGCGATGAGGTCATTCGGCTGCATGCAATGTCTCCTGAGAGGTCTGGGCCAGGATATTGGCGATGGCGGGGCGGCAGGAACCGCAATTGGTGCCCGCGCCCAGCGCCTTGCCGATCGCAGGCACGTCGACCAGCTTCTGATCGCGGATCGCCGCGACGATCTGGTTGAGGCCGATATCGAAACAGACACAGATGGTGGCGCCCTTGTCCGGCTGGCTACCCGGCCCGCGGGCGGCCAGAACGGTTGCGCCTACATCGTCGGCCGCCAACTGGCCGATCAGCCAGTCGCGCGAGGGCAACAGGCCGGTGCGGGTGACGAACAGCACGCCAGCCAGCCGGCCGTCCTGGATGATCGCGACCCGTCGGCTGCCGCGCACATGATCGATCGCCTCGACCCGCTCGCCCCTGGGCAGGCAGGCTTCCAGCCGGGCGGCATCGCCATTGCCGGCCAGTTCATAGAGTGCGCCGCCCAGCACCGCGACCCGCGTGGCCCAGAGGCAGGGCAGCTTCACTGGCTCCTGCCCGCGCAGGATCAGGAATCCCTGCCATTGGGTCGAGACCTTCTCGATCGCCGCCGGGGTCGACTTGAAACCGGGCTGGCCCGAATGCGGATCGACCAGCGGACGCGGCAGCAGGCCGGTACGTCCGCCGCTCGATATCTGATCGGTCCAGTGGATCGGGGTGAAGATTTCGCCCGGCCGCTGCCCGTCGCTGATGCTGACGCGGAAGATGCTGTTGCCCTGCGCGGTCGACACCCGCGCCAGATCGCGATCGGCCAGGCCCAGCGCATCGGCATCCTGCGGGTGGATTTCGACCAGCGGCTCCTCGCGATGACGCGCCAGCTTGGGCGCCAGACCCGTGCGGGTCATCGTATGCCATTGATCGCGATAGCGACCGGTGTTGAGCGTCAGCGGCCAGTCGCGCAGCGGCCCCTGCAAATCCATCTGCCTCATCAGCACCAACCGCGCTTTACCGTCCGGAGTGGGGAAATGCCCATCGGCAAAGGGCACCCCACCCCAGCGGAAACTGTCCATCGCGTCATAGGCATCGTTGCCGATCGCCGCCTGCGCACGCAGGTTGAGCAGCCGCTGCCCCTCATTCTGATAGGCGGTCAGACGCGCATGTTCGCGCCAGATGTCAGCCGGCCGATCATAGGCAAAGGCGTTTTTCCAGCCCATGCGGCGGGCGACCTGGGTGATGATCCACCAGTCGGGCCGGGCCTCGCCGGGCAATGCCA
The DNA here is from genome assembly GCF_003950715.1 of Sphingomonas sp. S-NIH.Pt3_0716. Lineage (NCBI taxonomy): Bacteria > Pseudomonadati > Pseudomonadota > Alphaproteobacteria > Sphingomonadales > Sphingomonadaceae > Sphingomonas > Sphingomonas sp. S-NIH.Pt3_0716. The sequence continues at coordinate 71,479 of NZ_QLJK01000020.1, read as the reverse complement.
TGAACGGGCGCTGGCGGCTGATGGTGCGGTCCGAATTGGTGACCGTGCCATCCTTTTCGCCCCAGCCGGCGGCCGGCAGGCGGACATGGGCATGGGCGCTGCTGTCGGTGTCGGCGATGATGTCCGACACGACGAGGAAGGGGATCGCCTCCAGCGCATCACGCACCCGGCCGGCATCGGGCAGCGAGACGGCGGGATTGGTCGCCATGATCCAGAGGGCCTTGATCCGGCCTTCATCGATGGCGCGGAACAGGTCGACAGCCTTCAGCCCCGGCTTGCTCGCCATCTGCGGCGCGGCCCAGAAGCGGCCGACGCGGGCGACATTTTCCGGCGCAAAGTCCATATGCGCGGCAAGCGTGGACGCCAGCCCGCCGACCTCGCGCCCGCCCATGGCATTGGGCTGGCCGGTGATGGAAAAGGGCACCGCGCCCGGCTTGCCGATGCGCCCCGTGGCGAGGTGGACATTGATGATCGCATTGACCTGATCGGTGCCGCGGATCGACTGGTTGATGCCCTGGCTGAACAGGGTGATGGTGCGCGGGGTCGCCGCGAACAACTCGAAAAAGGCCTTCAGCAGCGCCGGGTCGAGGTCGCAGGCCTGGGCCGTCGTCCACAGGTCATGGCCGGTGCGGACATGATCCCAGAATCCGTCGGGCGCGTTCACATGATCGGCCAGATAGGTCGGATCAGTCACGCCCTGTGCGTCGCACCAGGCGAGCAACCCGGTCATCAGCGCGACGTCGCTGCCGGGCCGGATCGGCAGATGAAGGTCCGCGCCCTCGCAGGTTTCTGTGCGGCGCGGGTCGATCACGACCAGCTTCGTGCCGCGCGCTGCGCGGGCAGCCTGGATACGCTGATAGACGATCGGATGGCACCAGGCGGTGTTGGAGCCGACGAGGAGGATGAGGTCGGCCTGCTCCAGATCATCATAGCTGGCCGGCACGATATCTTCGCCAAAGGCGCGATTATGGCCGGCGACCGCGCTCGACATGCACAGGCGGCTGTTGGTGTCGATGTTCGCCGAGCCGATGAAACCCTTCATCAGCTTGTTGGCGACATAATAATCCTCGGTCAGCAACTGGCCCGAGACATAGAAGGCCACGCTGTCCGGGCCATGGCGCTCGATCGTCTCGCGAAATTTCTTCGCGACCAGATCCAGCGCCTTGTCCCAACTGGCGCGGCGCTTGCCGATCATCGGGTGGAGCAGGCGGCCGGTCAGCGCCACCGTCTCGCCCAGATGGGTGCCCTTGGAACAGAGGCGCCCGCCATTGGCCGGATGCCCCGCGTCCCCCTTGATGATCACCGAGCGCGGCCCGGTCGGCGTGGCGGCAATGCCGCAGCCGACGCCGCAATAGGCGCAGGTGGTGCGGATCGCCTGTGCCATCAGGCCGCCTTTGCCGCGCTGGGCACGGGAATGACTGCTTCGCGCAGCAGGAAGATGCGCCCTGCCTCCACCTTGAGCGGAATGGTGGGGACGCAGCCTTCATCGCTGCCCAGTGCCTTGCCGGTCTTGAGCGAGATGTTCCAATTGTGCAGCGGACAGGCGACGACCGATCCATGGACGATGCCCTGGCTCAGCGGTCCCTGCTTGTGCGGGCATTTGTTGACCAGCGCGTAGAACTGGTTGTCCTGCGTGTGGAAGATGGCGATTTCCTCGCCGCCGCGCACCGGCAGGGTGCGGGCATTGCCGGGCGAGATCTGATCGACGGGGCCAATGTCCAGCCAGGTGCCGACTTGGGTGTTCGGGATCATGCGAGCGTCTCCATGGGGCGGACTTCGGCCAGATGCTGGTGCAGTTCGGCGTCCTCGCCGGCGGCGCGACGCGCCCAGGGATCGTCCTGCATGAACTGCTGGGAGAAGAGGAAGCGGGCGCGCAGTGCTTCGCGGCCGACATCATCGGCGACGATGCGGCTCTTCACATAATCGACGCCGACGCGCTCGATCCAGGGAGCGGTGCGCTCCAGATAGCGGGCTTCCTCGCGGTAGAGCTGGATGAAGGCGGCGCAATAATCCATCGCCTCCTGCTCGGTCGCGACCTTGCACAGCAGGTCGGTGGCGCGGACATGGATGCCGCCATTGCCGCCGACATGCAGTTCATAGCCGCTGTCGACGCAGACCACGCCGAAATCCTTGATCGTCGCCTCCGCGCAGTTGCGGGGGCAGCCGGACGCCGCGATCTTGAACTTGTGGGGCATCCACGATCCCCAGGTCATATGCTCCAACTTGACGCCCAGCCCGGTCGAATCCTGCGTGCCGAACCGGCACCATTCCGACCCCACGCAGGTCTTCACCGTGCGCAGCGACTTGCCATAGGCATGGCCCGACACCATGCCGGCAGCATTGAGATCGGCCCAGACGGCGGGCAGGTCTTCCTTCCTGATGCCGAAAATATCCAGCCGCTGGCCGCCGGTCACCTTGACCATCGGGGCGTTATATTTTTCGACCACATCGGCGATCGCGCGCAGTTCCCTGGGGTTGGTCAGCCCGCCCCACATGCGCGGCACGACCGAATAGGTGCCGTCCTTCTGGATATTGGCGTGCATCCGTTCGTTGACGAAACGGCTGCGCTGGTCGTCCTGATAGTCGCCCGGCAGCGCGCAGAGCAGATAATAGTTGAGCGCGGGGCGGCAGGAGGAGCAGCCCTCCGGCGTCGACCAGTTCAATTTCTGCATGACTTCCGGAATCGAGCGCATGTCCTGTGCCACGATTTCGCGACGGACATCATCATGGGTGAAGCTGGTGCATTTGCACATCGTCTTCGGCCCCGACTGGACATCGTCGCCCAGCGTCAGCGCGAGCAGGGTTTCGACCAGGCCGGTGCAGCTACCGCAGCTGGCCGACGCCTTGCAGGTCGCGCGGACCGCATCCAGGCTGTGCGCGCCCTTGGCGATGCAGGATACGACCTGGCCCTTGGCTACGCCGTTGCAGCCGCAAATCTCGGCATCGTCCGAGAGCGCCGCAACGGCCGCCTTAGGGTCCAGCGCGCCCCCTCCCGAGGCGAAGGCCTGGCCGAAGATCAGCATGTCGCGCATGTCGGCGACATTTTCCTCGCGCTTCAGCAAGTCGAAATACCAGCCGCCATCGACGGTATCGCCATAGAGCACCGCGCCGATCAACTTGTCGTCCTTGACGATGACCCGCTTGTAGACCCCGCGCGAGGCGTCGCGCAGGACGATATCCTCGCACCCCTCGCCGCCGGAAAAATCCCCGGCGGAAAAGACGTCCAGCCCCGCGACCTTGAGCTTGGTCGAGGTGACCGAGCCCTTGTAGCCCGAATGCTGATCGGTCAGGCCGTCGGCCAGGCTGCGGCACATGTCCCACAGCGGCGCGACCAGGCCATAGACATTGCCGTCATGCTCGACGCATTCGCCGACCGCCAGCACATCGGGATCGCTGGTGACCATATGGTCGTCGACCTGGATGCCGCGATTGACGGCCAGGCCGGCGTCGCGCGCCAGTGCGGTCGCGGGGCGAATGCCGACCGCCATCACCACCAGGCTGGCCGGGATTTCGCGGCCGTCCTTCAGCCGCACGCCCTCGACCTTGCCGTCGCCATAAATGGCTTCGGTATTGGCGCCGGTCAGGATGGTCTGGCCGCGGCCTTCCAGCGCGGTCTTGAGCAGCCAGCCCGCCGCCTCGTCCAATTGCCGCTCCATCAGCGTGTCCATCAGGTGGATGACGGTCACCTTCATGCCGCGCAGGGCCAGGCCATGGGCGGCTTCGAGGCCCAGCAGGCCGCCGCCGATGACCACCGCGCTGCCGCCATCGGCAGCGGCGGCGAGCATGGTGTCGACATCCTTCATGTCGCGGAAGCTGATGACGCCGGGCAGATCCTTGCCGGGCACCGGAATGATGAACGGATCGGAGCCGGTCGCGATCAGCAGCTTGTCATAGCCGATGGTGCGGCCCGACTGGCTGGAAACGGTTTTTGCGGCCCGGTCGATGGCCTTTACCGGATCGCCGGCGATCAGTTCGATGCCATTGTCGGCATACCAGGCGGCGTCGTTGATGACGATCTGCTCGAACGTCTTTTCGCCGGCCAGCACCGGCGAAAGCATGATGCGGTTATAGTTCACATAGGGTTCGGCGCCGAAGATGGTGACGCGATAGCGCCCTGCATCGCGGGCCAGCAATTCCTCGACCGCGCGGCAGCCGGCCATGCCGTTGCCGATGACGACCAGATGTTCCCGTGCTTGGCCCACGGGCGGCAGGACATTGTCCTCATCCTGCGTGACCGGGTCGATCCCGTCCTGAAAGTCCATCCCCGTTACTCCAGAAAAGAAAAAAGCCGCCATCCAGACCCTCGGAGGTTGAAACCCGAGAGTCTGGATGGCGGCTTTGCCATCATCTAGTGCCTTGCCGATCCTACCCTGAACCGTCGCAGCGATGTGAAGCGGGACATCCTTGTCCCTTGCAGTGCAGCATATGGGGAATCGCCCGAGCGCTCAAGCGATTCCTCTCATGGCTTTTCAATCAGATGCTCCAGTCGGCCTGAAGCCACAATTTCTCGGTATCGCTCGCCATCGCCCGCGCATCATAATGGGCGTAGCGCACCGACAGGGCCGTCCTGCGTAGCTTCGCAGATGCGATCAGGTCCCACTCATTGCCATAATGCTGGTCGAGCCGGTCGCTCTCAAACCTGTGCCAGGTCGCGGCCAGGGCGACGCCCGACAGCGGCCCTATCTGCTTCCAGCCATAGCCGGTGCCAACATAGAGGTCGCGCATGCCGTTGGCGGGCGTGGTCAGGAACTTGTCGGCCCAGCCCTGGAACTTGAAATTGGTGCCGAGCGGCGTCTGGAAGCTGGTGAGCGCAGCGCCATGGCTCGCGCCCAGCACCTCATAGCCGGCATTGAGTTTCCAGCCATGCAGGTCGAGCGTGGCGTCGGCCAGCCAGTAATCGGCGGCATAGTCATTGGGATTGCGGTGATAGTCCGACTGACGGGCATAGCTGAGCTGATAGGCGAGCTTCGCAAATTTGGAGAGCGGCTGGTTGCCCGCCAGGCGCACGCCATAGGTCTGGCTCGACAGGCGATAAGCCTGCACCGCCGCCTCATCCTGATCGACCAGATAGGCAAAGCCGCTGAGCGTACCCAGCGGCGTGGCATAAGAAAGATTGGCGAGGATATTGTCGCCGCTGACCGCCTGCTGGCGCGCGCCCTTGCCCTGAAAGCCCCAGACCGTGCGCACGCTCCACGCATAGGAGACGTCCAGTTTCAGTCCCTTGGCCGGGGTCAGTTCGGCCCGCACCGCATCGAAGGTCTGGCCATTGTCGCGAAAGGCGACATTGCCGACGAAGCGCTCGTCATCCAGCAATATCTTCTGCCGCCCGCCGGTCAGGGTCAGCGTCCTGGTTCGATATTGCAACTGGGCGATATAAAGGGCAACATTCTGCGGATCGGCGACCAGCGGCTTGGTCGCGGCATTGTCGAAACCGTCGAAATAACGGTCGATGATCGCCAATGTCCCCTGCCCCACCAATGTCGCCGACAGTGCGCCGCTGGTGGCCGTCAGGCCGGCGCGGGCCCGGACGGTCAGCGCGTCGGCCTGCTGCGCTAGGCCATCCTGATCGACATGTTCGTAGCGCAGCCGCGCCTCGGCGACGGGTTTCAGCTCGATCTGCTGGGCACAAGCAGGCCCGGCGACAGCCAGCGCGGCCGTCGTTGCGAGAAGATATTTCATGGATGATCGTCCCCCCTCGGACGGAAAGAGCGTGGCTCGGGGCGGCAGTGCTCAAAGGAGGCCGCCGCCCTCCTCTCCAACTCAGATGCGAGCGCCACTGGTCCAGTTGGCGCGCCACTTCGCCTTGACCAACGCCACGCCCAGCAGGGCCAGCACGGCAAGCCCGGCGAAGATCAGGAAGCCGGGCGCGAAGCTGCCGGTCAGTTGCTTGGCGAGGCCGAGCGAGCTGGCGAGGTAGAAGCCGCCGATGCCGCCCGCCATGCCGACCAGGCCGGTCATCACGCCGATTTCCGCCTGGAAACGCTGCGGCACCAGTTGGAAGACCGAGCCGTTGCCGGTGCCCAGCGCCAGCATGGCGAGGACGAACAGCGCCAACGCGCTGGCCAATGTCGTCGCCTGCGACACGCCGGCCAGCGCCAGCGCCGCGACGACATAGACGATCATCAGCGCCTTCACGCCGCCGATCCGATCCGCCAGCGCGCCGCCCATCGGCCGCACCAGCGACCCGGCGAAGACGCAGGCCGCGGTGCAATAGCCCGCGATGATCGGGGTCAGCCCGAACTGGTCGGTGAAATAGATGGGCAGCGATGCCGCCAGCCCCACGAAACCGCCGAAGGTGACGGCATAGAAGGCCATCAGCCACCAGGCATCCGCCGTCTTGAGCGGCTCGAAATAATCGACCAGCCGCTTGGCCGGCGGCGCGTTGGGCGCATCCTTGGCCATGATCATATAGGCGACGAAGACGATCGACAGCGGGATGCAGGCAAGACCCAGCACTGCATTCCAGCCAAATGCCTTGGCCAGCATCGGCGCGAACAGCGAGGCCAGCACCGTGCCCGAATTGCCCATGCCGGCAAGGCCCATCGCCTTGCCCTGATGCTCGGGCGGATACCAGCGGCTGGCGAGCGGCAGCGCGATCGCGAAGCTGGCGCCGGCAAAGCCCAGGATCACGCCCAGCACCAATGTGCCACCGAAGCTGTTGACGCCCATCAGCCAGGCCAGGAACAGGCCGGCGATGACGATGATCTGGCTGATCGCGCCCGACCGCTTCGGGCCGATGCGATCGACCAGCAGGCCGTTGACGACGCGAAGCAGCGCGCCGGCGAGCGTCGGTGTCGCCACCATAAGCCCTTTTTCCGCGGGCGTCAGCGCCAGCGTCTTGGCGATCATCGGCGCCAGCGGCCCCAGCAAGACCCAGACCATGAAGGCCAGGTCGAAATAGAGAAAGGCGGCAATCAGGGTCGGCGCGTGGCCGGCCTTCCAGAAGCTTGTCGTGGCGGGGCCCGATGCGGCCTCCCCTTCGCGGTCCCAATAAGCAGTAGCCATGATGCGTCCCCCAACCAATGGAATTGGAAACGAAAAAAGCCGCAGGCCGGACGCGCGCACTCATGGCGTGGTCCGGTCAGCGGCTTTGCTGCGAAAAATGGATGGAATGGCGATCCCACCCTTGGGACGGCGCATTCGTCTGGACGCGCCTCGTCGCGCGATCCTTTATCTTATCCCGTAGAATGCGTTATGTTGCAAGGCACAAATTCGCCCTTCATTTCAACGGAGGGGCGCAGAATCCCGCAGGAAATCCTCAATCCGTTCGGGGTCGAAGATTCGCCCGTCGAAAAAGCGATCCGGGCCAAGCGTCAGGTCGCCGCGATGGGCACCGACCGGCATCGGGGTCGTGAGCGCCCCTTCCAGTTTCATACTAGCGCCCGGCATCGGCAGGCCGCTATCGGCCAGCGCCCGGCGGAAAATATCCGGCCGGAAGACGGCGGCGGCCCGCGCCGCTGTTTCCGCATCATGGGCAACCATGCCCCAGCGCACCAGCTGCGAATAGATCCACAGCGCCTGGCTGCGCCAGGGGAAGGCGGTCGCTTCGCGCGCGAACAGCATGAAATCGGGATTGACGATCGGCGCGTCGCCGAGGCGCGCCACGATCCGCCCCGACAGTGCGCGCAGGATCAGGTCGGCCGGCTGATCGACATAGCGGGGGTCGGACAGGAGATCGGCGAGCGCCTCATGATGCGCCGGATCGTCGCACCAGACGGCCGACCGGGCGAGCGCGCGCAGCAAGCGATCGACCGTTTCCGGGTTCGCCTCCAGCCAGTCCTGACGAAAGGCCAGAACCTTTTCCACGCCGCGCTGCCAGATGCGTTCGCCGATCGCGACGGTTTCAGCCAGCCCGGCTTCGATCGCCGCGCTGCCCCAGGGTTCGCCGGCGATGAAGCCGTCAATTTCGCCCGCCCGCATCGCCTCGACCGTCAGCGAGGGCGGCAGCACGCGCAGCACGACATCCCGATCGGGATCGATGCCCGCGCTCGCCAGCCAATAGCGCAACATGATCGCATGGCTGGAAAAGCGGTGGACGACACCGATCACCGGCTTGCGCCGCCACAGCCCGATCGCGGCGGCGAAATCATGGGCTGTGCCCAGCGGGTCGGCGAGCCGCCGGGCGATGTCGGGTTCCAGCGCCCTGGCGAAGTCCGGCGCCATCACCAGCATATTGCCGTTGACGTTGAGCTTGTAGGGCGCGGCCAGTGCGGCGGGCTGCTGGCTGAGGCCAAGCGTCACCGCCACGGCCAGCGGCGCCAGCATCTGCGCGCCCTGCACCTGGCCATAGACCAGCCGGTCGCGCAGCGTCGCCCAGCTGGTGGTGCGCACCAGATCGAGCGCGATCCCCTCTTCCTCGGCAAAGCCCCGTTCGCGCGCGACCGCCAGCACGGCCACATCCGTCAGCGGCAGAAAGGCTATCCGCAGCAATTCGCTCATATGCCCCCTCCCAGCAGGTCGCTGGCGGTAATCAGCGCCTGCGCCACATCCACGATCTTCTTGCCCTGGTTCATCGCGCTCGACCGCAGCAACGCATACGCATCCTGCTCGGACAGGCTGCGCTGGTTCATCAGGATCGATTTCGCCCGGTCGATGACCTTGCGTTCGGCGAGCGCGGTGCGCGCCTCGTCCAGTTCCGACTGCATGCGGGCGAAGGCATTGAAGCGCCGTACCGCCAGTTCCAGCACCGGCTTCACCCGTTCCTTGCGCAGACCATCGACGACATAGGCGGATACGCCGGCATCGATCGCCGCGCCGATCATCGCATCATCGGACTGATCGACGAACATCGCGATCGGCCGAGCAAGCGCACGACTGACCGTCAGCATCTCCTCCAGCGTGTCACGACTGGGGCTGCCAAGATCCATCAGCACCACATCGGGCGCCATCCGCTCCAGCCGGGCAACGAAGGCGCCGCGGGGCGGGACGATATGAATATCGTCATAGCCCGCCTCACGCAGCCCTTCTTCCAGGACCGTCGCTCTCAATCCGCTGTCGTCGATGATGACAATTCGCATGGCGCCCCTTTGGATACGCCCTTAGCAGCAGTCCGACGGCTCAGGTCAATCGAAAGCGAACGGCAATCGCCGGATCATTTCCGCATGCCGCCGGCGACGATGTCGTCCACGTCATGGATGACGCCGTTCATCATCACCTTCTTCACCTTGAAGGTGTTGGCGATGTCGGCGCGCGGATCGCCATCGACCAGCACGATGTCGGCCAGCTTCCCGGCCTCCAGCGTGCCCGCATCCAGGTTCAGATCCTTCGCCGAATTGACGGTCGCGGTCTGGAGCGCCTGGAACGGCGTCAGCCCCGCGTCGACATAGGAGGAAATCTCCGCATGGAGATTGTTGGCGATCATCGTGTCGGTGCCTGCCGTCACCAGCGTGCCGGCATCATACATCTTCTTCAGGCTCTTATATTGCCCCTCCAGCAACGGGCGCAGCATGCTGGCCATCGGATCGGCTTCGGTGATCGTTTCCCGTGCCCAGACCGGATAGAGATTGAGGCGCGGGTCGTCCTTGTAGCCGGGATGCTTGGCCAGATAGGGCGTCATCGCGCCGAAATGGGTCGGCGTCAGCGTCCGGCCGCTGCGACCGAAAAGCTGGATCACATCCTCATAGGCCATGCCCTGCGGCCCCTGCTTGGGCGAATAGCCGCGCCGGCTGGTCGCGCCCATATGCTCGGTGCCATCCACGCCGGAAAAGGCGGCCGGGAAGATTTCATGGCCGCTGACCGGGATGCCCATTTCATGGGCGGCGCGCACGATCTGGCGCTGGAACAGGTCAGGCATGCGCACATAGCTTTTGATCATGTCATAATGAAGCGCGCGCATGCGGGTGAATTCCCGCTCCAGATGGGCCGGGCTGGAGACCGCCACGCCCATCTTGTAATAGACACGCTGCCATTCGAGCAGCGGCCCGGCGACATAGAGGCGCGGCGACAGGCGCACGCCCGATTCCGCCGCCTCGCGATCCTCCACCGCATCATAGATTTGCGTACCCGGATCGCGCACCGTGGTGATGCCATAGGCAAGCCAGGCCCGTTCCAGATTGGAGCCGAAATCCTTCTGGGCATGGGAATGATGCTCGATCAGGCCGGGAATGGCGGTGAGGCCCGTGCCGTCGACAAAATGCTCCGCCTGATGCAGCGCGGGATCATGGTCGCGGATTTCGGCGATGCGGTGGCCGTCGACGATGATGTCCTTGTCATGCTGGGTCACGTCATGGACGGAGTCGACCAGATTGCTGACATGGATGACGGTGCGCCCGGTCGGGTTGGCGATGCGATAGGTCAGGTCCAGCGGGATGTCGGTGATCGCACCGGTTTCGGTGTCGAGCGACTTCAGCTTGTCGGCCGACTGAAACAGGATCGTCTTGTTGTCGCCGGCCCAGCTCGGGAAATAGGAGATGTCGGAGGTGTAGGAGCGCGGCGGCCCCAGCGGCTTGCCGTCGGCGGCCACCGGCCAGATCTTCAGCAGCCCCTCATAGATGGCGGCCATCTTCGTCCCGTCGGGCGACCAGGCAGGGCCGCCGCCGGCGCGGGTATCCATCGACATATTCGGTTCGGGCAGTTGCCAGAAGGGTTTGCCCACGCCATCGGTCGGCACCATGTAGACCTGGTTGGTGCCCTCGCGGAAGCTGTTGGAATATTTGTAGGATAGCGGGATGGCGACATATTTGCCGTCGGGCGACCAGCTGGGGCTGCCGGGCTGGCCCAGCGATCCCTGAAGGCGGGTGATCTTGCCGGTCGCGACATCGACCACGCACAGGCCGGCGACGCCCCAGCGGCCGTCGACATCGATATAGGCGATCCGCGTGCCGTCATGCGACCAGGCGGCGCCCAACGGCTGGGTGTCGATATCGGTCAGCCGGCGATCCTTGCCGGTCTTCAGGTCGCGGATCCACAGCTGCGGCAGGCCACCGCCCTTGTCGGAGGTGTAGACCAGGCTCTGGCCATCGGGCGACCAGGCCGGATCGGTGTCGAGCGCGCCATCCTTGGTCAGATTTTCCGGCACCCCGCCCTTGGACGACATGACATAGAGATCGCCGAGCGCGGCAAATGCGATGCGGCTACCGTCGGGCGACAGGGTCGGATGGACGATGCCCAGCGCCTTGCGCGGCGCGGTCGAATCCCAGTCGCGCTTGGCGCGGGTGTAGCTGGGCTTCACCACCTCCAGCGTGGCAGCGAAGTTGACGGTCGACAGGCTGGTGCCCTTGCGGCTGCGGATTTTGCCGTCGGACACATAATAATAGCCGCCCTTCCCCCAGGACACACGGAAGGGGAAGACATTCTCGGCGCCACTGACGGCCTTGCCATCGACCTCCAGACGGCTCCCCTGCGCGTCCTGCACCACATAGGCGAGTTCGCCGCCGGGGCCGAAGGAGGGCGCATCGATCTTGCCCTGCACCTGCTTCAACAGGCTTTCCTGCCCATCGGCAAGGGCCGTGACATAGAGGGCGGTCTTGGCGCCGTCCGTGCCGGAATAGGCGATGCGCGCGCCGTCGGGCGACCAGCTGGGCATGCGATCCTCGCGCCCGTTGCTGCTGACCTGCTTCATCGCGCCGCTGGCGATGTCGAGCGTCCAGATGTCGTAATTGCCGCTGCGATCCGACGAGAAGGCGATTGTCCGGCCATCGGGCGACCAGGCCGGCTCGCGATCATCATAGGCGCCCTCGGTCAGCTTGCGCATGTCGCTGCCGTCCGGCTTGATCGTCCAGAGATCATAATTGCCGTCGCGATAGGAAAAATAGGCGAGGCGCGAACCGTCGGGCGACCAGACCGGCTGGCGGGCATCGTTGAAATAGTCGGTGATCCGCTTCGCCTTGCCGCCGCTGGTCGGGATGATCCACAGGCTGCCCTGCAGGTCCACGGCCAGCCATTTGCCGTCGGGCGATACCGACACCGCCATCGACGTGCCTTCATGCACATCGAACGCGACCGGGGTCTCGCCGCCGGGCGGGGGCAGATTGGCGGGCTGGGCATAGGCCTGAACGGCGCCGGCCGACAACAGGGCCAGCGACAGAAGCTTGAAGGCAGATTTCATCGGATCGATCCCCTTACCAACCAAATATATAGCGTTCGCGGCGCACATCCGCGCCACCGCGCAGCGTGCCGCTGCCTGGCACCACGCCGGCCGCGACGATGCCAGTCGACACCGCGAACGGCCCCAGCACGTCCAGCTTGTGACCGCGCGCGGTCAGATCGTCGCGCACCGCCTGGGGCACGCGATCCTCGATTTCCAGCACACCCGGCTCATCCTTCTTGATGCCGAAGGAGCCGTGGAAATGATTGGAATTGATCCGCGGCGCCTCGATCGCGGCCTGGAGCGGCTGGTTGAAGGCCAGCACCCGCAGCAGCACATTCATGATCTGCTGATCCTGATTGTCGCCGCCCGGCGTCCCGATCGCCAGATAGGGCTGGCCGTCCTTGAGCACCATCGATGGCGACAGAGTGGTGCGCGGCCGCTTGCCCGGCACCAGGACGTTGGGGCTTTCCGGATCAAGGTCGAACACGGTCAGGCGGTTGCTCATCGGCACGCCGGTATCGCCTGCAATATAGGCGCCGCCCAGCATCCAGCCGGAACTGGGCGTGCAGGAAAAGAGGTTGCCGTCCTTGTCCACCACTTCGATCGCGGTCGTGTCGGCGGTCGGCTTGGGCGGGGCTTTCAGCATATGCGGCGTGAATTGCGGCGTGGTCCGCGCCCTGCCCTCGAACGCCCAGGGATTGCCGAAGCGATGCTCCAGCGAGGCGCGCGGACCGATCTGCTTCGCCCGCTGCGCCGCATAGTCCTTCGACAACAGCCCCTTCATCGGCACCGTCGCGAAATCGGGGTCGCCAAAATACATGTTGCGATCGTCGAAGGCGAGCTTGATCGCCTCGGCAACGGTATGGAGATAGGGCGCGGAGCCCGGCTCCATGGTCGCGATCCCGGCCGCCTCGGCAATGTTGAGCGCCATCAGCATGGCCGGCCCCTGGCTCCAGAAACCCGCCTTGCAGACCTGATAGCCAAAGACGCTGGTCATCGCCGGCGCCTCGACCTTGCCCTTGTACTTGGCCAGATCCTCGTAGCGCATCAGGCCGCCGTCCCGCTCCATCGCGGCGCCGATCCGGCGGGCGATGTCGCCCTTGTAGAAGGCATCGCGCCCGGCCTGGATCGCGGCCTTGCGATCCTTGGTCTTCTTGAACGCCGCAGCATCGGCGTCGGCAATGATCCGCATCGTGCGGGCGAGATTGGGCTGGCGGAAAATTTCCCCGGTCCTGGGCAATTGGCCACCGGGATAATAGGCGTCGTAGGCGTCCTTATATTTGGACGTCGCCTTCTGCTGGCTGACGAACACTTCGGCCAGGAAATTATACATGACGAAGCCGTCGGCCAGCTCGATAGCGGGCTGCATCACTTCATGCAGTCCCATCGTGCCGTTGAGCTGGAGCGCGAGCGCCATCGCATCGACCATCGCCGGCACGGTGCCGCCATTGGGGCCATTGCCCGGAATGACGCCAGCATCGGCGAACTTGTCGGGCGTGGCCAGCCCCGGCGCGACGCCCTGGCCGCTGATCAGCGACACCTTCTTCGTCTTGCCGTCATAGATGATGGTCGGCGCTTCGCCGCCAAAGCCGAAATGCGAAATCTCGGTCACGGCCGCGGCAAAGACCGCCGCCACGCCCGCGTCGGTCGCATTGCCGCCGGCCAGCAGGATGCGCGTCCCCGCCGCCACGGCATAATGGCGCCCTGCCGCAACGATGCCGAACTGGCCGACGATCTCCGGCCGCAGCGTTTCGCCTGTGCTAACCAATCTGGTTGGCTCGATCGCTGCCTTGCCGGGCTTTGTCGGCGCATTGCCCGCCTGGGCGGAGGCTGGCCCAGCACCCGCGACCAAGGCCGCACCGGCCATGGCCGACGCCGCGAACTCCCGCCGGGTCACCCCCTGCTTTGCGTTATCGCTCATCGATGGAATCCCCTGTTTTCGGCCTGTCCGGCATCACCCGAGGGAAGGCGTTTGCCGGCCGATACGCGCAACAACGAGCCAACCCGATTTTTCCGCTATATGCCGGTAAATCCGATTTTATTTCAAAAATATTTCGAAACATATGGCGGAAATTTCATTCCCGTCAGTTTTATCGCAATGAACGCGCACAATGGTGGGTGTTGTGCCCGGAAAAAGCCTTGCCGTCGTGAGGGCGACAGCAGCAACGATTTCCCACGCAAGGGATGATGCCGGAACTCCAGTTTTTCGGGAGGGCCTGCAAATGCACTATCTGAACGGTCATCAATAAACATGGGTCGCTGCACGCGTCGTGCGGCGCCGACATTTGCCGACCTCCCCAATCTCTGAACCGGAAAGGCACCTTTGCCTAACGGCGCGAAGCTCAAGGCTTCATCACAGGGGAACAATAATGACGAGAGAAAGAGGAAAGACGCTTTTCGCCTTAACCACCGCCCTAACCAGTGCCAGTCTCTGGGCGTTGACGGCCGGCATGGCCCAGGCCCAGTCCAACACAGAAGCCGCCCCGCAGGCCGGTGAACCGGCCGCTGCGGAAATCGTCGTCATCGGTTCCCAGATCAAGGGCGCCAATACCGCCGGCGCGCTGCCGGTCAGCCTGGTCGGCGAAGAGCAGATCGAGGCCGTGGCCGCCGTTTCGGGCGCCGACCTCTATCGCTCCATCCCGCAACTGGGCGGCGTCACCTTCAACGAACAGGTGCTGGGCGGCGGCAACGCCAATGCCGCGCGCGGCGACGTATCGACCGTTTCGCTGCGTGGCCTGGGCCAGGGCAATACGCTGCTGCTGATCAACGGCCGCCGCACCGTGTTGCACCCGACATCGCAGGCGATCACCGGCGTCGTCGATTCCGGCGTCCCGACCTTCGGCTACAATGCCAACACCATTCCCGTCGGCAATATCGAGCGCGTCGAAGTGCTACGCGACGGCGCGGCGGCGCTCTATGGCTCTGACGCGGTTGCCGGCGTCGTCAACAATGTGCTCCAGTCCGATTACAAGGGCGCCAAGTTCGACGTCCAATATGGCGGCGCGGAAGGCACCAATCTGCGCGAATTTGCCGCCAATGGCCTGGTCGGCTTCGATTTCGACGAAGGCCGCGGCAATATCTCGATCTTCGGCGGCTATGCCCAGAAGTCGAAACTCTATCTCAGCGACCAGGATTATACCGCCAGCGTCGATCGGCGCGGCTATGTCGCCGGCACCTCCTTCGCCAATGTCGCGGCCTGGAACGGCACCAGCACCAGCACGCCCTGGGGCACCTTCCGCGTCGTCCGTCCCGGCGGCGGCGCCAATTTCCTCAACCAGACGCTCACCAGCAACGGCACTGCCTTCACCAACAGCTCGGGCCAGTTCCACATCCAGCCCAGCGCCAATGCCGGTTGCCGCATCGCTTCGGGCACACCCGACACCTGCTATGATGACGGCAATGGCGCGACGGAAATGTCGGGCGCGGATTCCAACCTGCGCTTCAATTCGCCGGCAACCTTCGACGACCTGACCGCCCAGCCCTCGGTCAAGCGCATCAACATCTTCTCCTACATCAACTATGAACTGTCGGACGCCCTGTCCTTCTTCGGCGAGGTCGGCTTCTATCGCGGCAAGACCAGTTCGACGATCGGCGCGCCCGGCTCGCTCGCCAACATCCCGATCACCGTAGCGGCCAATGCCTATTGGAACCCGCTCGGCCCGGTCGGATCGCCCAACCGCCTGCCCGGCCTCGATCTTTCGGTGGTCCCGGCCGAGGGCCTGCCGGTGCAGATCACCTCGCTCAGTTATGTCGACGTGGGATCGCGCAAGGTCGACGTGACCAATTACCAATATCGTTTCCTGGGCGGCCTGCGCGGCAGTATCGGCGATTTCGACTGGGAATCGGCCGGCCTCTACACCTGGGCCACGGCCAAGGACACGCAGGAGAATTTCTCCAACATGCTGCTGCAACAGGCGATCAACAAGACCACGCCCGACGCCTACAACCCGTTCAACGGCGGCTGCGTCGACACGCCCTCGATCGGCGACTGCACGCCCAACAGCCAGTCCACGATCGACAGCTTCATGATCGAGGCGACCCGCAAGACCCGCACCTCGCTGGCCCTGTGGGACTTCAAGGTGTCGAACGCCAATCTGCTGGGCCTGTGGGCCGACAACAGCATCGGCGTCGCGGCTGGCATCGAATGGCGGCGCGAAACCTATCATGACAATCGCTCCACCTATCAGGGCGGCATTGCCGGGGTCGACACCACCTACACCGACGCGGTCACCGGCGTCTTCTATGGCTCCGACCTTGGCGGCGCCAGCCCCAGCCCGGACGTGCGCGGCAAGCGCAACGTGAAGTCCGCCTATGCCGAACTCGCCATCCCGATCTTCAGCCCGGAAATGGAAATCCCGATGTTCCGTCGCCTGAACTTCCAGGTCGCCGGCCGTTACGAGGATTATAGCGACGTGGGCTCTGTGGCGAAGCCCAAGATCGCGGGATCGTGGGAATTGCTGGAAGGCATGATGCTGCGCGGTTCCTGGTCGCAGGGCTTCCGTGCGCCGAACCTGGAGGTCATCAACACCTCCACGCTCGACCGCGTCAATGGCGGCTTCGACTATGTGCTGTGCGATGCCGATGTCCGATCCGGGCGCGCGACGAACTTCTCCAGCGCGGTCTGCAACGTGTCGGTGCTGCGTCGCAGCGGCGGCAACCCGAACCTGAAGCCGGAAGAATCGACCAGCTGGAGCTTCGGCGCCGTGCTGTCGCCGAAACTGGGCGATGGCTTGGGCAAGGTCACCTTCACCGTCGACCGCTGGAAGATCCAGCAGAAGAATGTCGTGGGCCTGCTCGACTATCAGAATGCGCTCAACCTCGACTATCTGCTGCGCACCCAGGGCAGCAGCAACCCCAACGTCATCCGCCGCGATCCCACGGCGGACGATATCGCCCGCGTCGCCGGCACCGGCCTCGCGCCGGTCGGCGAATTGCTCTACGTCGTCGCCAATTTCCAGAATCTGTTGCCGGTCACCGTTCAGGGCATCGACTTCAATCTGGACTATTTCCTGCCCACGACGTCGGTCGGCACCTTCTCGCTCAACGTGAATGCCTCGCGCCTGATCAGCTATTATGTCGACGCCCCGGCGGGCGTGCAGCAGGTGATCGCGGGACAGGCCGCTGGCGAGATCAATGCCGGCGTGCCGATCCAGGGCGGCGGCGACGTGATCGGCCGCGATGGCCAGCCGCGCTGGCGGCTTTCGGCAACCTTCGACTGGTCGCTCGGCCCGTGGAAGATCGGCGCCTTCACGCAGTATATCGACAGCGTCTATGAAAATGGCGTGCGCGATGCGTCCGCCAATCCCTGGACGGTGAAGGGCCAGACGACGGTCAATCTCTATGGCCAATATACATTCAAGAATGATGGACCGTTGAACGGCACCACCGTTCAGATCGGCGCGCGCAACATCTTCGACAAGGATCCGCCGCTGGCATCGGGCGGCTATTTGTCGAACCTCTACCAGCCGCAGGCGCGCTACTGGTACACCAGCCTGAAGAAGGTCTTCTAAAGGCTTGCAAGACATGGGCACGGCGCGATGCTGCCGTGCCCATTTTCTCCTTTTCCTTTCCCCTGCAAGGTCGCTCCGCCATGTCCGATACGCCCCCATCCTTCCTGGATCGCCGCGAAATGCTGGCCGCCGGCCTTGCCGGCATGGCGCTCACCACCCTGCCCGGCCGCGCTTTGGCCCAATCGGGCGCACGCGCGCCCGATGCGCCTCGCACCGGCAGCGCCAGCGTCGCCGCGCACCGGGTCGAAGTGCCCATGCCGCATGGCGGCGTGACCGCCGGCCATCCGCTGGCGGCCATGGCCGGCACCCGCATGCTGATGCAGGGCGGCACCGCCGCCGATGCCGTGGTCGCGGCGATGGCGGTCATGAACGTGGTCGAACCCTGGGCATCCAGCGCGGGCGGCAACGGCTTTGCCACCTGCCTCGATCGCAAGACCGGCAAGGTCCAGTCACTGGCCTTCACCGGCGGCGCGCCGCGCCTGCTCGATCCCGATGGCGATCCCAAGGCGCTGGACCATGGCCCCAAGGCATTGACCGTGCCGGGCGCCTTTGGCGGCTGGATCGCGCTGGCCCGCCGGTTCGGCAAATTGCCGCTCTCGACCCTGCTCGAACCGGCGATCGGCTATGCCCGCGACGGCCACCCCCTCGATGCCTCCATCGCCATGTTCATCACGCGCGCGCAAAAGACGCTGGCGCTCTACCCGACCAGCGCGGCGATCTTCCTGCCCGGTGGCCAGCCCCCCGCCCCGCGTTCCATATTCCGCAATCCCGATCTCGCCCGCAGCTTTCAGGCCCTTGCCGACGCGGAGAGCCAGGCGCTCAAGGGTGGCGCCGATCGGGATCGCGCGCTGCAGGCGGCGCATAACTATTTCTATACCGGCCCGATCGCGCAGGAATTTGCCCGCTTCTCGACACAGACCGGTGGCTGGCTGCGGCTCGATGACCTCAAGGCCTATCAGCCGCGCTGGGACGATCCGGTCACGACCAATTATCGCGGGCTGGACGTCTATTGCAGTCCGCTCACCTCGCGCACGGGGCTGGAATTGTGCGAGCAGCTCAATCTGGTCGAGGGGTTCGACCTGGCCGCGCTGCCCGCCGACGATCCGCTCTTCACCCATTATCTGATCGAGGCGATCAAGGTCGCGAAGGCCGACGTCTATAAATATGCCGCCGATCCCAAATTCGCCAGGTCGCCGGTCGAGGGACTGCTGTCCAAGCGCTTCGCCGCCGAGCGACGCCAACTGATCGATGCCGCCCGTGCGGGCCTTTATCCCGAAGGCGGCAATGCCGCCGCCTTCGACCGGGCCGCGCTGGACCGGGCACGGCAGGATTTCGCCCATCAGGGCGACGATCACACGCGCGGCGGCGACACCACCAGCCTGTCGGCGGTCGATGCCGACGGCAATGCCATCGCGGTCACGACGACGGTTGGCGGCGGCTTCGGCACCTTCCTGGTGATGGGCAATACCGGCATATTGTTCAACAACGGCCTGCGCTTGGGGTCGTCCGCCCCCTATGCCGGCCATCCCAACAAGGTCGCACCGGGCAAGATCGCCCTGCTCGGCAATGGCCCGACCATCGTGCTCGACAAGGGCCGGCTGAAACTGGTCTTCGGCTCGCCCGGCGGCGAGACGATCGGCCAGACCCAGTTCCAGTTCCTGGTCAATATCGTCGATCGCGGCCTGCCGATCCAGGCCGCGATCGAGGCGCCACGCTTCGCGATCGACGCCGATCCCAATTTCTACAGGCCCGGCGCGGCGATCACCGTACAGGCGGAACGGCGCGTCCCCGATGCCACGATCCAGCGCCTGACCGCGATGGGGCACAAGATCGAACTGGTCGGCCCCTATGCGATCGGCAGCGTGCAGGGCATTTTGGCCGATGCGTCGGGCGCCCGCATGGCCGGCGCCGATCCCCGACGCATGGGCTATGCTGTGGGCTATTGAGCAAGCCGGCCAGTCGCGGCGACGCGGCTGACCGGCTTGCGTTACGGTTGTCCTATTCCGGCAAGCCTTCCTCGCTGGCCGCATGGCCGGTGGTGCGCAGCAGGCTGCGACCCCGACTATAGGCAAAATAGAGGGCCAGGCCAGCCAGGTTCCACAGGCCGAAACGCAGCAGCGTCTTTTCCGGCAGGCTGATCAGCAGATAGATGCAGCCGATAATCGCCAGCGTGCCGACCAGATAGGGCTGCGGGCAGCGAAACACGCGCTTCATCTCCGGCGCCTTGCGGCGCAGCGCCATCATGCAGCCGGCGACCGCGATGAAGGCGATCAGCGTGCCGGCATTGGCCAGTTCGGCAATCTCGTCGAGGCGGAAGAAGCCGGCGACGGCCGCGACGAAGAGGCCCGTGATCGCGGTGATGCGCGCGGGCGAGCCAGTCTTTTCCGAGACTTTGCTGAGCGACCGCGGCAGCAGGCCGTCGCGCGCCATGACGAAGAAGATGCGGCTCTGGCCATACATCATGACCAGGATGACGGAGGGCAGCGCCACCAGCGCAGCGCCCGCCACCAGCCAGGCGGCGACCGGATGCTCCAGCGTGCGCAGCACCAGCGCCAGTGGCTCGGACGAACCGGCCAGCGCCCGATAGTCGAGCGCGCCGATCGCCGCGACAGCGACCGCCATATAGATGAGGGTGCAGACCGCCATCGATCCAACGATGCCGATGGTGAGGTCACGGCCGGGATTGCGCGCTTCCTCGGCCGAGGTCGCCACCGCATCGAAGCCGTAGAAGGCGAAGAAGACGATCGCTGCCGCCGCCATCACGCCGCGCGTCATGCCCCCCTCCACATGGCTGACGAAGCCATAAGGCATGAAGGGCTGGAGATGGTCGGACTGGAAGGCGGGCAGCGCCAGCGCGACGAAGGCGGCGAGCGCGGTCAGCTTGATGACGACCAGAATGATGTTGAGCGTCGCGCTTTCCCGCGTGCCGGCGATCAGCATGCCCGCGATCGCCAGTGCCACCAGAACGGCGGGCAGGTTGACGATGCCGCCGCCATGCGGCCCGGCCAGCAGCATCGGCGGCAGACTGATCCCCGCCTGCTGGATCCAGCCGACCAGATAGCCCGACCAGCCGACCGCCACCGTGCTGCACGCCAGCGAATATTCCAGGATCAGGCTCCACCCCACGACCCAGGCCAGCGTCTCCCCCAGCACCGAATAGGTGTAGGTATAGGCGCTGCCCGCGGTCGGGATCAGCGTGGCCAGTTCGGCATAGGCCAGCGCCGCGCAGGCGCACACGGCCCCTGCAATGGCGAAGGCCAGGATCACCGCCGGCCCCGCCCGGTCGGCCCCCACGCCGGTCAGCGTATAGATGCCGGTGCCGACGATCGCCCCGACCCCCAGCGCGATCAGATGCGGCCAGGACAATGTCTTGCGCAACTGCTGATGCTGCGCGTGATGACTGGCGCCGATCGGCTTGATCGGTCCCCAAAATCCAGTGCTCAACCGAAATTTCCTTCCCTGTTCTTATGGACGTTCCGGTTGCTCGGTTATGGTTCAGTCGTCGGCGTCGAGCTGAACCATGAGATCGTCCATGGTTTTGCGGATATGTGCGACCGTGAGTTCGCGGATCAGTTGGCCGTCGCGGGCGAGCCAGGCGTCGAGCATCTCGCGATGTTCGTCATTGGCGCGTTCGTCGCGGCCAAGCGGCTCCAGATGCTTGCGGACATAGCGTTCCGACAGGATATGGAGCCGTTCGAGAATATTGACCGACAGCGGCTGGCTGCTGGGACGCAGCAACGCCATGTGGAAGGCGCGGTTGAACGCCCCCACCCCGTCGCCACCTTCGTCGGTGACCTGATAGAGGGTGGCCAGCGTGTTGATCGCCGCCTGATGCTCCGCCTCGTCCGCCCGTTCGGCGGCCAACGCCATCACATCGGGCTCCAGCTTCAGGCGCAGCGCATAGACTTCGTCCGCCTCCACCCGGTTGAGGCTGCGCACGAAGAAACCGCGATTGGCCTGCGACTTGAGCAGCCCTTCCTGCTCCAGTCGGGCGAGTGCCTCGCGCAGCGGAATCTTGCTGATCCCCAGTTCGGCGGCCAGCGCGTCCTGGCGGATCGGCCCGTCGGGCGGCACCCGGCCAGACAGGATGCGCTCACGGACAAGATCGACCAGCTGGTCGGACAGGTTTCGGATGACTAGGCTCATGCGGCGAACATAGCACAGAGCGGACGGCGGAATACAACTTCGTATATGATGGACGATCCTGTTCGACCGCTCTCCGCCTTGGGTTTCATACGACCGTGAAGCCGGCCCAGAACGGGTCTTCGCGATCGACCCAGATGGTGTTGAAGCCGGTGGCGATCGCCGATCCTTCGATCGAGGGAATGATCGCCTTCTGGTCGCCGATCATCGTCTCGGCCTCGACCCGGCCGATGAAGCGGCTGCAGATATAGCTTTCATGCACGAACCGGTCGCCGACCTTCAGCTTGCCCTTGGCTGCCAGATGCGCCAGCCGCGCCGACGTGCCGGTGCCGCAGGGGCTGCGGTCAATCGCCCGCTCGCCATAGAAGACGGCGTTGCGACCGTCCGCACCCTCGCCCTTGGGCTGGTCGGCCCACAGGACATGGCTCACCCCCTTGATGCTGGGTTCGAGCGGATGGACCGGCTGATATTGCGCGCGCACCAGTTCGCGAATGGTGCGGCTCAGTTCCACGATGCGCGATGCGCCGAGGTCGTCGAGGCCGGTATAGGCGCCCTGCGGTTCGACGATCGCGTAATAATTGCCACCATAGGAAACATCGACGTTGAGCGGACCGAAGCCCGGCACGTCGATTGCGATCCCCTCCGCCGCCAGATAGGCGGGGACGTTGCGGATCTTGACCGATGTCACGCGCTTGCCGTCGGTCGTGTAATCGATGTCGATGACGCCGGCTGGCACTTCGACCCGCAGCCTGCCCGGCGTTGCCGGCTGGATCAGGCCATTTTCCAGGCCGAACGTCACCATGCCGATCGTGCCATGGCCGCACATCGGCAGGCATCCGCTGGTTTCGATGAAGAGAATGCCGATATCGGTATCCTCTCGCGTCGGCGGGTAGAGGAAGCCGCCCGACATCATGTCATGGCCACGCGGCTCGAAGCAGAGACTGGTGCGGATCCAGTCGAAGCGGTCGAGAAAGTCCAGGCGGCGTTCCGCCATGGACTTTCCCTTGAGCAGCGGCGCGCCGCCCGCGACCAGACGGACGGGGTTGCCCGCCGTATGGCCGTCTATGCAAAAGAATGTGTGGCGCACCGCCGACATCAGGCCGCCGTCAGGCTGGGCTGGGTGGCGGCGCACTGCTCGACCCAGCGGATGACGTCGGCGCGGCGCTGGCCTTCCAGCGGCATGCGCGGCAGGCGGACATGCTCGGTGCCGCGTCCCATGATGCTTTCCGCGAGCTTGATCGACTGGACCAGATCATGATCGGCATCGAGGTGCAGCAGCGGCATGAACCAGCGATAGATGCGCAGTGCTTCTTCCAGATCGCCCCGGTTGATCGCCGCGACCAGCGCCACGGATTCGCGCGGGAAGGCGCTGGTGAGACCGGAAATCCAGCCATGGGCGCCCAGCAACAGGCCCTCGAACGCGACATCGTCCAGGCCCGCCATCAGGATATAGCGGTCGCCGAAGGCGTTGATCAGGTCGGTGAAGCGACGCGGATCGGGCGCGCTTTCCTTGACCGCGACGATGTTGGGCGTGTCGGCGAGGCGAGTGAGCGCGTCGATGCCGATATTCACCCGATAGGCCGGCGGGTTGTTGTAGAGCATGATCGGCAGCGACGTCGCTTTGGCCACCGTCTCGAAATGAGTGCAAAGTTCGCCCACGGTCGGCACATAGACCATGGCAGGCAGCACCATCAGCCCATCGACACCCAGCTTTTCCGCGTCCTGCGCGAAGGTGACAGCGCGGCGAGTGGTGAATTCGGACACGCCGACCAGGATCGGCACGCGGCCATCCACAACCTCGACCGCCGCCTTGACGACAGCACGCTTTTCTTCGGCTTCCAGCGAGTTGTTCTCACCGCAGGTGCCGGCGATGATGAGGCCGTCGACGCCATCCTTCACCAGCGCGTCCAGGACAGCCTGGGTAGCGGGGATATCAACGTCCAGATCGGGGGTGAACTGGGTGGTGGCGGCAGGGTAGACACCACGCCACGTCAATTTTGAGGAATTCACATAAGCCTCCGTTGAAACTGAGGATCGTATACGGTATCTAATCGTCATCGCCAAGTGAAAAGAAGTCAATTGACCCAACACGCAATCATCATCGGCGGCGGCATCGTCGGAATATCCTGCGCTATCCGATTGCAGGAAAAGGGAATTTCAACGCTGCTGATCGAACGGGAAAACCCGCTGCGCGGCGCATCCTGGGGCAATGCCGGCCATGTCGCGGTGGAGCAGATCGACCCGCTCGCGTCGATGGCGACGGTATGCAGCTTTCCCCGGCGACTGTTCTGGCGCGGGGGGGCGCTCGGCCTGCCCTGGCGCGACATCGGCCGCTGGCTACCCTTCTCACTGCGCCTGTTGAATGCCGCGCGCCCGTCGCGCTTTGCGGCAGGACGCGCCGCGTTAAAGGCAATGTTGAAAGAAGCAATGCCGGCCTGGCAGCGGATCGACGCGCTATGCGCGGGCCAGAGCCGCCTGATCGAGGATGGGCATTTCATCGTCTGGGAAAGCGAGGCAAGTGCGCAGGCCGGGCGCCAAGCCTGGATGGGGGCCGATTGCGGCACGGCGCGCTTCCGCGACGCGACGGCGCGCGAGATGGCCCTGCTCGAAGCCCTGTTTCCCCATCCGATTATCGGCGCGATTCGCTGCGAGGGCAGTGGCCGCATCGCCGACCCGACCCGGCTGGCGCAGGATCTGAAGGATGCTCTGCTGGCGGCAGGCGGGCGGATCGAGCAAGCGGAGGTTAGCGCACTGCCCATCCGTGATGGGCAGGCGCAGGTGCAACTGGCCGACGGCCAGACGCTGGACGCCGACCATATCATCGTCGCGACCGGCGCCGCATCAGATGTCCTGCTGCGCCCGCTGGGCCACAAGGTGCCGATCATCGCCGAACGGGGCTATCATCTGCAGACGCCGAACGCGCCCGAAGGCTGGCCGATGGACATGCCGCCGGTGGTGTTCGAGGATCGATCGATGATCGTCACCCGGTTCGAGAGTGGGCTCCGCGCGGCGAGCTTCGTCGAATTTTCCAGCCTCTCCGCCCCGCCCGACCCGCGTAAATGGCAGCGGCTGCGCACCCATGCCGCGGCACTGGGCCTACCGATCGAGGTGGATGCCAGGCCCTGGATCGGCGCGCGCCCGACCCTGCCCGATTATCTGCCCGCGATCGGCCGGAGTGACCGGGCGGAAAACCTGCTCTATGCGTTCGGCCACCAGCATCTGGGGCTGACATTGGGACCGCTGACCGGGGAAATCATCGCCGCGCTGGCCACCGGCGCACCGCCACCGGTCGATGCCACGCCCTTTTCGCTCCGTCGCTTTGAAGGATAGAGTATGACACAGCAGATCGGCGGTTCCGACGCCGCCACCGAACTGGCCGGCCTCCAGCCCTGGACCGATCGCGCGCCGGCCATCGCCGCCGCCGAATATCAGGCCCGCATTGCCAAGGCTCGCGCCTTGATGGCGCAGGAAGGGCTCGACGCGCTGTTGATCGATGCCGGGACCAGTCTTGCCTATTTCGCTGGCGTGCCCTGGGGCGCAAGCGAGCGACTGGTGGCGATGCTGCTGCCGCTCACCGGCGAGCCGATCCTGATCTGCCCGCGCTTCGAACGCGGATCGCTGGAAGCCGACCTCAAGATCGACGCCGGCGACCTGCGCCTGTGGGAAGAGGATGAAAGCCCGTCCGCCCTGGTCGCCGATGCGCTCAAGACGCTGGGCGTCGCCCGGCTGGGGATCGATCCGGCCATGGCCTTCCTGTTCGTGGAGCGCATTCGCGCTGCCGCGCCGGATGTGACGCTGGTTGCCGCCTCGGCCGTGATCGACGGTTGTCGCAGCCGAAAGTCGGCCGCCGAACTGGCGCTGATGCAGCAGGCCAAGTCGATGACGCTGGAGGTGCATCGCCGCGCCGCCCGCATCCTGCGCCCCGGCATCACCGCGACAGAGGTGCGTCGCTTCATTGAAGCCGCGCACCGGGCGCTCGGCGCATCGGGCAGCAGCTTCTGCATCGTCCAGTTCGGCCGATCGACTGCCTATCCCCACGGCCTGCCGGGCGAGAGCGTGCTGGCCGAAGGCGAGATGGTGCTGATCGATACCGGCTGCACCATCGGCGGCTATCATAGCGACATCACCCGATCCTATGTCTATGGCGAGGCGGACACCGAGCAGCGGCGCATCTGGGCACTGGAAAAGGACGCGCAGCAGGCCGCATTCGACGCGGTCAAGCCCGGCATTCCCTGCGGCGCGATCGACGCGGCGGCGCGTCGCGTGCTGGAGGCGGCGGGCCTTGGCCCCGACTATCGCCTGCCCGGCCTGCCCCATCGCACCGGCCATGGCATCGGCCTGTCGATCCATGAGGCACCCTATCTGGTACGCGGCGACATGACCCCGCTGGAGCCGGGCATGTGCTTCTCCAACGAGCCGATGATCGTCGTGCCGGATCGCTTTGGCGTGCGGCTGGAGGATCATTTTTACGTGACCGATACCGGGGCGGCCTGGTTCACCCCGCCCTCGGTCGCGATCGACCAGCCGTTCGCCTGAAATCGCTGGCGGCGCTCAGCTGAGCGCCGCCAGTTCCTCATAGAGCGCGCGGGGAATGCGACAGCCCTGATCGGGGGTGCGACGACGCGCCGCGAAGCGCCGCTGCGATGGCAGGCGTGCGCCTTGACCGGTAATGCCGTCGAACAGCGCCTCGGCCCGCTGCATATGCTCGGCGGCCGCCGCGCCCAGGAAGCCGACGGGATCGATGGCGATGATCAGTTCGCCGCCATAGGGCGATGCCTTGGCGCCATCGTCATGCGCCAGCGATTCCGCACTGGTCATGTCACCGATCAGCGGCCCGGCAATCAGTTCGACCATCGCCGACAGGGCCGATCCCTTGTGCCCGCCAAAGGTCAGCAATGCGCCGGCCAGGCCCGCTTCCGCATCGGTGGTCGGATGGCCCTGGGCATCGATCGTCCAGCCTTCCGGGATCGGCTTGCCGGCGCGGCGGTGCAGTTCGATCTCGCCGCGCGCGACCGCGCTGGTGGCGAAATCGAAGACAAAGGGATCGCCGCCGGGGCGCGGCCAGCCAAAGGCGATCGGGTTGGTGCCGAACAGCGGCGAGGTGCCGCCGGCCGGCGCGACCCAGGCATGGCTGGGGGTGCAGGCAAAGGCAACCAGCCCCTGATCCGTCAGCGCCTCGATCTCCGGCCAGAGCGCGGCAAAATGCACGCAGCGATTGATGCCCATGGCGGCGATGCCCATCGTCCGCGCCTTTTCCACCAGCAAAGGCAATCCCGTAGCGAAAGCCAGTTGGGCAAAGCCGCCGGCCGCATCCACGCGCAGCAGCGCGGGCGAGACAGGGTCGACCACCGGCACAGCGTCCGGCACGACCTTGCCGCTGTTCAGCGTATGGACGCAGTTGAGCAGGCGATAGACCCCATGCGACGCACATTCGTCGCGCTCGCCAGCGATGATCGTCGCGGCAACTGGGCCGACATGCGCCTCCGCCAGACCATGGCGGCGCAGCACGGCATGGGCCAGATCCGCGACCTGCTGCAGCGTCAGCGTGACGCTTTCGTCCGCGCTCATGCCTTTATTGCCCATGCCGCAGCGTTGAAGATAGACATGCATCCTCCGTCTTGATCCCGAACCATAATCGCAATATCGTATACCGTATAACGATTGCAGACAAGCCGGAGCCGCCATGTCCCACCGTCACACGCCCCTCAGCCGCAGGGCCATGTTGCTGGCCGCGACCGCCGTCGCGACGGCCCCCGCCTGGCAGGGATGGAGCAGCGTCGCCCATGCCGCAACCGGCAGTGCGCTGCCCGAATCGGCGCGCGCCTTGCCGCTGCAGGGGACCCGGCTTCTCCCCTCCCCCTTTGCCGACGCGGTCGAGAGCAATCGCCGCTATCTGCTGCGGCTGGAGCCGGATCGGCTGCTGCACAATTTCCGCAAACATGCCGGCCTGACTCCCAAGGGGGCAATCTATGGCGGCTGGGAAAATGATACCATCGCCGGCCATACGCTGGGCCATTATCTGACCGCGCTGGCGCTGATGCACGCCCAGACCGGCGACGCCGAATGCGCCCGCCGCGCCGCCTATATCATCGACGAACTGGCCGCCTGTCAGGCGGCAGCCGGCGACGGCTATGTCGCGGGCTTCACCCGTCGCCGCGACGATGTGATCGAGGATGGCAGGCTGATCTTTCCGGAGATCATGCGCGGCGACATCCGATCGGCCGGGTTCGATCTCAACGGCTGCTGGGTGCCCTTCTATAATTGGCACAAGCTGTTCGCCGGCCTGTTCGACGCCGAAACCCATCTGGGCAACAGCCAGGCGCGCGGCGTCGCGCTGGCCCTGGCCGCCTATATCGACGGCGTGTTCGCGAGACTGGACGATGCACAGGTGCAGCAGGTGCTGGACTGCGAGCATGGCGGCATCAACGAGAGCTTCGCCGAACTGCACGCCCGCACCGGCGATCCGCGCTGGCTGGCGCTGGCGACGCGGTTGCGCCATCGCAAGGTGCTCGACCCGCTGGCCCAGCGACAGAACAGCCTGCCCTGGATCCACGCCAATACCCAGATCCCCAAGCTGATCGGCCTTGCCCGCCTGCACGAGATCACCGGCAATGCCGCAGACGCGATCGCCGCCAATTTCTTCTGGGAGACCGTGGTCGGCCAATATAGCTATGTCATCGGCGGCAATGCCGACCGGGAATATTTCCCTGATCCCGGCACCATTTCCAAGCATATCACCGAACAGACCTGCGAAAGCTGCAACAGCTACAACATGCTGAAGCTGACCCGGCATCTCTATGCCTGGAAGCCCGAGGCGCGCCTGTTCGACTATTATGAACGCGCCCATATCAACCATATCCTGGCGCATCAGAATCCGGCCACCGGCATGTTCGCCTATATGGTGCCGCTGATGTCGGGGTCGCACCGCGTCTGGTCGGAACCGTTCGACGATTTCTGGTGCTGCGTGGGCAGCGGCATGGAAAGCCATGCCAAGCATGGCGAATCCATCTGGTGGGAAGATGCCGACCGGCCAGCCGACATGCTGATCGCCAATCTCTATATCCCCAGCGAAGCCGACTGGGCGGCACGGGGGGCAAAGCTGCGGATCGAGACCGGCTATCCGTTCGATGGCCACATCGCCCTGTCGATCCCGAAACTGGCGCGGGCCGGCCGCTTCACTCTGGCGCTGCGCATTCCCGGCTGGTGCCAGGGCGCGCGTATCGCCGTCAACGGCACGCCCCTGCCCGCCCCGCGCATCGCCGATGGCTATGCCCTGATCGATCGCAAGTGGAAGGCCGGCGATCAGGTGACGCTGGACCTGCCGATGGCATTGCGGGTCGAAGCAACGCCGGATGATCCCCGCACCATCGCGCTGCTGCACGGCCCGGTCGTGCTGGCGGCCGATCTGGGCGCGGCCGACCAGCCCTTTGACGGTCCCGCCCCGGCGCTGGTCGCCGCCGATGTGACGCAGGGCTTTGCCGCCACCCCCGGCGCCGTACCCGCCTATCGCACCGTTGGCATCGGCAAGCCCGCCGACCTCAGCTTCTCGCCCTTCTTCCAGCAGCGCGATCGCCGCACCGCCGTCTATTTCAAGCGCTTCACCCAGCAGGAATGGGACGTCGAGCAGCAGGCCTTTGCGGTCGAGCAGGCCCGGCTCCGCGACCTGGAGCGGCGCTCGGTCGATGTCATGCATCTGGGCGAGATGCAGCCCGAGCGCGATCATGGGCTGGAGGCGAAACTTTCCTACACCACCACCTATCGCGGACGGCATGGGCGCGACGCGCGCACCGACGGCCATTTCCAGTTCCGCATGAAGGTGAAGCCCGGCCCGCTGATCCTGCAGGCCACCTATTGGGGCGAGGAGCGTAACCGGCTGTTCGACATATTGGTCGACGGCCAGAAGATCGCGACGCAGAAACTGGATGCCGACCGGCCCGGCGAATTTTTCGACGTCACCTATGCCATTCCCGAGGCGCTGACGCGCGGCAAGAGCATGGTGATGATCCGCGTCCAGCCGGCGCCCGGCATGACGCGGGCCGGCCCCATGTTCGGCGCGCGCATTTTCACCCCCGCGGGCGAAACGCGCACTTGACCCACCCCAACCAAGGTATATCGTATACATTATTGACATAAACGGGGCGCCGGGTCGCGTCACCGAACAGGGAAGAGAGACATTCATGAAAATGCCCCATGCCGCATCCTTGCTCGCCATCGCATGGCTCGCCGCCACGGCCCCGATTGCCCTCGCTCAGGCCGCCCCGCCTGCTGCCGCTCCGGCCGCCCAGCCGACCGCCGCCGACCTGAAGCTCAAGGCGCTCTATGACGCCGAATGGAGCTGGCGCCAGAAGGAATTTGCCCGCCTGCCCGGCAGCGGCCGAACCGAAGGCGGCGCCGACGATCATCTACCCAGCGTGACGCCCGCCACCCAGCAGCGCCGCTATGCCTATTGGAGCGATGTCCTCAAACAGCTCGACCAGATCCCCGATGCCCAGCTGTCGCATGAGGAATATATCAACAAGGCGGTGTTCAAGACATCGGTCTGGGAGAATGCGACCAAGATCAAGTACAAGACCTATGAGGCGCCGTTCAACAGCGACACCTTCTTCTGGACCGGCCTCAACCCGCGCACGCCCTTTTCCAGCGCCGACAATTATCGCCGTTATCTTGGCCGGATGAAGGACATTCCCCGCTATTTCGACGAGCAGATCGCGAATATGCAGGCGGGCCTGAAGCGCGGCTATACCGTGCCGCGCGTATCGATCGAGGGACGTGACAAGACGATCGAGCCGTTCCTGGCCGCCGGCACCGACAATCCCTTCTACAAGGCGTTCGCCGCGATGCCGGACACCATCCCGGCCGATCAGCGCCAGGCGATGCAGGCACAGGCCCAGGCACTGATCCGCGACGCCATCGCGCCCAGCTACCAGAAGCTGCTGACCTTCATGCGCGGCGAATATATGCCCAAGGCGCGCAAGACGATCGACGCCTATTCGCTGCCCGACGGCAAGGCCTTCTATCAGGACCAGATCCGCGAATATACGACGCTGGACCTGACGCCGCAGCAGATCCACGAGATCGGCCTGAAGGAAGTCGCACGCATCGACGCGGACATGAAGAAGACGATGGCGGACGCCAAGTTCCAGGGGAGCTTCGCCGAGTTCCTGGAATTCATGCGCACCGATCCGCAATTCTACGCCAAGACCCCGCGCGAGCTGCTGTCCTATTCCGCCTATGTCACCAAGAAGATGGACGGCAAGCTGAAGGACACGTTCAACAACCTGCCGCGCTATCGCTTCACCATCCTGCCGGTGCCGGACGAAATCGCGCCCATCTACACCTCGGGTCGGGGCGGGCTCGAATCCTGCCTGATGAACACCTATGACCTGCCATCGCGGCCGCTCTACAATCTGACCGCACTGACGCTGCACGAATGCAATCCGGGCCACAGCTTCCAGGCCGCCTATGCGCTGGAGGCCCCCAATCGCCCGGCCTTCCGTGGCCAGACCTATTTCTCGGGCTATGGCGAAGGCTGGGGCCTCTATACCGAATGGCTGGGCACCAAGCTCGGCATGTATGAAACGCCCTATGAGGAATTCGGCCGCGAGACATTCGAGATGTGGCGCGCGGTGCGGCTGGTGATCGACACCGGCATGCACTCCATGGGTTGGACGCGCCAGCAGGCGATCGACTATATGGCCAGCCACACCGCGCTTGCGAAGCTCGACATCACCAACGAGGTCGATCGCTATATCGCCTGGCCGGCGCAGGCGCTGGCCTACAAGCTGGGCGAATTGTCGATCCGCAAGATGCGCGCCAAGGCCGAGGCGGAACTGGGCGACAAGTTCGACCAGCGCCCGTTCCACGACACGCTGCTGACCATGGGATCGGTGCCGCTGCCGGTGATGGAGGCGGAGCTTGACCGCTTCATCCAGGCGGAAAAGGCCAAGACCGCATCCGGGGCGCCCGGTGCGGCGCAGTAAGCGCATTCTCCTCCCCCTGATCGGCGCGGCGCTCTGCATGGGTGCCGCGCCGATCTCCCCTTCGGCGGAGACGGAGACGGCGGCGATCCGCCAGGTGATTGCCGACATGGAGATCGCCTGGAACCGGGGTGATTTTCGGGGCTATATGGCGGGCTTCCTCAACCCCGGCGTCACCTTCGTGTCGCGCGGCCAGTTCCAGCGCGACTGGCAAGGGACGCTCGACCATTATGTCCGCGACTATGGAGCCTCGCCCGAAACGCGCGGCACGCTCCATTTCTGCGACATCAGGATCGAGATGCTGGCGCCCGACGCGGCCCAGTTGATCAGCCGCTTCCACCTTGCAGCCAAACCCGGCCAGTCCGGCATCAACACTCGGCTGATGCGCAAGGTCGAGGGCCGCTGGGTGATCGCCCTGAACCATGTGTCCGCGTTCGAGCCGGACTCGACCCACCCTGCCTATTGCCAATGAGCGCCATGCCCCCTGCCGATCATCACGCCACCGCTACTTTCCTCGGCCATCCGCGCGGCCTGTTCATCCTCTTCTTCACCGAATTGTGGGAGCGTTTCTCCTTCTACGGCATGCGGGCGCTGCTGATCTTCTACCTGACCAAGCAGTTCCTCTTCTCCGACGAGCGCGCCGGCATGCTCTATGGCGCCTATATCGCGCTGGTGTTCGTCAGCCCGCTGGTCGGCGGCTGGCTGGCCGATCGCTATCTGGGCGCGCGCAAGGCGGTGCTGTTCGGTGGCATCGTCATCGCCTGCGGCCATATCCTGCTCGGCCTCGATGCGCTGGGCGGCGACCGTGAGAGCGCGACCCGCATCTTCCTCGCCGGCATGGCGGTCATCGTGGTCGGCACCGGCTTCCTCAAGGCCAATGTCTCGGTGCTGGTCGGCCAGCTCTACCCCCGCGACGACATGCGTCGCGATCCGGCCTACACCATATTCTACATGGGCATTAACCTTGGCGGCGCACTCGGCCCGCTCGTCTGCGGCCTGCTGGGCGAAACGATCGGCTGGTCCTGGGGTTTTGGCGCGGCGGCGCTAGGCATGATCCTGGGCATCATTGTCTTCGTCATGGGCAGGCCATTGTTGCAGGGCCAGGGCGAGGCGCCCGATCCGGGCTGGCTGGCGAGCCCGCTGTTCGGCATCCGGCGCGAATATTGGCTTTACGCCAGCGCCCTGCCCTTAACCGCGGCGATGCTGGCCCTGCTCGCCAGCCCCGCGACGGTCGGCTATCTGCTGAGCGCCAGCGGCTTTGCGATGGGAATCGGCCTGGTCACCTATGCCTGCCTGAAGCTCGAGCGCGCGGCGCGCGGGCGGTTGCTGGTGGCGATCTTCCTGCTGGTGGTGCAGCCCGTCTTCTGGGGTCTGTTCGAACAGACCGGCTCCTCGCTCAACCTGTTCATCGACCGCCATGTCGACCGCACCATGTTCGGCATCACCGTGCCGGCCTCGCTGTTCCAGGCGGTCGGCCCCTTCTCCATCTTCCTGCTCGCGCCCTTCTTCGCCTGGCTATGGTTGAAGCTCGGCCGGCGCGGGCTGGAGCCATCCACCCCCGCCAAGTTCGGCCTGGCCATCATCCAGGTCGGCGCCGGTTTCCTGCTGCTGGTCGGCGCGGGCATGATGCTGCCGGGGGCGAAGATGCCGATGCTCTTCATCCTGCTGCTCTACCTGCTCCACACCATGGGCGAGCTGTGCCTGTCTCCGGTCGGACTGGCAGCGATGTCGCGCCTGTCGCCGCCCCATATGCTGGGGCTGATGATGGGCACCTGGTTCCTGGCGACGGCGGGCGGCAATTTCATGTCGGGCGTGATCGCCGCCGCCATCGGCGCATCGGCAGGGGCAGATCAGACCGGCACGGTGCTCGCCGCTTATGGCCGGATCGGCGGCCTTGCCATGCTGATCGGCCTAATCATCCTGATCGTATCGCCGCGTATCGGCCGCCTCATGCAACAAGGCGGCCGATAAAAGGTCAGTTACTCCGCGCCAGCAGCGCGACCAGTTCATCCTTCCAGAATTTCGCCCAAGTGTGGGTGCTGTGCCCCCGCGTCTCGGGCGAATAGGGGATCAGCTTGTAGCGGGTGGTCTTCAGGCGCTTGGCTGCCGTTTCGGCCATGCCCATTTCCGGCGGATTGATGAAGTCGTCGGAGGAATTGATCCAGGTCATCG
Organism: Sphingomonas sp. S-NIH.Pt3_0716; assembly: GCF_003950715.1. Taxonomy (NCBI): domain Bacteria; kingdom Pseudomonadati; phylum Pseudomonadota; class Alphaproteobacteria; order Sphingomonadales; family Sphingomonadaceae; genus Sphingomonas; species Sphingomonas sp. S-NIH.Pt3_0716. The sequence continues at coordinate 37,649 of NZ_QLJK01000020.1, read as the reverse complement.
GCGCGCTGATCTTCTCCAGATCGGCGGACGGATCATAATCGCGCGACGAATCCAGCTGATAGAGATAATCATTGGCGTCGCGGCTGGCGATGTCGCGATCGAACCGCTCCTTCCAATAGGTGTCGACCGCGTCGCGCGTGGGAAATTGTACCTGCATGTACCAGGCAGCGGCGCCGGCAATCTGCGACAGGCTGGATGCCGTGCGCAGGCCGAGCAGCGGCTGCGCCTTGTAATTGCCATCCTGCCAGGCGGGATCGGCGCGGATGCCGTCCATCGCCGCCTTGCGCCACATCCGGTTGCGCCCCGCGATCGGCGCCGCCTGGCACGCCATCGGCATCAGCGCACTGGCAAAGCCGGGATGCTTCTCGCCCCAGACGAAGATGTGCATGCAGCCCATGGAGGTGCCGAAGGTCAGCCGCAGATGATCGACCTTGAGCCCGTCGACCAGCATGCGGCGCTGCGCCTCGACCATGTCGTCATAATCATAATGAGGGAAGGCCATGCGCAGCCCGTCGCTGGGCTTGGAGGAATCGCCATGGCCGATATTGTCGGGCAGGATGATGAAATAGCGGCTGACGTCGAGCGGCTGGCCGGGACCATAAAGTTCGTCGGCAAATTGCGGTTGCAGGAATTGCGCGCCCGATCCGCCGGTGCCGTGAAGGATCATCACCGCATTGTCGATCCGCCCCTTGGCATCGCGATGCGGCGTGCCGATGGTGCGATAATGCATCCGCAGTTCGGGCAGCGTCTCACCCGAACGGAAAGCAAAGTCGCGAATGACATGGTCGCCCTGCTTGACCTGCGCGGCATCGAAGCCCTGCGCCAGTGCCGGCGTGGCGAGCAACAGTGCGGCAGCGGCGGCGAGCCGGGGCCATCGGTTCTTCATGTTCTGCTCCTCCCTTGGAACTTTACGAAGATGATGCATATGCGCATTTGACAGATTTGGTATACGATGTACGGTTCGCCGCAAGTTTAGGCAACAGGCAGAGTCATGATCCCGAAAAACATCGCATATTCCGCCCTTCCCCTGCTGCTGACGGCACTGGCTGCGCCGTCGATCGCCGCCGACAAGCCTGCCCCGGCGGAGAAGGAAGAGGCCAAGAAAGACGATAGCGCCGTCGCCCCGGTCGAGGAACAGGCGATGCCCAGCCGCGCGTCGGTGACGGTCGCCGGCAAGCTGATCCACTACACCGCCACGCCCGGCACGCTGACGATCCGCAACGATGCCGGCGAGCCGATCGCGAGCATGTTCTACACCGCCTATGTCGCCGATCGGGCCAAGGGCGCGAAGGAACGCCCCGTCACCTTCCTGTTCAACGGCGGTCCGGGGTCGTCGACCATGTGGCTGCACATCGGCTCCTTTGGCCCCGTCCGGGTGGATACGCCGACGCCCGACACCGCCCGCCCCGCCCCCTTCGCCATCGGCCCCAATCCCGACAGCCTGATCGACCGCAGCGACCTGGTCTTCATCGACGCGATCGGCACCGGCCTGTCGCGCCCGCTCGGCAAGGCGCAGGGCAAGGATTTCTGGGGCGTCGATCCGGACATCGACGCATTTGCCAGCGCCATCCAGCGCTATCTGACGATCAACAATCGCTGGAATGCACCCAAATTCCTGCTCGGCGAAAGCTATGGCACGCTGCGCGCCGCGGGCCTGGTCAACACGCTGCAGGAACGCGGCGTGCAGATGAACGGCGTGGTGCTGCTGTCGTCGATCCTGAACTATGGCATCCGCAATCCGGGCTATGACCAGATCAACGTCACCTATCTGCCCAGCTATGCCGCGACCGCCTGGTATCATAACCGCCTGCCCAACCGGCCGGCGACGCTGGAGCCATTCCTGAGCGAAGTGCGCGCCTTTGCCCTGGGCCCCTATCTGTCCGCGCTGGCCAAGGGCGACGACCTGCCCGATGGCGAGCGCGATGCGATCGCGACCCAGCTGGCCGCCTATACCGGCCTGTCCAAGGGCTTCATCCTGCAGAACAAGCTGCGCATCGATCTCGGCCGGTTCCGCAAGGAGCTGATGCGCGACAGCAGCCGCACCGTCGGACGGCTGGATTCCCGCTTCGTCGGCATCGATGTCGATGACAGCGCCGCCGATCCCGAATTTGACGCGGCCGACACCTCGATCAGCGGCGCCTATATCGCGGCGCTCAATTCCTATCTGTTCGGCACGCTGGGCTACAAGACGCCGCTCAGTTACCGCCCGAATTTCTACAAGGAGATCAGCCCGGCCTGGGACCAGCGCCATCGCGCGCCGGGCGGCGGCGGCCGGCCAATGCCGGCGGCCGACACCGCGCTGGACCTGGCCCGCGCGATGCGCACCAACAGCCATCTCAAGGTGCTGTCGCTCAACGGCTATTATGACATGGCGACGCCCTTTGCCGGCGCCGAATATGACCTGAAGCACATGCAGCTCGACAAGGCGCTGCAGGCCAATATCAGCTATCGCTATTATGAATCCGGGCACATGATCTACATCCACCCGGAGTCCATGAAGGGCCTGCGCCGCGACCTGCTGGCCTTCTACGACAGCGCCATGTGAGACAGCGGCGCCGCGTCCATGAGGATGCGGCGCCGATTATGCTCAGCGCTTGTCCGCGACCATGAACAGGTGCGTCTGCGGCAGGGCCTGAAGATCGACCTCCTTGCCGGCAACGAACAGCCGGTCGAGGCGGCGGATATTATGGATGTCGGCCAGCGGATCGGCGTCCAGCAGCAGCAGGTCGGCGATCTTGCCCGCCTCCACCGTGCCCAGATCCTGTAGTCGCCCGGCGGCCCGCGCGCCGTTGCGGGTTGCCGCGACAATCGCCTGCATCGGCGTCATGCCCAGTTCCACCAGCCCTTCGATCGCCAGCAGGCTCCCCTCGCCTGGCTCCTGCTCCGGCGATTTGGGGCCGCGGCGAAATTCGGGCGCATCACCCAGATAATTGTCGGTCGCGATCGTGACCGGGCATCCGGCCGCGACCAGCCGCTCGGCATTGCGCCGCTCGATCTCCGCATCGTCGCCGCGCATCGCTGCCCTGCGACGCAATTCGGTGCTGGTCAGCGCCGGCGGCATCTGCGCAATGTCCGCCACCGCCCTGGCGCGCCGGGCGATCTGCTTCTGTCGTACCGCGCCGGTGACCATGTTGGAGCGCATCGCGCACAGCGTCCCCTTTGACAGGATCAGCGCGATCAGATCGTCGGGATAGTCGCGGCTCAATATCTCGGGATGCTGGATCAGGTCGATCCCCGCCTCGACCGCCAGGCGCAGCCCTTCCGAACTGGTGGCATGGGTTTCGGCCATCTTGCCACGCTTGTGCGCCTCCGCCACGATCACCGCCTGCTGGCGCGGCGAGAAGCCGATCAGCGAGGGCATCATGAAATGGCTGGTGCCGCCATATTTGAGGAAATCGACCCCGCGGTCGAGATAGGCGCTGACGGCGGCGCGCAATTGTTCCGGCGTCATGTCCATCAGTTCCTCGCCCATGCCCTGGGCGAGCAGGTCGTTCCACTGTTCCTGAAACAGGGTCAGGTCGCGATCGCCGGTCAGCGAATAGGTCAGCGAAAATGGCCCGCCCCAGCCCAATATATTGCCCGCCACCAGCATGCGCGCGCCGATCGCCTGGCCGCTGGCGATCCGGTCGCGGACCGCCAGCAGCGGCGGCAGCACGCCATAGCTGTCGCGCATGGTGGTGACGCCCGCGCGCAACTGGCGCTGGGCAAATTCGAGCGCCAGTTCCTCGTTCCGGTCGGCATAGCGTGATGAGGTGTCGCGGCGCGCCGGGTTGCCATAGACGGTCGCATGAACATTGGAATCGATGAAGCCGGGCAACAGATAACGCCCGCGACCATCGACCTGCCGCGCCGAGGGGGGCGCCTTCAGCTTTGCGCCGACCGCTGCGACCTTCCCATCGGCGATGAGCACGTCCTGCCCTGCTTTCGCTGCAGCCCCGGTGCCGTCGATGACGGTTACGTCGCGTATCCATATTGTTTCAGCTGCAACAATGTCGGGCCGGAACAGCCCCAGAGCCGCTCCAGACAGCAGCAGGGCACGAACAATTTTTCTATTTATTTTCATATCACTAACTCCCCGTTCGACGCTTTTTGCCGGCGACTGCGGACTGACATTTAACTGCAATCTTGACAGCATCATGCAGCCTCAGCATGATTAAAGTATACGATATTCAATATACATTGAAGCGGTCAAAGAGCCGCAAAGACAGAGAGAGGAGCTGAAAACCCGTCCGGGGGACCGTCAGGCGGTCCGGTACGCAGGAGCCGACATCGGCGCAGCATCCCACATTGCTGCGCATGCAAAATCATAATCTGTGTCGAATGAATTGAATCCTAGCGATTACAAGGGGATAGACTAATGATGACGATCCGACCGGCGGGCCTGTACGGCCGCCGCAATGCCTTTCTGTTGCTGTCGACTATCCTGGCCGGCGGCGGCTTGGGTTCCACCGCCCAGGCCCAGGAGGCGGCCCAGCCCTCCACCGATATCGTCGTCACCGGGTCGCGCCTGGTCCGCACCGATCTGACCGCGCCCAGCCCGATCTCGGTCATGGGCAGCGAGGATGTAAAGCTGTCGGGCAACGTCACGCTGGAAAAGACCCTGAACGAAATGCCGCAGCTGGCATCGGGCAACACCTCCACCGTCAATAATGGCGGCGGGTCGGGCGTGCTGACCGCCAATCTGCGCGGCCTGGGCAACACCCGCACGCTGGTGCTGGTCAATGGCCGCCGCTTCATCCCCGCCGATTCCAACGGCAATGTCGACCTTGCCTCCATCCCCGACGCCCTGATCAAGCGGGTCGAGATCATCACCGGCGGCGCATCGGCCGTCTATGGCTCCGATGCGATCGCCGGCGCGGTCAACTTCATCCTCGACGACAAGTTCGAGGGCGTCGAAGCCAGCGCCCAATATGGCATCAGCGACCGCGGCGACGCCGAATCGAAGAAGCTCGACCTGACGTTCGGCACCAGCACCGCCGATGGCCGGGGCAATGTCACCCTGTCGGGCAGCTGGACGCGCCAGTCGTCGATCACCCAGAATGATCGTGGTTTCAGCCGCACGCCGCTGGGCGAGGTCAACGGCCAGCTGGTCTATTCGGGATCGGGCAGCATTCCCGGCACCCGCGTGCCGCTGAGCGCCGCGCAGCGCGCCGCCCTGACCGGCGTCAACCTGACCCCCGGTGGCAGTTGCACATCGGTCACCGGCATTCGTTTTGGCGAGAATGGCACCGTCCTGCCCTATTGCCAGCCGGAAGATACCTACAACTACGCGCCCTATAACCTGCTGCAGCGCCCGCTCGATCGCTTCAATGTCGCCGCCAACGCCCATTATGAGGTGGCCGACAAGATCACCGCCTATGCCGAGGCCTATTTCGTCAACGCCAAGAATGACATGATCCTGGCGCCCGACAGCTTCACCCCGCTGACGCCCGGCGCCGCCTCCTCGACATTGCTGATCCCCAACTATGCCAGCAATCCGGTGCTGCCCGAAAGCCTGCGCCAGTTCTTCACCAACAATGCCGCCATTTTCGATACCAATGGCGACGGCACGGCGGAAATCGTCGGCGGCGGCCGCCGCGCCGACGAACTGGGCACGCGCAACTATCGCTATGAACGGCAATCCTACCAGATCACCACCGGCCTGCGCGGCGACGTATCGCTGCTGGGCAGCGAGTGGAAGTGGGACGCCTTCTACCAATATATGCGCAACCGCACCGACACCCGGAATGAAGGGCTGATCTCGCAGACCCGCCTGTCGATGGGCCTGGACGCCGTCATCGATTCCTCCGGCAATGTCGTCTGTCGCAACCAGTCGCTGGGCTGCGTGCCGGTGTCGATCCTGGGCCTCAATTCAATCAGCCCGGAAGCCGGCGCCTTCCTGACCCCGGTGCGCGAAAGCCATGACATCTTCACGCGCCAGGTCGCGGGCGCCAGCATCGCCGGCACCCTGTTCGAACTGCCGGCCGGCCCGGTTTCGGTCGCGCTGGGCGCGGAGTATCGCAAGGACAAATACACGTTCAGCCCCAGCCCGCTCGACCTTGCCAATGAATATGGCGCGGTGTCGCAAAAGGCGCTGGCCGGTGCCTATGACGTCAAGGAGCTGTTCGGCGAACTGCGCATTCCAATCCTGGCGGACATGCCCTTCTTCGATACGCTCGCGATCGAAGGCGCGGCCCGCTATTCGGATTACAGCTCGGTCGGCAAGGTCTTCACCTGGAAGCTGGGCGGCGAATATGCCCCGGTCAGCTGGATCCGCATCCGTGGCGCCTATAACAGCGCGATCCGCGCGCCCAATATCGCCGAACTCTATACGGCGGTGACGCGCGGCTATTCCAGCGGCACCGATCCCTGCGCCATCCCGACCTCGGGCGGCGACAGCCGCAGCGACGCGCTCAAGAATTTCTGCGTCGCCACCGGCGTACCGGCCGGCGAGATCGCCAACTTCACCCAGGCGACGCTCGGCCTCAACCAGGACAGCGGCGGTAATCCGAACCTGCATGAGGAAAAGTCGAAGACCTACACGATCGGCGCCGTCATCTCGCCGCCCTTCATCCCGCGCCTCAACATCACGGTCGACTATTTCAACGTGAAGGTCGACGACGCGATCATGACCGTCAACGCGCAGCAGACGATGAACGACTGCTACACGATGATGGATGCCGGCAGCGCCACCTGCCGGGCGATCACGCGCCTGGGCAATGGTCAGCTCGACTATGTCAGCGTGTCGAGCAACAATATCGGCTCGCTCAAGGTCAACGGTATCGACGCGCAGGTCGATTATCGCGTGCCGCTGCCCGGTGCGCTGTCGCTGGGCGACGATGCCAGCCTGTCGCTGCAGGCGATCGCCAGCTGGCTGTTCGAGCGCACGACGCAGGTGCTCGCCACCTCCGCCCCGCAGGATTGCGCCGGCTATTATGGTGCGGGCTGTTCGGTCGGCACCGGCGGCTTCATCACCCCGGACTTCAAGCTGAACCTGGGTGCCACCTATGCCAGCGGCCCGCTGAGCTTCCGCCTGCAGGGCCGGATGATCGGCGATCTGAAGCTCTATCCGACCGCGACCAATGTAGTGAAGTCGGTGGACCCGGTCTGGTATCTCGACACCAGCTTCTCGATCGACGCGACGGAGACCTTCTCCTTCTTCGGCGGCGTCAACAACCTGCTCGATCGCCAGCCGCCGATCCTGGGCACGACGCTGGTCGGCGACGCCAATACCGACGTGTCGCTCTATGACACGCTGGGTCGCCGCTACTTCGTCGGCGCGCGGATGAAGTTCTGATCCGACGAGCAGGCGGGCCGGGGCAGTGATGCTCCGGCCCGCCTTTCACAACAGCGATAGAGGAGAGCGTCGCATGGCCGTCCGGTCCCGTCCCATTCTCGCCCTGGCGGCGCTGCTCCTGAGCGGCAGCGCGCTCGCGGCGCCCGAAGCATCCAATGCGCCGGCAGCAAAGGCGGCCGATCCCATTCCCGCCCGCAACCAGGGCGTGGGGCCGTTCCAGCGCACGGTGCTGCGCCATGTCTATATGATCGACGGCACCGGCGCCCCGGCTCAGGGGCCGTTCGACATCGTCCTGTCGAACGACCGCATCGCCGAGATCAAGTCGATCGGCGCGCCCGGCGCGATCAATCCCGCGCTGCGCGCCGCGCCCGGCAACCATGAGATCGACCTGGCCGGCGCCTATGTCATGCCTGGCTTCGTCGACGCCCATGTCCATCTTCATTCGCTGAGCGACGCGCAGAAAGTGCCGTCCGACTATATCCTCAAGCTCTGGATGGCGCATGGCATCACCTCCGTCCGCGACCTGGGCAGCGGCCATCCGATCGAGTGGCTGGCCGACATCAAGGCGCGCAGCGCCCGCAACGAGATCGTCGCCCCACGCATCGACATCTATCCGATGTTCCACCAGATACGCGGCCCGGTGAACGACGCCGCCACCGCCCGCGCGGTGATCCAGGAAGCCAAGAAGCGCGGCGCCGACGGCATCAAGTTCATCGGCGGCGCGCCGGAGGACGTGCTCTACGCCGCACTCGACGAGACGAAGAAGCTCGGCCTGCACAGCACCATGCACCATGCCCAGCAACTGGTCGCCTATGCCAATGTGCTGGGCACGTCGGGCGCGGGCCTCGAAAGCATGGAACATTGGTATGGCCTGCCCGAAGCGATGTTCACCGACCAGCGTATCCAGGCCTTTCCCACCGACTTCATCAACAATGACGAGCAGATGCGCTTCGGCGAAGCCGGGCGGCTGTGGGCGCAGGCGGCCGAACCGGGGTCGGACCAGTGGAACAAGGTGATGGACAGGCTGCTGGAACGCGGTTTCACCCTGGACCCCACCTTCACCGCCTATCTCACCAGCCGGGACTTCATGCGGATGAGCCGAGCGCAATGGCATGCCGATTACACCATGCCGGCGCTGTGGGACTATTATCGCCCCAGCCGCACCAATCATGGCGCCTATTGGTTCGACTGGACCACCGAGCATGAAATGGCGTGGAAGGACAATTATCGCCGCTGGATGCGGTTCGTGAATGATTACAAGAACCGTGGCGGCCGCGTCACCGTGGGCAGCGATTCCGGCTATATCTACAATCTCTATGGCTTCGGCTATATCCAGGAGATGGAATTGCTGCGCGAGGCGGGGTTCAGCCCGCTGGAGGTGATCCACGCCGCGACGCAGGAAGGCGCCCGGCTGCTCGGCCATGAGGACCAGATCGGCACCATTCGCGTCGGCCGCAAGGCGGACCTGGTGGTCATCAAGGGCAACCCGCTGGCGAACATGAAGCTGCTGTTCGGCACCGGATCGATCAGGCTCAATGACGCGACCGGCAAGGTCGATCGGGTCGGCGGCGTCGATTACACGATCAAGGACGGCATCATCTATGATGCAAAGGCGTTGCGCGCTGAAGTCCGCGCCATGGTCGCCCGGCAGAAGGCCGAGCGCGGCATGCCACCGGGCATCATGACGATCGAGAATGCGGAGGCCTCTACGCTACCATGAGGTCTTCGCAGCGACAGGCAGAAGGCGGCCTTTGAGGCCTGACCGGAGCCTGTCGACGGGCGCTCTTTCCTGTCGCCGACAGCCCTTGTCAGCCGCGGGGAAGAGCGCCGATTTGCCTTTACCCCGTCAACCGCCCGCCGGGCCGAAGCGGGCCACCATGTCATAGGCGTCAGCCAGGAAGACCTGGCGGACATAGGTGATCGGATCGCCGCCGCGCCAGGTATGGCGCTCGACGCACAGGCAGGGCGCACCGGGCGCGATGCCGAGCTGGGCGGCCTCCTCCCGCGTCGCCCCCACGGCCGAAATCCGGTTTTCCGCCTCGGTCCAGGGCACATGCTGCAGCAGCCAGGTGCCCGGCGAGATGCTGTCGAAATCGCCATCGACGATCGCGGGCACGGCGCGGGTCGCGATCAGGCGATGCTCCGCCGCCAGCGGCCGATCATCGGCGCAATGAATGCCATCCAGTTCCAGCAGTTGCGCACCATTGGCCAGCGCCGCTTCCTCATCGCGCCCGGCAATCGGGCCGCGCAGCTGCCGCCGGGTCAGGCGATAGCTGTGGCGCTGGCCGCGCTCGCCAATCTGGACGGCAAGGTCCGGGATATCCAGCACCATCGAATGGACGCGCGGCCGGGCGACGAAGCTGCCCGCCTTCTTGCGCCGTTCGACAAGGCCCGCCGATTGCAGCGCCGACAGCGCCTTGTTCACGGTCATGCGCGAACAGCCATGCGCCTGCATCAGTTCCTGCTCGGTCGGCAGCCGGTCGCCCGGCGCCAGCGTGCCGGCCAGGATCCGGGCCTCGAAATCGGCGCGGATCTTCTCGTGCAGCGGCTGTTTCACGCGGTCAGTTTCTCCAGCGTCCGGCGATAGCGGGTGGCGATGGTCTCGCCGGCGCGATGCCGCCCGCCGCTTACCATCTGCACGCCCCGGCGCCAGACCGTATCGATGGCGTCACGGCCAGCGCCGAAGATCAGCCCATCCAGCAGACGCTCGACCGGGCGATGGGCCAGCGAAGGATGATCAAGGTCCAGCGTGACGAAGTCCGCCGATGCGCCGACGCGCAATCCGGCCGCGACGCCCAGCGCCTGCGCGCCTCCCGCCACCGCCGCACGGTAAAGGCCATCACCGGTCGACATGCCCGCTTGGCGCGCCAGCACATTGCGCTGCTGGAGGCCAAGGCGTTGGCCATATTCGAGCAGGCGCAGTTCCTCTGTGGCATCGATGCGGACATTGGAATCGCTGCCGACACCATAGACGCCGCCAGCGTCGAGGAAGGCCTCCGCTGGAAATAGACCGTCGCCCAGATTGGCCTCGGTAATCGGACAGAGCCCCGCCACCGCGCCGCGGGTTGCGATCGCCCGCGCCTCCTCGTCAGTCATATGGGTCGCATGGACCAGGCACCAGCGGTTGCTGACCGGCGCATGGTCGAGCAGCCACTCGACCGGCCGCTGGCCGCTCCAGGCGATGCAGTCGGCCACTTCCTTCTGCTGCTCGGCGATATGGATATGGACCGGATTATGAGCCGCGATCCGGGCGAGCAGCGCCAGTTCATCGGGCGCGACCGCGCGCAGGCTGTGCGGCGCCACGCCGACCACGGCATCGGGCAGATCGCGTGCGCCCGTGATTGCCGCTTCACGCAACCGGGCGAAACCGTCCAGATCATTGATGAAGCGCCGCTGGGCCTCGCTCGGTGGCTGCGCACCGAAGCCCGACCAGGCGTAGAAGACCGGCAACAGCGTCAGGCCGATGCCGCTTTCCGCCGCCGCCGCCATGATCGCCAGGCTGGTCTCCGCCGGGTTCGCATAGGGCGCGCCGTCCGGGGCGTTATGCAGATAGTGAAATTCGCCGACGCGGGTGAAGCCGCTTTCCAGCATCTCGACATAGGCCTGGGCCGCGATCGCCGCGATATCGTCCGGGTCCATGCGACCGACGAAGCGATACATGAGGTCGCGCCAGGTCCAGAAACTGTCGCCCGCCGGGCCGCGCACCTCGGTCAGCCCCGCCATGGCGCGCTGGAAGGCGTGACTGTGCAGATTCGGCAGGCCCGGCAGCGCGACGGCGTGACGTATATCCTCGGCCTGCGGGGTGGCGCCTTGCTCGATCGACGCGATCGTGCCGCCCTGCAACTGCATGCGGACGTCCCGCGCCCACCCCTCCGGCAGCAACACATGGTCGAAAAACAGGGACGTCATGGACTGCAAATCTCCCGGACCGATATAATGTCTATACATTAAATATCGAATCATGCAATCTGGACGGAAGGCCGTGAAGGGAGGCTGGCGATGACGATGATATGCGACCGGCTATGGACCAATGCCCGACTGGCGACGATGGCGGGCAATGGGATCGGCGCGGTCGAGGACGGCGTAATTGCCGCGCGCGACGGCCGCATCGCCTTTGCCGGTTCGCGTGCCGATGCCCCTGCCTTCGCCCCCACCGAAACGATCGACTGCGCCGGCCGCTGGATCACGCCGGGCCTGGTCGACTGCCACACCCATCTGGTCCATGGCGGCGATCGCGCCGCCGAGTTCGAGCTGCGCCTGGCCGGCGCCTCCTATGAGGAAATTGCCCGAGCCGGCGGCGGCATCGTCTCGACCATGCGCGCCACCCGCGCAGCGAGCGAGGCGGAACTGGTCGCCAGCGCCCTGCCCCGGCTCGGCGCGCTGATCGCCGAGGGCGCAACCACGGTCGAGGTGAAGTCCGGCTATGGCCTTGATCCCGTCTCCGAGTTGCGGATGCTGCGCGCCGCGCGCCAGCTGGGCCGCGAACGGCCCGTGCGGATCATCACGACCTTCTTGGGCGCCCACGCCCTGCCGCCCGAATATGCCGGCGATGCCGATGCCTATATCGCTATGCTGTGCGACGAATTGCTGCCCGCCGTCGCGGCCGAAGGGCTGGCGGATGCGGTCGATGCCTTTTGCGAGGGGATCGGCTTTTCGCCGGCGCAGACGGACCGGCTGTTCATCGCCGCGCGCGCGCTCGGCCTGCCGGTGAAGCTCCATGCCGAACAGCTTTCCAACCTGCATGGCGCCGCGCTCGCCGCCAGCCATGGCGCGCTGTCGGCCGATCATCTGGAATATCTGGACGAGGACGGCATCGCCGCCATGGCCCGCGCCGGCACGGTCGCAACCTTGCTGCCCGGCGCCTATTATTTCGTGCGCGAGACGAAGCTGCCGCCGATCGACGGGCTGCGCCGTGCCGGCGTGCCGATCGCGCTGGCGACCGACTGCAATCCCGGCACCTCGCCGCTCACCTCGCTGCTGCTGGTGATGAACATGGGCGCGACCCTGTTCCGCCTGACCGTCGACGAATGCCTGGCGGGCGTCACCCGCAACGCGGCCCGCGCGCTGGGTCTATCCGACGAAATCGGCACGCTGGAGGTCGGCAAACGCTGCGACCTTGCCATCTGGGACATCGAGCGCCCCGCCGAACTGGTTTATCGCATGGGGTATAACCCGCTCCATGCCCGCATCTGGAGTGGTCAATGAACGCTATCATCCTCGTCCCCGGCGAAGCCTCGCTGGCCGACTGGCGCGCCATCTATCGCGGCGCGACGGCCAGGCTCGATGGCGGATCGGCGCCGCGCATTGCCGAGAGCGCAGCGGCCGTGGCGCGCATCCTGGCGAAGGGCGAGCCGGTCTATGGCATCAACACCGGCTTCGGCAAGCTGGCGAGCGTGCGGATCGGTGACGAAGACCTCGCCACGCTCCAGCGCAATATCGTGCTGAGCCATGCTGCCGGCACCGGTGCCCCCTCCCCCGTGCCGGTCATCCGCCTGATGATGGCACTGAAGCTCGCGAGCCTCGGCCAGGGCGCATCGGGCGTGCAGCCGCAGACCGTCGCCCTGCTGGAGGCGATGCTGGTCCAGGGGCTGACCCCGGTGGTGCCGGCCCAGGGATCGGTCGGCGCGAGCGGCGATCTGGCGCCCTTGTCGCACATGGCCGCCGCGATGATCGGCGTCGGCGAGATCATGCTGGGCGAAGAACGCCTGCCCGCCGCCGAGGCGCTGGCCCGTGCCGGCCTCGCCCCGCTGGAGCTTGGCCCCAAGGAAGGGCTGGCGCTGCTCAACGGCACCCAATTCTCGACCGCCAATGCCCTCGCTGGCCTGTTCGAGGCGGAAACGCTGTTTCAGGCGGCGCTCGTCACGGGCGCGCTCTCGACCGAAGCGGCCAAGGGCTCCGACACCCCCTTCGACCCGCGCATCCACGCGCTGCGCCGCCATGCCGGGCAGATCGAGACCGCCGATGCACTGCGCGGCCTGATGGCCGGATCGGCGATCCGCGCCAGCCATCTAAGCGGCGATGCGCGGGTGCAGGATCCCTATTGCCTGCGCTGCCAGCCGCAGGTGATGGGCGCCGCGCTCGACCTGCTGCGTCAGGCAGCGACCACGCTCGCCATCGAGGCCAATGGCGTGTCGGACAATCCGCTGATCTTCCCGGAAAGCGACGAGGCGCTGTCGGGCGGCAATTTCCATGCCGAGCCGGTCGCCTTCGCTGCCGACATGATCGCTCTCGCCATCTGCGAGATCGGATCGATCGCTGAGCGCCGCATCGCCATGCTGGTCGATCCCGCGCTGAGCGGCCTGCCCGCCTTCCTGACGCCGAAACCCGGTCTCAATTCCGGTTTCATGATCCCGCAGGTGACGGCCGCCGCTTTGGTCTCGGAGAATAAGCAACGCGCCTATCCCGCCAGCGTGGACTCGATCCCGACCAGCGCCAATCAGGAGGATCATGTCTCGATGGCCGCGCATGGCGCCCGCCGCCTGCTCGACATGGCCGAAAATGCGACCGCAGTGATCGGCATCGAATTGCTGGCGGCGGTGCAGGGCATGGACTTCCACGCCCCGCTCACCTCCAGCACCGCGTTGGAAGCGGCGCGCGCCTGCGTCCGGGATCAGGTGCCGCACCTGACCGACGACCGCCATTTCCACCCGGATATGGAGGCAGCCAACCGCATCGTCCGGTCAGGCGCGCTGGTGGCGGCCGCTGGTCACGCCCTGCCGGTGCTGGGATGAGCGACTGGCTCGACATCCGGCGGAGCGAGGCGGCGCTGATCGTCGCCTTCCCGCATACCGGGACCGATCTCGCCGATGTCGGCGACGCCTTCCGCTCGCCCTGGATCGCGCGCGCCGATGCCGACTGGTGGGTGGATCAGCTCTACGCCTTCGCTTGCGATCTGGGCGCGACGACGATCCGCACCGCCATTTCGCGCAGCGTGATCGACGTCAATCGCGATCCCTCCGGCGCCTCGCTCTATCCGGGACAGGCGACGACCGAACTCTGCCCGACCACCGATTTCGACGGCGAACCGCTCTATGCCGGCGCCGTCCCCGATGCGGCTGAGATCGACCGGCGGCGGGCCAACTGGTTCACGCCCTATCATGCCGCGCTGCAGGCGGAGATCGACCGGCTGCGCGCCCGGCACGACCGGGTCGTCGTCTATGACGCCCATTCGATCCGCAGCCATGTGCCGCGCCTGTTCGACGGCGCATTGCCGCAGTTCAACATCGGCACCAATTTCGGCACGACTTGTTCGCCGGAACTGACCGCCGAGGTCGCCCGGCTCTGTGCGGCAAGCGGCATGAGCCATGTCGTCGACGGCCGCTTCCGTGGCGGCTGGACCACGCGCCATTATGGCCGGCCCGAACAGGGCGTCCATGCGATCCAGATGGAGCTGGCCATGCGCGGCTATCTCCACGAACCGGCCCAGCGGACCGAGGCCAACTGGCCGCCGCCGCTCGACCCGGCCCATGCCGCGCCGCTGACCGCCACCCTCACCGCCATCTTGAAGGCCTGCCTCGCCTTCACCCGCCAGGAAGGCTGATCCTCCATGACCCGCATCGACAATAGCCGCATCATCAAGCCCGCCACCGGCACCGTTCTCAGCGCCAAGAGCTGGCTGACCGAAGCGCCGCTGCGCATGCTAATGAACAATCTCCATCCCGACGTCGCCGAGCGGCCCGAGGAACTGGTCGTCTATGGCGGCATCGGCCGCGCCGCGCGCGACTGGGAAAGCTATGACCGGATCGTCGAGACGCTGAAGCGGCTGGAGGATGACCAGACCTTGCTGGTCCAGTCGGGCAAGCCGGTCGGCGTGTTCCGCACCCATCGCGATGCACCCCGCGTGCTGATCGCCAACTCCAATCTGGTGCCGCACTGGGCCAATTGGGAGCATTTCAACGAACTCGATAAGCGGGGCCTGGCCATGTACGGCCAGATGACCGCGGGTAGCTGGATCTATATCGGCACCCAGGGCATCGTGCAGGGCACCTATGAGACGTTCGTCGAGATGGGGCGCCAGCATCATGGCGGCAGCCTCAGCGGCAAATGGCTGCTGACGGCGGGCCTCGGCGGCATGGGCGGCGCCCAGCCGCTCGCCGCCGTCATGGCCGGCGCGTCCTGCCTCGCGATCGAATGCCAGCCCAGCCGCATCGAGATGCGCCTGCGCACCGGCTATCTGGATGTCGCGGCCGCGACGATCGAGGAAGCCATGGCGATCATCGAGAAGAGCTGCGCCGACAAGAAACCCGTCTCGGTCGGCCTGCTCGGCAATGCGGCGGAAATCCTGCCCGACATGTTCGCGCGCGGCATCCGCCCCGACCTGCTGACAGACCAGACCAGCGCCCATGATCCGGTCAATGGCTATCTGCCCGCCGGCTGGCGCGTCGCCGAATGGATCGAGCGGCGCGAGCGCGAACCCGAAGCGGTGGCGAAGGCCGCCAAGGCCAGCATGGCCGTCCATGTCCGCGCCATGCTGGATTTCCAGGCTGCCGGCGTCCCCACCACCGATTATGGCAATAATATCCGCCAGATGGCGAAGGACGAGGGCGTGGACAATGCCTTCGACTTCCCCGGCTTCGTCCCCGCTTATATCCGCCCGCTCTTCTGCCGGGGCATCGGCCCGTTCCGCTGGGCGGCGCTGTCGGGCGATCCGGAGGATATCTACAAGACCGACGCCAAGGTGAAGGAACTGCTGCCCGACAACGCCCATCTCCACAACTGGCTCGACATGGCGCGGGAGAAGATCCACTTCCAGGGCCTGCCCGCCCGCATCTGCTGGGTTGGCCTGGGCGATCGCCATCGCCTTGGCCTCGCCTTCAACGAAATGGTGGCGAAGGGCGAACTCAAGGCCCCGGTCGTCATCGGCCGCGACCATCTCGACAGCGGATCGGTCGCTTCCCCCAATCGCGAGACCGAAGCGATGATGGACGGGTCGGACGCGGTCAGCGACTGGCCTTTGCTCAACGCCCTGCTCAACACCGCCTCGGGTGCGACCTGGGTGTCGCTGCACCATGGTGGCGGCGTCGGCATGGGTTATAGCCAGCATAGCGGCATGGTCATCGTCGCCGACGGCACGGCGGAAGCGGCCGCGCGGCTGGAACGGGTGCTGTGGAACGATCCGGCAACCGGCGTGATGCGCCATGCCGATGCGGGCTACGAAATCGCGCGCGACTGTGCCCGTGACAAGGGACTGGATTTACCGGGGATATTGGGCTGAGCCGTCGGCTCAGCCTCGATCAGGCGAGCTTGCCGGCCAGCATCTGCAAGGATGCGGCATAATAGTCGGTCGACAGGCCTGCCGGTTGCGGCAGGCCCATGATCTTGCCGGCAATCGCCATGCCGCCCGCCGACAGGGCATAGGGCGCGACCTCCCCGGACTGGACATCGACCCAGGCCGGGATCGGCTGTTGCCGGGTGACATAGCCCTGCCAATAATCCCGGATCGGCTTCAGCAGCGCAGCCCGGCCCCCGGCCTGGGCGTAGAGCGGCACGCGGATCGCATCGAAGCCGAAACGAGCGGGCTTGCCCACGGCCGGCACGACCATGTCATGCCCCGTCACATCTACCCAGTCGGTCGGCAACTTGAGCGGACCGAATTGGGCTGCCGCCATCAGCGCTTCACTATCGCTGATGATCCGCCCCCAGGCCGCCTCGCCCTCCAGGCGACGGAAGGCGTCAAGTGCAGGCCAGACGAAATAGGAAGGGTTGAGCGTCACCGCCTCTGGCGTGACGAAGCCCTGAAGGCCGGGCAGCAGCAATTTGCGCCCATGACGTTCCAGCACCAGATGCTGGCGGATGGCGGCACGGATCTCCGCCGAACGACTGGCATATCGCCCCTCGCCCCAGCTTTTCGCGGCTTCGGCCAGCGCCCAGGCGATGAACAGGTCGCCATCGGTCGCATTATTGGTGTCCGCCACCGGATTGGGCTGCCGCGGGTCATAGCGCCAGGCGTAAAGCGCCATGTCGGGCCGGACCAGGTTGCTATCGGTCCAGCGCAGGATCGCGTCGAACGCTTCCCGGTCATCGTTCCACAATGCCAGGCCCAGGCCGTAACCCTGTCCCTCGCTATGGCTGACACCGCCATTGCCATTGTCGATGATGCGGCCGGACGGGTCGAGGAAGGCGGCCTTGAAACGGGCCCAGTCGCCATTGGTCACGCTGCTGCCCCGCGGCTGACGCGCCTTGGCGCAGGCTGCCGTGAAAACCAGTCCCATCCCCACCAGCAACGCACGCCGGTCAACGCCCATGGCGTATTTCCATGATGCCGTCGCGCCATTGCAGCACGGATGTATGCAGGTCCGCGCCGCCGCCCAGCGCCCGAAACCAGGCGTCATAGGCGCCACGCAGCAGCGGCGGCGCCATGTCCGCCCAGCGGCCATCGACATCGCCCTGGAGCGTTTCGGGCACACCGACATGCTGGATCATGATTGCATCGTCCGTCATCCGCAATTGCGCCTCACCCCAGCCCAACGTCCGCCACAGCCGGTTGATCCGCGCCATCAGCGCATCGCCGTCCGAAATGTCGGCGACCTGAAGCAGGGACGCGATGCGCCGACCGACCGCGCCGAAAAAGGCATCGGCCTGACCACGGGTCGCGGTGCCGAACACCTCGCTGCCGATCATCGCGGTCAGCAGCGACAGCCCGTCCATCGTCCACTGATCGGTTTCGGCGGGCTGATATTCCACGGCTTCCCGGATCATCAATTGCCTCCCAGAGACTGTTTGATCCCAATCAGCGACTTGAACTCGTCATAGCTGCCGAAGGTGTTGATGCTTATCTCACCGCCGACCCGCGTGCTGGGACTGACACGATAATAGATCGAGCCGTCCGCCGAAAGGGCAAAGCCGGTCTTGCTCAGGCTGTCATAATAGGAGCGCACGTCGCTGTTCTGGGCCTTGAGGCCATCCAGCACCGCCTGTGCCGCCGGATCGGTCGGATAGACGTTGACCTGATCCTGGCTGTAGCTCTGATAGCCAGGCGCCACGCCGGCCTTCACCTCCAGCAGGTCCGACGCATAGGCATAACGCACCGGCAGGCTGATGCTGAAGAAGCTCTGCGGGCTGAAATAGCCACCAAAGCCATAGGTGAAGTAGTTCTGATTATTGTCGAAATCCTGATAGTTCACATTGACGCCGCCGGTGATCGACGAGCGATCGCCGCGATAGAAGGGCAGATAGCCACCGACATTGGCCTGGAAACCATGGTTCTTGCGGACGTCATGCCCGGCATATTTATAATAGGACAGGTCGCCATAGACCCCCGCCCCATCCTGATCATAGGAGAAGGATGCGCCACCACCGGTCCGCATCACCTGGCCCCACATCGCCCCGGTCACGGGATCGCGTGTGCCAGCATAGGACAGGACGCTGTCGGTCACCGGCTTGCGCTCGAACCAGGCGCGGGCCGTCGCATAGGGCGAGAAACGCGGGCTGATCGCCGCATGCCAGGTCACGTCGCTATCCTCGAAACCGAGCGGCGTGACGCCAGCCTCCAGCTTCAGCAGCGGCGTCTCATAAGCAGCCGACAGCGCCACGCCGGACGCATGCTGGGTATCGGCATCCACCAGTGCGGACTCCTCCTGATCGACGATCCCCTGCGCTTCGGGCGTCGCATTGCGACCGAAGCGGGCAAGGCCCGACCGGCTGGGACGACCGGCATCCAGCACCACGGCTTCCGCCCTCGCCTTGATCCGCCCGTTGCCAAGGCTGGTGGACACTTCGGCCGATCCGGTCAGTTCCTTGAGTTCGCTCAGGCCCGCTTCACCCGATCGCTCGCGATAGCCGGTGCGCAGTTCGGCGCGTGGGCCGCTGTCACGGGTCAGGGTGCGGATCTCGGTCTGGATGCGGTCCATCACCGGATCACCGCTTGTCATCATCGATCCGCCGGGCGCAGATGCCGGTACGCCAACGGCAGGATAGCCGCCCGGCATCGGCGCGGACTGGGCCACGACAGCGGGCGGGAAGCCACCCGTTTCACCAACCTGCGGCATCGGCGCGAACGCCATGCCTGCCGGTGACGGCGCCTGTCCGGCCAGCCGCGCGCCCGATCCCAGCGCGAACGGATTGACCGCCGCCGGAGAGGCCGCAGCCGACTGGTTACGGAACGGGTTGTTGCCCTGCATCGTCGCAGCAAAGGGGTTGCTCGCAGTGACATTGCCTGCGCCGCTCTGCGCGGCATAGACTTCCTTCGCGCGCTTCAGGTAGCGCAGCGCGGCGCCCTCGTCGCCCCGCGCCTGCTCCATCCGCGCCGCCGCCATGTAGATCTGATAATCATTGGGCGATTGCTGCAAGGCGCGCTCGATCGTGGCGCGTGCCAGATCCTTGTCGCCCGCTGCGCCCGCCGTCTCGATCAGGCCCATCAGCGCGCCCTTGTCATTGGGCGACTGGGCCAGGACCAGTTGGTAGGTCTGGGCTGCCTGGGCCGGCATACCACCCGACTGATAAAGCCGTGCCAGCGCGGCCAGCACTTCCTGATTGCCCGGCGCAGCGTTCCACGCGCCCTGCAGCAGGTCGAAGGCCTGGGCGTTCTGGCCTGCGAGCCGCAGCCGATCGGCCTGCGACGCCGCCATGATGCCGTTCATCCGCGCGACGACACGCTGGCCGTCGGGCGTATTGCCCGCCAGTTGCGCGGCGCGCTGCACGGCGCTGGTGGCAAAGGCATCGCGCCCGGTCTTGGCCAGCACGCGCACGATCGGTTCATAGCCGGCCGGGTCGGTGATGGTCCCGGCGGTCAGCGCCTGCTGCGCCAGTTGCGCCGCCCCTTCCCGGTCACCCAGTTCGAACATCGCATCGGCCACCGCAGCCTGCTTGGTCGGGTCGATGCCGGGCGTCGCGGCCAGTTGGCGCAGCGCCATCAGCGCATCGGCCTGCCGCCCCTGCGCGGCCATCGCCTTGGCCCGCTCGATCGCACCGTCCACCTTCAGGCCGACGGCGAAATTGCGCATCTGTTCGGTGCGCTGCATTTCGGGAATGCGCGCCATCAGCGTATCGGCGGCCGACGCCCGGCCGCGATCGGCGTTGAGCAGCGCAGCGGCATAAAGCCAGTCGGGATCACTCGACGATCCCAGCGAGTTGATCAGCGATTCCGCCTCGGGCAGGCGCTGGCGCTGGATCAGATAGCGGGCAAATTCATAACGGATCCACGGATCCTGCTGGTCCAGCAGCAGGCCGGAATGAAATTCCTGTTCGGCGGTGACATCATCGCCGCGCGCAGCCGCGGCACGGGCGCGATCGCGCGCGGCCCGGCTCGCCAGCCGACCATCGGACTGCTTGGCCCCTTCATTTGCCTGCCGGTAGAGGTCTGCCGCATCGGCATAGCGCCCCTGCCGCTCATAGATATCGGCCAGCAATTCGAGCGCCGGGCCACGCTGCGGATAGCCGGAACGGACCAGCGCCTCGGCATCGGCCTGCGCTTCGCCAAGCCGCCCCTGCGCCAGCGCCGCACGCGCATCGGCCAGCCCGCCAAAGAAGCGGGCGGAGGCCAGCGCCTGCGCCCATTGGCCCGCCGAACCGCGCTGCGACGCCTGATCGAGCAGGTCACGCGCTTCGCCAAAGCGCCCCTGGCGCAGGCGCACCAGGCCAAGACCGCCCAGCGCGTCGGCATCATTGCGATTGGCCGCCACGGCGCGCTCGAACGCACGCTCCGCGCCATCCAGATCATTGGCGTCGAGCGCCTTGAAACCACTCGCGCGCGACGCGCCGCCGCCAGCATTGCCGCTTGGGCGCGCTGCTTGCGTCCGATTTGCCGCCAAGGGGGCCGCAGCCGGCGTGGGCGTCGGGCGTGGCGTCGCTTCGGCGCGCCGTGCCGGCGTTGGGGCAGGCGTGGGTTTCGGTGCCGGCTGTGCCTTGGGCGGCGGGCCGGCCAGCCCCTTGCGCGCTTCGGCATTATTGGGATCGAGCGCCAGCGCCCGGCGATAGGCCTGGTTAGCGAGATCCTGTCGCCCCTTGGACTGCCAGTAACGGCCCTGCTGGATCAGCGGCGCAACGCCCGGCACATCGGCCAGCGTGGGCATCGGCGCCATGCAGGCCAGCGCCAGGGCGGCGCATGTGACACGCAGACGGAGGGTGCGGCTCATGCCTCATCCTCCTTGCTCAGGCGGCGGCGCTGCTGCCGGCTGAGGTAGAGATAGAGCGGTCCGGCGAGGATGAGCGCCGCGAGCAGGCCGCAGGCGGCCATCAGCAAAGGACGCTGGCTGAGCCAGAAAGCGGCCTTCATCCAGAAGGGCAGATAGCCGACCCAATAGCCGGGCCCGACGGCGAAACTGCTCATCCCGTCGCCGCTGGTAACGGCCAGGTCGCCCTGGATCTGGGCGTTGATCTTGGCATCGGCCATGCCGCCGACCAGGTCGGGCAATGCGCGCGGATCGTCCGCCAGCAGGGCCACGACGCTGCGACCACCCTCGAATGGGGATTCGAAGCCGACAATGCCGGCAAAGCCGCTGGACGAGGTGACGAACGCGTCCGCTTCGCCATCCCCCGATCGGTCGAACGGCGAGAAGAAAGCGAAGATGCGCTGGATCGGGCTCATCTCCGTCACCTGCAGCCGGCCATTTTCATAACGGACCGGTGCGCCCGCGAAGAGCTGGTCGGAACCCGCGACGCTGCTGCCACCGATAACGATGATGTCACGCCCCTGCAGTCGCTCGCCATCGACGGCGTTGGCGACGACGACCCCGGTCACTGGCGCGCCGGTGGAATCGCCCATGCGGCCCATCAGCACCAGGAAGGCCTCGACCGCTCCGGCCGAAGGCTGACCACCCATCAGCACCGTGGTCTCCGACAGGTCGGGACGAATGGTGAAGGGATAGCCGGCGCCCGCAAAGGTGGCGAGATCGGGCATGTGCAGCGCGTGATAGGCGCGGCTGAGGTCGATGCTGCTGCTCGGACGCACGCTGACCCGGACATTCTCGGGCAGCGTCCCTTCGCATTTCTTCTTGTCGGCAATGATCAGATTATAGTCGAAGATCAGCTCGTTCTGGCCGAACAGATTGTAGCGCGGCAGCACGATCGAGGCGCTGGAATCGTTGGACGATGCGCCCTGCGCCCCGAACAGGCTGTCCCACCAGCCCGCCCCGGCGAGCGGCAGCGTGCGCAGATATTGATTGTTGATCGAGACATCGAGGCGCGAGGCACGACGATCGAGCCATTTGGCCGCCGGATAGCGATAGCGCAGGTCGAGGCGACCGCCCTGGCGCGGCCAGAAGAAGAGGTCGGGGGCGACCCGGAAGCGCGCCGACAGCGGGCCAGGCGGCAGGCCCATGCCCTGCAGCGCATTGGCATCCATGATCTCGCCCAGCTGGACCGGGCGGTCGGTGCGCAGCCAGCGCGGCGCGGCATAGCGCGCATAGGTCGGGATGCGGACGCCGTCGAAATTCATCCGCGCGCCGCTCAGCACACCGCGACCGCTGGCGATCGCCGCAGCGGCCAGCTTCAATTCGCTGGCGTTGCGGCCCATCACCACCAGCAATTCGCCGAACGTGTCGCGAGGATTGCGGATGACCGTCGCGCTCGGCCCGGTGATCAACAGGTTGAGGCCGGCGATCGGCCGGTCGGGCGTCGCGAACAGGATCGCGTTTCCGGTCGGGATCTGGTTGTAGACCGGCTTGAACGAAAAGCCGCGATAGCTTGCCTGGGCGCCCAGCCAGGAGGCAAGGCTGGCGGCCGCCTCCAGTTCACCTGCGCGCGGCGTGCCGGCGAAGACGAAGGGCAGGCGCAGCGGCAGATTGTCGTGCCGGTCGAAGAAGGGACCGGGCAGACGGCCCAGATCCGGCGCCATCGGCAGCGTCTGGACGCTGAGGTCGAACCAGGACCGGACATTGCTGATATTGGCCCAGAGCGAACTGTGGAACGGATCCTCGCAATCGCGCGCATAATGGCCGACCAGGCGCAGGTTCAGTTGGTTGTCGCCGGGCAGGAACAGCGCCGGATTGACCGGAATGGTGATGTTCTGGCCACCGGATTCCGCCGGGGTCAGGCGAATGGTGCGGACCACTTCGCCGTTCAACAGCACGACCAGCTGGCTGAGATCGCCGAGCATGGCCGGCGACCAGGCGAAGTTCAGCGTCAGGCTGCTGTCGGTCACCACCTCGTTGCGGCGCATGCCGAAGGGAATGCCGATTTCGCCGCGCGTGCCGGCCAGGCGGATCGGCATCTTGACCTGCAGGTCGCGGAAGCTGAGCCGCTGCTTCTGCACGCCCGCCGCGGTGGCGGGTGCCAGCGTCGCGGCAGGTGCCTGTGCCGCCTGCGCGAAGGCGTGACCGCTGCCTGCGAGCAGCAGCGTCCCGATCGCGGCCAGGCCCAGCAATGCGGCCGCAGCCTGCTTGGCGGCTTTCGCCGCGGCGGCCAGGCGAACGGCCTTCTTCTGCTTGCGGCGCTCCGTGCGGTTGAGGCGGAACAGGCGCTTGAGGGTCATATAGTCGACCACGATGATATCCCAGAGAGAGTGCAGGGCCGAAACCGGCTTGCGGGGGGCAGCGGGCTGCCAGGCATCGGCACGGCCCATCACCGCGCGGACAAGGTGACGCGAAGAGATCATGTCCAGTTCCTGGAAGCGCAGATTGACCTCGCCCCGATCGAACCGGACCATTTCGACCGGGATCGTCAGCTTCTCGTCACCCATCGGCAGCGACATATAGGCGACGCGCCGGTCGCGCAGCGGGAAGTCGGGCGGCACGGCGATCGCCGCGCCCCCCATCGAAATGTCGATCGTCGTCGCGTCGATCACATAGCCATCGGCCATGTAGAGGGTGACCGGCAATTCGGTGACGATGCGGATATATTCGCGCGCCTGCCGCGTCTCGCGCGCGACCGAGACGGCGGCGATCAGGATGATCAGGCTGAACACGGCCCAGACGACGTTCAGCACCAGCGTATCGGTCTGGATGTTGAACAGATGCGGGAAGAAGACCCGCTTCACGATCGCCAGCCCGATGCCGAAGATGATGAGGCCGATGCAGATCAGGTGCGGGCGCACCGTCGATAGGTCGAAATAGGTCCGGTCGAGCAGGCTGCCCTTGTCCGTCACGTTGAACTTGCCCTTGCGCGGCTGGAAGAAGGTCATGACCGTGGGGCGCGCGAGGTGGAAGGCCAGGATCGTCTCGTAGATTTCGCCCCAGAACGGTCGGCGATCCCCGCCCTGCGTGTTCGCCGACGAGGTCATCGAACAGACCAGATGCGGCAGCGCATAGGCGAAGATCAGCGAGGCCGAGGCATGGATGATGTTCTGGCCGAAGATCAGATAGGCAAGCGGGCTGGTCAGGAAGACGATGCGCGGCAGCGGAAACTGGAAATGCAGCATCGCATTCAGGTAACAAAGCCGCTGCTGCCAATTGAGGCCGCGCCCGAACAGCGGATTGTCGATCCGCAAGATCTGCGTCATGCCGCGCGCCCAGCGGATGCGCTGGCCGATATGCAGCACCAGCCGCTCGGTCGCGAGACCGGCGGACAGGCGCGCGCCGATATAGGCGGTATTCCAGCCCATGCGCTGCAACTTCAACGCGGTATGCGCGTCCTCGGTCACCGTCTCGCCGGCAAAGCCGTTGGTCTGGGCCAGCGCATCGCGGCGGATGACGGCGCAGGAACCGCAGAAGAAGGTCGCGTTCCAAAGATCGTTGCCGGACTGGACCGCACCATAGAACAGGTCGCCCTCGCCCGGCAGGTCGCGCACCGTGCCCAGGTTGCGCTGGGCGGGATCGGGCGAATAGAAATGGTGCGGCGTCTGCATCAGCGCCAGCTTGGGATCCTGCTGGAACCAGCCGACGGTCATCTGCAGGAAGGCGCGGGTCGGCACATGGTCGCAGTCGAAGATCGCGATCAGTTCGCCATTGGTCTTCTTCATCGCGGCATTGAGGTTGCCGGCCTTGGCATGAAGATTGTCGCCGCGGGTCAGATAGCCGCAACCGGCCTGGCGCGCGAACGCCTGGAACTCCGGGCGGCGGCCGTCATCCAGGATGAAGACGCGGAAGCGATCGGCCGGATAGTCCATGTCCATCGCCGCGAACACGGTGTTGCGGACGATCTCCAGGCTTTCATTATAGGTCGGGACATAGACGTCGACGCTGGGCCACTGATCGGGCTCCCCCTCGATCTCGACAACTTCGCGGTCAAGCGGCCAGCCGGTCTGCAGGAAGCCCAGCACCAGGATCAGCCAGGCATAGACTTCGGCCAGATACAGGCCCGACCCCAGCAGAAATTCTGCCAGGGTGCCAAACTCCAGCGTCTCGGTGGTTCGCCAGAACATGTAGCGGGTCGATACGATCATCGACAGGATCGCGAGCACCAGAAGTGCGCGGCGGCTGCTCATGCGCCCCAATATGGTCGCGCCCACAATGGTGATGCCGGCAAAGATCCACTGCGCTTCCAGGTCGAGCGGCACGGTGATCGCCAGCAGGGCGAACAGCCCGGCCAGCACCAGCAGTCCGTTGCTCAGGATCGCCTGCCGGGCCTTCACGAAGCAGCCTCCTCGGCCGCCTCGACCAGGCCAGCCGCCTGTTCCACGGTCGTTACCAGCCTGCGCAGATCGTTGAGCGCCACGCTGGCCGGCGCGAAGCGGGCCAGCGGCTCGAACATCGCGCTCGCCTCGTTCACCGCCTCGTCACGGCGGATCGTGCCGAGCAGCTTGCTGCCGAACAGTTCGCGCAGGAAGATATGGGTGTGGCGCGACAGGCGATGGGTATCGTCCAGATGGTTGAGCACGAACCCGGTCTTGGCGAGATCGATCGTCGCCGTGCCCGGCTCGACCTTGGGCAGGGCCGCCAGCGATCCGGGACGCGGATGCAGGGGGCAGACATGCAGGGCGGCATGCGGCAGCAACATGTCCTTGGTCTCGCGGTCACCCGCCGCGACATCGGCAATGAAGATCTTCTTGCCAGCGAATGGCGAATGATCCGGCTTGCCCAGCAGATCCTGGAAGGTCGCGTCACGGCGCAGGCCATAGGCGGAAAAGAGCGCGACGCCCGACACCGCGATCTGGTCGGCGCTGCCGTCGTTCAGTTCCGGCAGGCCCTGGGCCGGGGTCAGGCCGAAATAGAGCTTGAGAGAATCCTGATAGGTGAAGTCGAGCGCGCTGACATCATGCCCACGCTGCGCCAGATGGATCGCCAGTTGGGCCGCGATGAAGCTGGTGCCGACGCCGCCCTTGGGCGAATGACAGAGGATCAGCGGCATCAATAATCTCGCTTGTCGGGATCGTTCGACAGATGGCCCAGGAAATCGCGCAGATTGCCGCGCGGCGCAGCGGATGGCGGCGCGTCCTGATAGGCGTCGAACATGCTGGTCACATTGGCGCGGGGTGCGGGCGCATGTTGCTCGGGCTCGGCGCGGCGGATCGCCAGCACGGCTTCGGCCTCGCGCGCTTCCAGTTTGGACAGGGGGCGTCCGACCACGCGCGGGTCGGTCAGCAGGGCCTCGAAGATCGGCCACAATTCCATGTCCGCGAAACTGTCCGCGAACTCGCGATAGCGAAAATCCCGGCGCCCCAGCCGGGCCAGAAGGCTTTCTGCGTCGGAGCGCATGGCCCTGTTCTCCCTGATATCCAAGGAAAACCTAGAGTAAAATGGTTAACAAAATCTTTAGAAATTCGAAGAAGTTGCGGCATTGCGGGCGCTGCGTGCGACGCACCGTTCGTCGCACGCAGGAAAATCCCCTTTTTGCTTCAACATCTTGGCACCGCGAGCCGCAAAAGCGCGCCGCGGCCATTGCCGCGCTTATTTGCGCGGCAATGCAACTTCCGCCTTGGCGGTCGCCAGGGTCGTGCCCAGTTGATTGACCATGCGGCAGTCGATCTGCACCACGTCGCGACCGTCATCGTCAACGAACTTGTCGACCACCGTGCCGGTCATGATCGTGATGTCGCCGGTGAAGGCCGGCCCGCGATAGGAGGCGACCGAATGGGTCACCATGCCCCATTCGCCGGCCCAGCCCGCCAGATAATCGACGATCCAGGCGCCCATCGACGCGCCATAGCCATAGGCCCGCGGCATGCCGATGAAGCGGGCCCAACGCGGGAAGAGATGGCCGCGCGATGGCCCGAAATAGGCGCCATCGGTCAGTTCCGGATTGATCCGCTCCATCACCGGGTCATTTTCATGCCCCGCCATTTCCTTGACGAATCCCAGCGCCTCCATGTCGAGGTCGGTGCGCCGGTGCGTGCCGCCCCAGATGGTGAAGAGATAAGCGCGCCATTCGGTGGTGAAGCTGGCAATGCTGTGCGGGCCGATGACGCGCTCGGGCAGCGCGGCGCCGATCTGGATATCGTCCCAATAGCGTTTGCCATGGCCCAGTTCATGCAGCATCTGCACCCAGTCGAACTTGCGATCCTGGATCTGGGCCAGTTCCTCGTCGCTCCACACCGGATCTTCGGTGCCCTCGACCACATCGGTCGTCTTCTCGCGCCCCGCCTCGGCCAGATAGCGGATCGAGGTCGAGCGTTGCTTGGCGATCAGTTCGCCATTCTGGTTGTAATAATTATTGTCGCCGCGCTGGAAACAGGTCGGCCCGGCGAACTTGGTATCCTTGACCGTATAGTCGAACGGAATACGCTCATTATGGACCAGGTCGCCGCCCTGGATGCGCGGGCCATAGAACCACCATTCGTCGCCGCCGAACAGCAGGTGCGAATTGGGGATGGCCCCCACGCAGGCCGGTCCGGCGCCATGGCCGTCATCCATCGTCACGGCAAAGCTCTGCGGCGCGACCAGCCGCCCCCAACGCCCTTCGGCGGCATAATCGGCATCATAATGCAACAGGTTGGGATAATGCATCGCCTGCGCCCAGCGGCGGATATCATTATTGTGGATCGGCTCGCGCATCCGCGCAGGCTGCATCGGCTTGCCGAGATATTGGTCGATGTCCGAACAGTCGAAGACGGCTATGCTCATGGTTCCCCTCCGAGGAAATCTTTGTTCCGCCCTGCCATGGCGGAGCAGCGCCCGACGGCACAAGTCCATGGCCGGCGACAGCATGCGCACCGACGAGCGGGAACATCCCGCCAAGCCGCAGAAAAGCGCGGTTTTTCGCCGTTTATCGCGATGCCGATGTTTGTCCTGTGCCGCCCGGCGCTTGAACAGGACATCGATCGCAGCTAGATTGCCGCCGCAATTCACAAGAAAAGAGACCGTGCCGTGGATTTCAACCTGACCGCAATGCCGATCTGCAACGCTGCCAGGGAAATTCATGCTCATGCCCGCCATATCCTGTTCCAATCTCGGCTGGACCACGCCTGACGGCCAGTCCGTCCTTTCCGGCCTAGACCTTCGTTTTCAGAGCGAACGCACCGCCCTTGTCGGCCGCAACGGCGTCGGCAAGACGACCTTGCTGCGCCTGATCGCCGGCGATCTCACCCCCAGCAGCGGCAGCATCGCCGTGCAGGGCCGGCTCGCCCGCCTGCGCCAGGCCGTGCAGTTCGGCGCGAATGAGCGCATTGCCGATCTCTGGGGCGTCGCCGATGCCATCGCCCTGTTGCGCTTGGCCGAAAGCGGCGACGCCACGGCCGAGCAACTGGCCGATGCCGACTGGACGCTGGAAAGCCGGATCGACGCCGCGCTGGAGCGGGTCGGACTCGCTGCCGGGCCGGATACCCGGCTTTGCACTTTGTCGGGCGGCCAGCGCACCCGCGCCGCGCTTGCCGGCGCGATCCTGGAAGCCCCCGATTTCCTGTTGCTAGACGAACCGACCAACAATCTCGACCGGGCCGGGCGCGCGGCCGTCGCTGAACTGGTTGATGGCTGGCGCGCCGGCCTGATCCTCGTCAGCCATGATCGCGAGCTGCTGGAGCGGGTCGACGCGATCGTCGAACTCACCGGCCTCGGCGCCCAGCGCTATGGCGGCAACTGGTCCCATTATCGCGAGCGCAAGGCGGTCGAACTCACCGCCGCCGCCCATGATCTCGACATCGCGGAACGACAGGTGAAGCAGGCCGCGCGCAAGGCCCAGGTCGCGACCGAGCGCCAGCAGCGACGCGACGCCGCCGGCGCCCGCAAGGGCGCGCGCGGCGACATGCCCCGCATCCTGATCGGCGCCCGCAAGAATCAGGCGGAGGCATCCTCCGCCGCCGGTCGCCATGTCGCGGAGCGGCTGCGCACCGAGGCGGAGGATCAGGCGCAGGCTGCACGCGGCCGGGTCGAGATATTGGAGCCTATCCGCATCACCCTGCCCTCGACCGGCCTTGCGCCGGATCGGATCGTCCTGCGCCTCACCGATGTCAGCGTCGGCCATGATCCCGCAACGCCCTTGCTGGCGCATGTCGACCTTCTGGTCGAAGGGCCGGAACGGATCGCCATCACCGGACCCAATGGATCGGGCAAGACCAGCCTGCTTGCGACCATGGCCGGCACATTGCCACCGCTCGCCGGGCGGATCGACCGGCCGGTGCGTCACGCCGTGCTCGACCAGACCGCTGCGCTACTCGATCCTGCGCTGTCGATCGCGGACAATCTCGCGCGCCTACATCCCGAACTGGACGAAAATGGCCGTCGCGCCCTGCTCGCCCATTTCCGCTTTCGCGGCGATGCCGCGCTACAGCGGGTCGGGAGCCTCAGTGGCGGGCAGATGCTGCGCGCGGGCCTGGCCTGTGTGCTGGGCAGCGCACCGCCGCCGCTGCTGATCCTCGACGAGCCGACCAACCATCTCGACCTCGAAGCGATCGAGGCGGTGGAGGCTGGGCTGCGGGGCTATGACGGCGCCCTGCTGGTCGTCAGCCATGACGAGCGCTTCCTCGACGCGATCGGCATCACGCGCCGGATCGCACTCGGCTAGGCAGCCCGCAACGCATCCGCCAGTGGCTCTGCCTGATCGCCTAGGATCAGGTGCAGCCAGCCATCGGCCGATGCCGGCAGCACCCAGGCCTTGACCCCGGCGCCCTGCAACGCCGCCGCATCCACGGCAGCGGGCCGATCGACGCGCACCAGCAAACGCGTGCCGCGCGGCTCGACCGCGCGCACACCCGCACCCTTGAGCAGCGCGACCAGATCGGACGTGCCCGCGATCGGCGCCGGATCATGCCCGGCCAGCGCGCTGCGGATTTCCGCCGCGACCTGATCGGCGATCGGCCCCAGCACCACCTGGAAGCCGCCGTCGCGCAGGCGGACGATGCCCCGCGCGCCCAACGCCCGCAGCCGCGCCTCGTCCGCGATTGCGCTGTCGCCCAGCACCAGCCGCAGCCGGGTGGTGCAGGCATCGACCGATCGGACATTGACCTTCCCGCCAAGCGCCGCGACCATCGCCGGCCCGCGCGCACCGGCCATGCTCGGCACGTCCCCGGCCGCAGCGGCGGGCTCATCCTCGCGCCCCGGCGTCTTCAGGTTGAAGCGGCGGATGCACCAGCTGAAGGTGGCATAATAGACAGCGAAATAGACAAGCCCTACCGGGATCAGCATCAGCGGCTTGGTCGCGAGGCCATAGTTCATCAGATAGTCGAACAGGCCGGCGGAAAAGCCGAAGCCCAGCTTCACGCCCAGCGCGTCCATGACGACCATCGACAGGCCGGTCAGCACCGCATGAACGACATAGAGGATCGGCGCCAGGAAGATGAAGCTGAACTCGATCGGCTCGGTTACGCCGGTGAGGAAGGAGGTGAGCGCGAGGCTGAGCAGCAGGCCGCCCACCCGCTTGCGCCGATCGGGCAAGGCGGTGCGATACATGGCAAGGCAGGCGGCCGGCAGGCCGAACATCATCACCGGGAAGAAGCCTGACATGAAGCCGCCAGCGGTCGGATCGCCCGCGAAGAAGCGCTTGATGTCGCCGGTCGCGCCATGGAAGTCGCCGAGCAGGAACCAGGCGACATTGTTGATGATATGGTGCAGCCCGGTAATCAGCAGCAGCCGGTTGAGCAGGCCATAGACGAACAGGCCGAGCGGCCCGGCGGCCACCACCCATTGGCTGAGGCGATCGATCCCCGCCTCGATCCAGGGGAAACCAAGGCCGAACATCAGCGCACCGAACAGGCCGGCCAGCCCCGCGACGATCGGCACGAAGCGCCGCCCCGCGAAGAAGGCCAGATAATCGGGCAGCTTGATGTCCGAAAAGCGGTTGTAGAGCAGCCCGGCGACGATGCCCGACAGGATGCCCGCGGGCACGGAGACCTTGGCGATTTCCTTGGCCCGCCAGGCGGCCTGCGCCACCTCCGCCACGTCGGGTGGCAGGACCAGCAGCACCTTCGCGCCCTCGGTCGTCACCAGATAGGCAATCACGCCGGCGAGGCTCGCCGCACCATGATTTTCACGCGCCAGGCCGACCGCGACACCGGCCGCGAAGAGCAGGCCAAGATTGGAAAAGATCGCGTCGCCCGCCGCCGCGATGAAGGGAATGGCGAGCATGTCGGGCTGGCCAAGGCGCAGCAGCAGCGCGGCGATCGGCAACACCGCGATCGGCAGCATCAGCGCCCGGCCAAGCGGTTGCAGCCGGGCCAGCAGAGTGGCAGGACGGAAGCTCATGCCAGGACTCCTTGGGCCATTTCGCGCACGGCGGCGGCGCTTTCGGCAGCGCAGGCGCGCTCCGCCAGGTCGATGCAGCGATCCATGTCGAGCGTGCGCACCACCGCCTTCAACCGGGCGATGGCAGCAGGCGTGGCCGACAATTCAGTGATGCCAAGGCCGATCAGGATCGGCGCGGCGAGCGGGTCGGAGGCGAGGCCGCCACAGACGCCGGCCCAGCGGCCATGACGCTGTGCGCCGCGGCCGACTTCGCGGATCAGGCGCAGCACGGCGGGATGCAACGCATCGATCCGGTGCGACACCGCCGCATTGCCGCGATCGACGGCCAGCGTATATTGGGTCAGGTCATTGGTGCCGACCGACAGGAAATCGGCCTCGGCCGCCAGCATGTCCGCCAGCATCGCCGCCGCCGGCGTCTCGATCATCACGCCCAGCGGCACCGCCACATCGATGCCCAGCGCCGCCTTCTCCGCGTCCAGCATCGCCTTCACCGCGCGATAGTCGGACAGGTCCACGATCATCGGCAGCATGATGCGGCACTGGTCCGCCGGCACGGCGCGCAGGATCGCGCGCAACTGCACCTGCATCAGGTCCGGCCGGGCGAGGCTGAGGCGTACGCCGCGCAGGCCCAGCGCCGGATTTTCCTCGGCCGCCATCGGCAGATAGGGCACCGGCTTGTCGCCGCCGATGTCGAGCGTGCGGACAATCAGCGGCCGATCGCCCAATGTCGTTGCGATACCGGAATATATTTCTCGCTGTTCGGCCTCGTCCGGCGCCTCCGCCCGTTCCAGAAACAGGAATTCGGTGCGCAGCAGGCCGCATCCCTCCGCTCCGGCCGCCACGGCGGCGGCGGCATCGGCCTGCGATCCCAGATTGGCGAAAATCTCGATCCGGGTGCCGTCCGCCATGCGGCAATCGGCATGGGCCTGTGCCCGGTCGCGGCCGCGCTGCTCGCGCGCCGCGGCGATCCGCTCACTGACCTCCGACAATGTGTTCACGCCCGGATCGGCATCGATCCGCGCCCCGTCCGCATCAAGAATGACCGTCCGCCCGTCGGCGATGGCCAGCACATCCCGGCCGGCAGCGACCAGCATCGGGATGCCAGCCGACGCCGCGAGGATCGCGACATGGGAAGTGGGACCGCCGGCCGCCGTGCAGATTCCGGCCAGACGGTCCCTATCGAGCGCCAGGAACTGCGAGGGGAGCAGATCCTCAGCGATCAATATGCTTTGAGGGGGCAGCGGCGGCACCGCGATAGCCTCGGTGCCAAGCAGGGCGGCGATCAGCTGCCGCTCGATATCGACAAGGTCGGCGACGCGCTCCATCAACAGCGGATCTCCGGTCGCACGGATCGCCTCGGCCGCCTGCGCGGTCGCATGGCGCCAGGCAAAGGCCGCGCTGCGCCCGGCATCGATCTGATGCCCGGCTGCCTCGGCCAGTTCCGGATCGGCCAGCAACGCGCGATGCGCCGCGGCGATCTCGGCGGCCAGCCCATGGCCGGCCGACAATTCGGCATCGACCGCCGCCATCGCGCGGGCGAGCGCGGCATGTTCGACCGCGCCGCCCTGCCCGTCGCGTGGCACATCGACATCGGCGACGCGGAGCTGCACCACCTGGCCGATCGCCAGGCCCGGCGCGGCCGTCACTGGCCCATGCTGTGGCACGACCGGTGCCGGCGCGGGATGATCGGCCTTCGCCTCCTCGCCCAGCCCGGCCTCGATCAGCGCCACCAGTGCCTCGACCGCTGCGCGGGCATCGCTGCCCTCGCCCCGGACGATGATCTCATCGCCGCAGCGCACGCCCAGGCCAAGCAGTGCGACGGTGCTGCGCGCATTGACGCTCTTGCCGTCCCGCATGATCGACACCGGCGCGACGAAGGTGCGCAGCAGCGCCGCGATCCGCGCGGCCGGACGGGCATGAATGCCATGGGGGGCATCGACGCGCACGACCCGCTCATGGCTGTCACCTTCGCTGTCATCTTTGACCGCTCCAGGCGCCAGCGCCGTGATCCGCGCAACGCCATCCTGCCAGCCGACCAGCCGGTCAAGCGGCTCCAGCGACAGGGCATAACCCTCGCCCGCCAGCACCATCGGCGTGATCAGCGCCTTGGCCCCCTCGGCTACCGCATCGAGATCGAAGCCGATCAGCAGGTCTCCGGTCGCCACGGCATCGCCCGGCTTCACTTGCGGCGCGAAACCCTTGCCGCCCAGCGTCACCGTCTCCAGCCCGACATGGATCAGCAGTTCGGCGCCATTGGCCAGGCGCAGCGAGACCGAATGGCCGGTCGGCGCCACCGTCAGCACGGTCGCGTCAGCCGGCGCGCGCACTTCGCCTTCGATCGGGTCGATGGCAAAGCCCTCACCCATCATCCGCTCGGCAAAGACCGGGTCGGGTACGCTTTCGATCGGTGCCAGCCAGCCCGCCAAGGGCGCGCGCAACGTCACGCTGGCCATCATGCCGCTCATGGGATCAGTTCCACCTGCTTGATCGCCCATAGGGGCTCAACATCCTTCGCCGTATAGGTGATGCACAATGTTTCCTTGCCGCTGCGCGGCGCGATCGGCGCGACCAGCCGGGTGACTTCCGGATTGCCGACGGCCGGTGCCAGCGGCAGCACGGCGATGCGCTCGCCCTCGCAACCGCCGGCCCGAACCTCCACTTCGCCGGCCGGGGTCGCCGGGGCGCGGAAATGGATGGCGTCGCGATCCTTGCCGATCTGGAAATTGAACGGCAGCTGGCCGACATCGATCGCGATCCTGGTCGCGCCGCCGACCGGGGCGTCGGCATAGAGCCAGCAGGGCTCAAGGATATCGGTCAGGAAATGCGCCCGCTCGCCCTGCGCCGGGGCATCATCCTCCAGCGACAGCACCACCTTGTTGGCGCAGCTCGCCAGTTGCTCGTCGGTGCGGCGGCGCAGGAAGGACGCGTCGAGGCCGATGTCGATCGCGCCCGGCATCATCCCGCCGTGCCAGGCGGTGCCGGCGCGCAACCGGGTGCCGACCGGCAGGCTGAGGCCGTCCTTGTAAACCGGTGCGCGCGGCGTCACCGCGCTGCCGTCCAGCGTATAATGGATCGGGAAGCCGGACTGGCTTTCCAGCGTCACCCGCGTGTTCTTGTCACCCGGCGCATAGTCGGTCTTTGCCGTCACCGTCAGCGCGCTGATCGCGGGCTTCAGGCCCAGCGTCCCCATCCGCGTCATCTGCGGCACCAGCCGGTCCATGAAGCTGGCGAAATCATGGCTTGTTACCGGCGACCAGCCGATTTCGGCGACGGCGCTGCCGCGCGGAAATTGCTGCCACTGGGCGCGTTCCTCGGTGCGGACATGCTCGGTGAACAGGTTGCCCTGCAGCCCCAGAATATGCTGCTGCTCGGCGCCGCTCAGTCCTTCGGGCTCGGGATTGAAGTCATAGACGCTGTGCAGGTCGGACAGATGGCCACGCCCCGGCGGTTCCAGCGGCCCAAATCCCTGGCGATTGTCGAAATAGAGGATCGGGGCCGGGCTCAATATCGCGTCATGGCCCGACTTGGCGGCCGTCACCGCACCCTCGATCCCGCGCCAGGAGGTGATGGTGGCATGGGGCGAGGCGCCGCCTTCCAATATCTCGTCCCAGCCAATCGGCTTGCGGCCATGTTGCGTCAGGAAATCGTCGATGCGGTGCATGAACCAGCCCTGCATCGCGTCCTCACTGCCGATGCCCAACGCCTTCATCTTCGCCTGCATCGCTGGCGAGGATTTCCACTGGTCCTTCACCGCCTCGTCGCCGCCGATATGGATATAGGGCGACGGGAACAGCGCCATCACATCGGTCAGCACGTCCTCCAGAAAGCCGAAGGTCGCGTCATCGGCATTGTAGAGCCAGGGGAAAACGCCCCAGTCGGACTCGGTGCCCGGCGGGATCGCCACGCCCATGCCGAGCTTGGGATAGGCGCGGATCGCCGCCAGCGCATGGCCCGGCATCTCGATCTCCGGCACGATCATGACCTCGCGCGCGGCGGCATAGGCGACGATCTCGCGGATTTCGGCCTGGGTGTAGAAGCCGCCGACCTTGGGCAGCGGCGGCCCGCCGGGTGCGCCGGCGGGCACGCGCCAGGCGGAAATTTCCGTGAGGCGCGGATATTTGGGGATCTCGATGCGCCAGCCCTGATCATCGACCAGATGCCAATGCAGCCGGTTGAGCTTGTTGACCGCCATCCAGTCGATCAACTGGCGGACATAGGCAGGCGACTGGAAATGGCGGGCGCTGTCGAGCATCAGCCCGCGCCACTGGAAGCGCGGCGCGTCGGCAATCTGCATCGCCGCGACCGATACCGGGCCAGCAGCCTGATCCTGCGTCATCGCCTGCCACAGCGTCACCGCGCCATAGAGCAGGCCGGCATCGTCGCCGGCGGCGATTTTGACGCCCTTGTCGCTGACGTCGAGGGTGTAGGATTCCGCCGCACCGGTCTTCGCTCGGCGAAAGACTATGGCATTGCTGGCGTCACCACCCGTCTCGATCCGAGGACGAAAGCCCCGGCTGCGCGCGACCAGATCGGCGAACCGCTCGGCCGCGTTGCGGGCAGCGACATCGCCGGCAGGCACCCGGACCGGCGTAACGGATGTAATCTGGAAACTACCCTGCCCCTCGCGCATCTGCGCGGGCACCGGCAACAGGCGGGGCAGTTCGGCCATGGCCGGGGCGGTGGCGATGCCGGACAGCATCAGCGACGCAAGCAGCGTCAGGCGGCGGGCACGGATCACGAAACAGGCTCCCGAAAATAGCGTGCCCTTGCCGCGCCGCGCGGACGCGACAAGGGACGTGCGGCGGGCGGACGCTGTTGCGTTCCGTCCCGCCGTCTTCAAGTCATGCGCCTTCTGACAGGCGAGGCAATCAATAGTTGAAGTTCACCGTCGCCAGGAACTTGCGGCCCGAGCGATAGACGCCGCGCGGCAGCGCCGTAGTGTTGGCATAGGCATAATATTCCGCGTCGGTCAGGTTCATGCCCGACAGGGTGATGCCGATCTGCGGCGTGACATTATAGGTCGCCGACACGTCCAGATTGTCGGAGTCCCGCACGAACATATTGTCGCCACGGTCGATGCCGGTGAAATATTTCGACTGCCAAGTGTAGGTGGCGCGCAGCGCGACCGGGCCGCTTTCGAAGAAGGGGCTGACGCTGGCCTGATGCTTGGAATTATAGGGCAGCGCCTGGCCGCCTTCACCCGAACCGTCGGAATAGGTGTAGTTGGCCAATATGCCGAAGCCATAGGGCAGGTTCTGCTGATAGGCGACGGCAAAACCCTTCACCTCGGCCGAACCGGCATTGTAGGGACGGCTGATCTGATAGGTCGTCACCCGGCCCTGAGACTGGTTGAAATAGCTCTCGGGCGCCGTCTTCTGCAGGATATAATTGCTGATATCTTTGTAGAAGACTTCCGCCGACAGGATCGACCCCTGCTTGAAATACCATTCGACCGAGGCGTTGAGATTACCCGACGTATAGGGCTTCAAGTTCGGGTTGCCGCCACCGCCGGTCAGCACCGTGTCCGACAGCCAGAAATAATTGGTCATGTCGGCATAGTTGGGACGCGACATCACCTTGGCGGCGGAGAAGCGCAGGATCAGATCCTGCTGCGCGGTCCAGGCGATATTCGCGCTGGGCAGCCAGTTGTCATAGCTGCGCTTGGTCGTCTGCCAGGTCCAGTCGGCTGCGCTGTTGCAGGGCGCGCCAGCGTTGCAGACATAGCCAGCGCTGTCGGTCTTGGTATTCACATAGCGCACGCCAAAATTGCCGCGCAGCGTGCCGGTGTCGAAATTAGCCTGGGCATAGACCGCGTTGATATCTTCCTGGATGTTCCAGTTGCCGGCGGTAAATTCCGCCGGCAACTGGAACATCCAGGAAGATATCAACGCGGTCTATGCCCAGGCTACGATGCAGTGACCAGCAAGGATGAAGCGGACAGGCACCTG
>NZ_QLJK01000002.1:0-265071 GCF_003950715.1 Sphingomonas sp. S-NIH.Pt3_0716 | reverse complement strand
TGGCCTGTCGTGTCATGGGTTTGCGGTCCTCCCCCTTCCCCCCGTCAGCCGGCGAGCCCCTACCCCCTCCGCAGTGCGCGGAGGGAATAGCGGTTCCGTATCCCGTCCCCCACCCCGCCAAGATATGCGGACCACCCTCCCCTCTAAGGGGTGGCGGTCCGGGGAGGGGGATTGCCCGCGTGCAGTCGGGCAATCCGGGGAGGAATTTCAGGACTTGCCCGACCGGCGCGAAGGCCGGTCAGAACTTGCCCGATCGGCCGCGGGCCGATCAGAACTTGTAGGTCAGGCCCAGATAATAATCGCGGCCGTAGCGCTGATAGTCGATGACCTGGCGCTTATCGCCATTCTGATAGGTGACGAAGGGCTGGTCGGTGAGGTTCTTGCCCTGCAGCAGGATCGACAGGCCGGTGAGCGGCCCCGACTGGAATTCATAGCCGATCTGCGCGTCGAGAATGCCCTCTGCCTTGGCGGTGCGGAAGGTCGGCGCGGCCGAGAGGCCGGCCACTTCGCCCAGGAAAGAGGAGCGATAGCGATAGGAGACGCGCGCCTGGAAACCGCTCTTTTCATAATAGGCCGTGCCGCTGGCGACCCATTTGGAGAGGCCCGGCAGGGTGACGACATCGGTCGGGTTGCTGCCATATTTGACTTCGCTGTGGGTGTAGGACCCGCTGGCGAAGATGCCGAAGCCGTCCAACGTTTCGCTGAACACCTTGAACGGCAGTGAGACGGTGCCTTCCGCCCCCATGATCGTGCCCTTGCCGGTGTTGGCCGGAGCCTTCAGCAGACCGATATAGCTGCCGTCGGCGATGATCTGGTTGCGGATGTCGGCAGGCAGCGAGGCCAGCACGTCCGAGAAATCATAGGCGATATTGTTGTTGGGATCGACGAAGTCGGTCAGATTCTTGAAATAGCCCGCGAGCGAGACATAGCCGCCGCCCGGAAAATATTTCTCGATCGACAGGTCGATATTGGTCGACTGATAGGGACGCAGCGCGATGTTGCCGCCGTTCGAGCTGAACGGGCTGTACTGCGGGTCGGAGCCGAGGCCGACATTGGCCAGGTTGAAATTATATTCCTGGTTGATCCGTTCCTGGTCCATGCGCGGACGCACCATGGTCTGGGCCGCGCCCATCTTCACGAAGAAGCCGGGTTCCAGCTCGACCGAGAACTGCGCGCTGGGCAGGAAATTGGTGAAGCTTTCCTTGCCCGAGGCTGGGACGACGGTGACAACGCCGTTGGAGAAGTTGGAGATGGTGCCGGTCGACGCCTGGCGGGTGTGGATCACCTGCACGCCGATCGCGCCTTTCAGCGGCTTGCCGCCCAGATCGCCATCCAGCGTCATCTTCGCATAGCCGGTGAAGACATCTTCCTTCACGACATTGTCGCGCACCAGCGACGAGGGACGATTGTCGAACACGGCGTCGAGCGTGTTGTTGTAGAGATAGAGCGGATCGAGCGTCAGCATCGCCGGCACGCCCAGATAGTCGAGCGAGACATTCTTGCCGAGCAGTGCTTCCTGCGGCACCGGCGCCGAGCCTGGCGTGCCATTGGCGATGGTGCAGTCCGTGCCGCCGGTGGGGCAGAGGAAATAGCTGGTATAGGCGCTGGTCTTCTTGCGCCGGCTGTAATTGCCGCCGACTTCCCAGTTGCTGAAGATGCTGCCCGAAATGTCGCCGACCAGGTTGGCGCGGAACGACTTCATGTCGTCGATGAACTTGGGCCGGTTGAGGAAGCCCGCCTGCACGACGGCGGTGGTGCCGTTATAGCCCCAGCCATTGGGGTCGGTCAGGCTGATGACGTTGGTGTCGGTATAGTCGAGCGTCGGCACGATGCTGAACAGGCCGTTCGACTGGCGCTCCACACGCACCGTGTCGGACACGCCCGACCGCAGATAGCCGGTGCCCGAATAGGTTTCGAGCAGGAAGTCGGTGCGCTTGGCGCGCGACCAGCTGGCATCGACATTGAGCTTGAGGCGATCGTTCAGGCGGATGTCATTGTTCCAGCCGAGCGAGATGGTGTCGGCCTTGCGCTTGTTATAATCGTTGCGCTGGACGCCATATACGTTGGAGAAGGTGGCGCCGGTGACGAAGCCATTTTCGACCGTCACGTCGCTGACGCCGACGTCGGTACCCCAGACGAGCGGGAATTCGATGCCGCGCAGGCGCTGTTCTTCCTCGAAATGCGAGGCGAGCACGTCGAAGGTCGAGTGGAAATTGTCGCTCGGCTGCCATTCCAGCGTGCCGACCATGCCATAGCGCTTGAGCAGGTTCGACTGCACATAGGGCTTGGCGCCGCCGATGATCAGATTGCCGTCGGCATCGGTGGGATAGCCCCAGGCGTTGAAGCGCTCATTCTGCGACGGGGTCTGCGAGGCGGCGAAGCCCAGCGACAGGCCCAGCGTGTCGTCGGCGAACTGATCGACATAGGTGGCCGAGGCGCGATAGCCATAGCGTTCGCCATCGGGATTGAGCTTGTCCATGCCGTTCATCTGGCCGCGCAGCGACACGGCGAGGATGCGGTCATTCTTGTCGAGCGGACGCAGCATGCGCAGGTCGACCGTGCCGGAGATGCCGGCGGCGATCAGCGCGGCGTCGGCGCTCTTGTAGACATTGACGTTCTGGAAGAATTCCGAGGGATACTGGTCATATTCGACGCCGCGATTGTCGCCGACAGTGACCTGTTCGCGGCCGTTGAGCAGCGTGGTCGAGAAGTCCGGGCCAAGGCCACGGATCGACAGGCGCTGGTCGCGGCCTTCGAGGCGCTGGGCGGTGACGCCGGGCAGACGGGCGAGCGAGTCCGCGATCGACACGTCGGGCAGCTTGCCGACATCTTCGGCCGAGATGGAATCGACGATCAGCACGGAATCGCGCTTCACCTTGGCGGCGGAGGCGAGCGAGGCGCGGATGCCGGTGACGACGATGCCTTCGGATTCGCCGGCGGCGGGTGCGGCGGGCGTCGCGGTTTCGGCGTCGGTCTGCGCATGGGCGACCGCGGCGAACGAGAAGGAAGCCCCTGCCAGCAGCGCAGCGCGCAGGACGGTATGACGGAATTGATGCATGACAGTGATCCTCCCCAGGACGCATCTTGAGCGTTTCTTGCCGACATGTGTCGGTCTGGTTCAAATAGCGCCGCCCCCGACCCTCTGCACAGATTCCAGCATACGTATTCAGCCATATTCACGACATGCCCGGTTACCGTAGGGGAAATGGCCGAAATAGCGGGTTCAGCCGTGCGATAGAGCCGATGGCATGGGCGCGGCCGCCGACAAAAATATACGGCTGATGCTTGAAAGGGACGCGCGCTTTCCTAGATTGGTCCTGTCACTCTTCCCCCCTTTGGAGTGACACCTCCCTGAACCTGGCCCCGTCGTCGAGCTTGCTCCGGCGGGGTTTTCTTTTGCCCGCCAGAGCCGGTCAGGACGCGGGCAGGAAGCCGGCCCGTTGCAGCCGGGCGACCGAATCGCGCGCGACGGGGACGCTGAGCCCGCCATCCAGGGTGATGAGCCAGCTGCGCCCGGCGGGATCGCAGCGCAGGATGGCGCGATGGGCGATCCACCAGCTGCGATGCACCTGCGCGCCGGCCACCCCCTCCATCTCCGCAATCGCGTCGCGCAACCGCATCAGCAGCAATTCGCTGCCGCCCGCGCCATGGACGCGGACATAATGATCCTCGCTCTGCAGCGCCAGGATCGGCCCGGCAAAGCCGGCCGACAGGCGATGGCGCAGGGCGGGGTCTGCGGGGGATGTGGCGGCGGCGCCTTCGGGGTGCGGGGCATCGGCCACTGGGCCGAACAGACCGACCGGCGGCAGGATGCCCCGCTGGGCCAGCCGCCGGTCGGTCTGTTCGGCCCAGTGGGTGACGACCAGCACGGTGAGCGCGCAGAGGAAGGAAAAGGGCAGCAGGCCGGTAAAGCCGTCCAGGTCGCGAAAGGCGGTGCGGCCGACATTGCGCCAGAGGAAGGCCAGCGGCACGACGCAGAGCGACACGCCGGAAAAGACGGTGATCGATACCGACAGGTCGATCCGCCGGGCCAGGCCGCGCAGCAGCCAGATCGCCGGCCGAACGAGGATATAGGCCCCCATCAGCAGCAGCCACCAATGGCCGATCCGCCCCGGCAGCCCGTCGCGCATATAGGTGCCGAACGGCCCCATGAAGCCGATGATGCCGGCCAGCAGCAGCATCGCCCACAGCTCCAGCAAGATGCGTCGGTTGAAAATCGGCTCTTCCCCTCTCCGCCCGCTTGTCGTCCTGCCCGTTCGCGAAGCGCCGGCTGGAAAATGCCCGGCTTTGCTGGACATTGGCAAGCCCTCTTTCCGCGTAACGGATTGCCGCTTGCCGGCCGGCGGGCAGGTGCCATCAGCAGGGTGGACGGCCGCCCAGCGCCCCTGGGCCAAGGCCGAGACGAGGAGAGAATCTGGTGACCATGCCCCCTTCCCGCCGGCTGCCGATATTGGCCATGCTGCCCGTCCTGATCGGCGGGCTGGCGCTGGATGGCGGCCCGACCCTGGCGCGGCCCAGGCCGGATGGCGCGCTGTTCGGCCAACCGGTGATCCGCACCCTGACATTGCCGGCCGACATGCGGCCGCAAAGCGCCACCTACACGCCGTCGGGCCGGATATTGCTGACCTATGCCCGGCCGGGCGAGAGCGATCCGCGGCAGATCAACCTCGCCATCATGGACGATGATGGCAGTCATATCCGACCGATCTTCAGTGGAACGATTCCCGCCCGGCCGAAGGATAATGGCATCCGCTACATGGTGTTTGCCGACAATAAGCGCATCTTCCTGGGCGATTTCGTGATCGAATGCCCGACCAGCCTGGACGATTGCACGCAGGCGCAACTGGTGCCGGTCACCTATCCGCCGCAGGTGGCCGATGGCGCGCATATCTGGCATCGCTGGTCGGAAATGGTGGTGGCGCCGGACAATCGCCATATCG
Organism: Sphingomonas sp. S-NIH.Pt3_0716; assembly: GCF_003950715.1. Taxonomy (NCBI): domain Bacteria; kingdom Pseudomonadati; phylum Pseudomonadota; class Alphaproteobacteria; order Sphingomonadales; family Sphingomonadaceae; genus Sphingomonas; species Sphingomonas sp. S-NIH.Pt3_0716. The sequence goes on along the minus strand of NZ_QLJK01000002.1, from coordinate 260,131 downwards.
CCTGGACGACCTTGCTCGCCAATTATTCCGCCGCGGTGCTGACCGGCGAACTGACGCGCGGCCCGGATGGCTATGTCGTCACCCGGCCGCAGATCATCAGCAGCAGCGATCCTTTTCGCCCCGATCCGGCCCATGCCGATGGCGTCATCCCGTCGCCGATCCGCGGTGGCGAGGTGAAGCAGTTCGTCCATGGCGGCAGCGCCCTGTCGCTGGTCGGCGCGGTGAAGCGCGACTTACCCGATTCGGTGGTGATGGACCTGGCGAGCGGCAAGGTGACGCCGATCACCGACACGCCGGGCTATACCGAAACGACGATCTTCTCGCCGGACGAGCGGTTGGGCATGGTGATGACCACCCGCTTTTCGCAGACCGACCCGGCGATATTGGGGCTGATGCCCCGCCCCTATCCCGACAGCCTGAACATGGGGCTGAGCATGTTCGCCTATACTTATGCCGTCACCGGCGTGCGCACGGCGCGGCCAGGCAATGTCGGGCCGGCGCTGATCGACATCGCCCGGTCGCAGCGCGAAGATGGCTATCTGGGCGCGAACCTCAGCAGCCAGGCCGACTGGGTGTTTCATTCGCCCATGTCCTGGCATCCCGACAGCCGCCGGGCGACCTGGATCGAGGGGCTGCGCGGCAGCGAGACCAAGCGGGTCCAGATCGTCACCCTGCCCGGATACAAGGCCGGGCCGGCGGTCGCCCCGCGCGCCGTGCCCGACAGCCTGCCCTATGGCGATACCGACCTGTCCACCCTGTCGGCGCTGGCGGGCAAGAGCCAGAATATCGACGTGAAGGTCTATGGCCGGCGGTCAGGCCATATCCTCTATCGGCGCACGAGCGGCGCCATCGAGAAAATCTATGTCGATTTCAGCGACGACGGAAAGCAGGTCTATAGCGGGCGCGAGACGACGCAGATCAACATGCGCGGCCAGTCCAGCTACGAAGCGGACATCCGCCTGACCGGTCCCAAGCCCGGCATCATGAAGCTGCAGATGACGTTCGGACCGCTGGGCGGCCCCAAGCCTGCCGCGATCGACTTCACGCCCCAAGCCGATGGCCAGCCGCGCAGCCGAGGCTTTGCCGAATATGGCGGCCAGCGCCTGAGCGTGGACCGGCTGGCGCCGTGAAGAGCGGCCGGACGATCAGGCCATGGCGCTGATCGTCCGGCGGAAGCGGGTGAGTGCGATCAGGAAGAAGGCGATGCCGATCGCGGCGGTGGCGGCGAATTGCGGCCAGACGACGCCGATGCCGGCGCCCCGGAACAGGATCGCCTGACCCAGTTCGACGAAATGGGTGGTCGGCGCGAACAGCATCACATCCTGCACCAGCTTGGGCATGGATTCGCGCGGGGTGGTGCCGCCCGACAGCATCTGCAGCGGCAGCAGGACGAGGATCATCAGCATGCCGAATTGCGGCATGTTGCGTGCCAGCGTCGCGAGGAAAATGCCCATCGAGGTTGTGGAGAACAGCACCAGCGCAGCGCCCGCGAAGAAGAGCGCCAGCGATCCGGCGACGGGCACGTGCATCAGCCCCTGCACCACCAGGTTGATCGACAGGGACGAAGCGAGCAGCACGACCAGGCCCATCGACCAGACCTTTGACAGCATGATCTCGAACGGGGTGACCGGCATCACCAGCAGATGCTCGATCGTGCCATGTTCCCGCTCGCGGATCAGCGCCGCGCCGGTGAGGATGATCGACAGCATCGCGATCTGGTTGATGATCTGTGCCAGCGCACCGAACCAGGTATGGTTGAGCGTCGGGTTGAAGCGCGCCCGCACCGCCAGGTCGACCTTGGGCACGCTGTTGGCGCGATAGCGGTTGACGAATTCATTCACCTCGGCGGTCGCGATCTGCTGGACATAGCTGCTGCCCGAGAAAGCCTGGCTCATGCGCGTGGCGTCGGTGTTGAGCTGGATTTCCGCCGTCCGGCCGGCCAGCACGTCGCGCTGGAAGCCATGGGGTATGTGCAGGACGAAGGTGAAGTCGCCCGCGTCCATGCCCGGATCGATCTGCGCCGGCGCAATCATCCGGGGCAGCGTGAATTGCGGCGGATAGAAAGCGGCGACGATCCGCTGCGACAGGGGCGATTCATCCTCATCGACGATTGCGATGGCTGCATTGTGCAGCGTTTCCGGCTTGGAATTGGCCGAGGTATAGATGGAGACGGTGAAGACGAACAGGATTAGCACCAGCATGATCGGGTCGCGCCACAGGCTCCACAGCTCCTTCACGCCCAGCCGGTAGATGTTGGAAATCGTCGCAAGCATGGGCGTCAGGCCTCCTGCTTCTTGAGCAGCATGATCGCGATGCCGACGATCAGCGGCGCGGAAATGGCGAGCGGCAGGAAGGAGCCGGCCAGGTCCGAAAAGCCCAGCGCCTTGGCAAAGACGCCGCGGCTGATGGTGAACATGTGGCTGGCGGGATAGATGTCGCCGATGATCCGCGCGCTGCCCTCCATCGAGGAGACGGGGTCGGTCATACCGCCATAGGTGGTGGCCGGGATCATCGTGCCGATCATCGCCAGGAACATCGCGGCGATCTGGCTGCGCGTCACGGCCGAGGCGAGCAGGCCCATGCCGGTCGCGGTGACGCAATAGATGGCGGCGGCCAACAGCAGGGTCGGGAAGCTGCCCTTCACCGGCACACCGAAGATGAAGATCGCCATCAGCACCATCAGCAGGAAGTTGACAAGCGCCAGCACGACATAGGGAAGCTGCTTGCCGAGCAGGAATTCGCTGCGGCTGACCGGCGTCACATAGAGGTTGATGATCGACCCGATCTCCTTTTCGCGCACCACCGCCAGCGCGGTCAGCATCGCCGGCAGCATCAGCAGCAGCAGCGGGATGACGATCGGCACCATCGCCGGCAGGCTCTGCACATCGGGATTGTAGCGATAGCGGTTCTCGATCGAGAAGCTGCTGCCGGCCGCGCTGCCGCGCGCGGCCGCCTGCTGGCTCAGCCAATGCTGGTGCAGCCCCTGGATATAGCCCTGCACGGTTTCAGCGCGCTGCGGATTGGCGCCGTCGAACCAGGCGCCGACCGTGACCTGTCGCCCGGCCGCGATATCCCGGCCAAAGCCCGGCGGAATCTCGATCACCAGCGCCAGTTCGCCATCCTTCATGCGCCGGTCGAGATCGTCATAATCGCGGATCGGCGCATGTTCGACGAAATAGGAGGAGCCGGAAATGTCGAGCGCATAATTCTGGCTGAGGATGCTGTTGTCGCGGTCCAGCACGGCATAGTTCAGCTCGTTGATGTCGGTGGTCATGCCGAAGCCGATCACCAGCATCAGGATCAGCGAACCGATCAGCGCGAGGGTCGCACGGACCGGATCGCGCTGCAGTTCCAGCGTCTCGCGCCAGGCATAGGTGAGCGCACGTTGCGGGCTGAAGCCGCGCCTGATCGTGCCATGTTCCGCCTGCGCCATGTCCTTGAGCGCGCTTTCCTCGTCGGGCGGGCGGGTGTCGCCGCCGGCATCGACCAGATAGCCGATGAAGGCCTGTTCCAGATCGGGCGCGCCGCGCTTCTCGATCAGGCGCGCTGGCGCATCGCTGTCCAGTACATGGCCCGCATGCATCATCGACATGCGATCGCAGCGCATCGCCTCGTTCATGAAATGGGTGGAGATGAAGATCGTGACCTTGTCGCGGCGCGACAGCTCCGCCAGCAATCGCCAGAAGCCGTCGCGCGCCACCGGATCGACGCCGGAGGTCGGCTCGTCCAGGATCAGCAGTTCCGGCTTGTGGACCATCGCCACCGCAAGGCTGAGGCGCTGGCGGATGCCGAGCGGCAGGCTGTCGGGCAGTTCCTCCATCACCGGGCCAAGATCGAACCGATCGGCCATTTCCGCGACGCGGGCGGGAATATCCTCGCGCGGGACATGGAAGAGATGGGCGTGGAATTCCAGATTCTGGCGGACGGTGAGTTCTGTGTAGAGCGAGAAGGCCTGGCTCATATAGCCGACCCGCTTGCGCGTGGACATGTCGTCCGGGTCCACTGCATTGCCGAACAGCCAGGCCTTGCCCTCGGTCGCGGGCAAGAGGCCGGTCAGCATCTTCATGGTGGTCGACTTGCCGCAGCCGTTGGACCCCAGAAAGCCGAATATCTCGCCCCGGCGAATGCGGAAGCTGACATGGTCGACCGCGGTGAAATCGCCAAAGCGCATGGTCAGGCCCTGCGCCTCGATCGCGATGTCATCCTCGCTGGCTTCGAGCGGCGGGATGATGACCGGCTCATGGCCGCGCTTCTTCTCCTCGGGCAACAGCGCGATGAAGGCTTCCTCCAGCGAACTGGTGCCGGTGCGCGCGAAAATCTCGGCCGGGGTGCCGGTGTCGAGGATCTGCCCGTCATCCATCGCCACCAGCCAGTCGAAACGCTGCGCCTCGTCCATGTAAGCGGTGGCGACGATGACGCTCATCTGCGCCTGGGTCTGGCGGATGTCGTTGATGAGATCCCAGAATTGGGCGCGGGCCAGCGGATCGACGCCGGTGGTCGGTTCGTCCAGGATCAACAGGTCGGGATCATGGATCAGCGCGCAGCACAGGCCGAGCTTCTGCTTCATGCCGCCCGACAGCTTGCCCGCCGGCCGGGCAAGGAACGGGTCGAGACCGGTCGCGCGGGTGAGCGCATCGATCCGCCGTCGCCGCTCCGCCCCGTCATGGCCGAACAGGCGGCCGAAAAACTGCAGATTCTCCTCGACCGACAGGGTGGGATAGAGATTCTTGCCCAGCCCCTGCGGCATATAGGCGATGCGCGGGCACACATCGCTGCGATGGCGCTTGTCGCGCATGTCGCCGCCCAGCACATGGACATCGCCATCCTGGATGACATGGGCACCGGCGACGAGGGAGAGCAGGCTGGACTTGCCCACGCCATCGGGTCCGATCAGGCCGATCATCCGCCCACCCGGTATGTCGAGATCGATGCCGCGCAGCGCCTGCGTCTTGCCATAATGGAGGCGGACGCCGGACAGGCGGACGACCGGATCGACCGTTGGCGCGCCGATGGGGGCGGGCTGGTTCACTGGACCGCCCGCGATCCTTCGGGAAGGGTGCGGACCGCAAGCGAGGCGGGCCAGGCAATGCCTGGATCGATCCGGACATAGGCCATGCCGGGCAGGCCGGTCTTCACCTGGGCGATATGCTTGCGCAGCAGCGCCGGATCGATCCGGGCCTTGACCCGAAACATCATCTTCTCGCGCTCGCTCTGGGTTTCCACCGTCTTGGGCGTGAACTGGGCGACGTCGGCGACGAAGCTGATCCGCGCCGGGATTGGATAGTCGGGAATGGCATCGAGCACGATCCGCGCCTCGCTGCCGATGGCGACACGGCCGGCGGCGGTGGCGGGCAGGAAGAAGCTGATCGTCACGTCGGACAGGTCGACCAGGCTCAGCACCCGGCCACCGGCCGTCACCACCTCGCCGGGCTGGGCGACGCGATACTGGACGCGGCCGTCGCGTGGCGCGCGCAGGCTGCTGTCGTTGATGTCCGCCTCGATCCGCTGGATGGTGGCGCGGCCGGCCTCCACGCGCGATCGCGATCCGATCACCTGATTGCGGGCATTGGTGATGGCGACCTCGGCCGAGGCGAGCTGGGCACGGGCCGCCTCCACGGCAGCGGCGGCGCCTTCGGTCTGGGCGGCGTCGTCATCGCGTTCCTGCACCGCGGTCGCGCCTTCGCGGGCCAGGGTTTCGGACCGGGCAAGGCGCTTGCGCGAGGCGTTGAGTTCGGCGATGCGCTGGCGCACCACGGCCTGGGCGGCGGCCTTCTCGCTCTCGCGCTGGGCGACCTGGGTCTGGGCGACAAGGACGGCATTCTGCGCCTCTGCCAGTTGCGCAACGGCCTCGGTCCGCTGTGCGTCCAGCACGTCGACATCCATATGGGCAACGATCTCGCCGGCCTTCACCAGCTGCCCCTCATCCGCGACGATATCCTTGATCCGCCCGGCGGATTTGGAGGCGACGTCGATCTCGGTCGCTTCCAGCCGGCCATTGCCGCCGACAATGCCTTCGGGCAGGCCGGCCGGCTTCAGCAACGTCCAGAGCAGGAAGGCGATGCCGGCCACCGCCGCCACGATCAGCCCCCTGACGATCCAGCGCTTGTTCATGCTCATGGTTCCCCCTGGTTCCCGGACGGGGCGGCCGCGATGCCGCGATTGACCACAAAGCCGCCGCCCAGGGCGGCATAGAGGCTGACGATGCTGGAGAGTTCCCCCCGGCGAAGCTGGACCAGCGCCTGTTCCGCATCGAACAGGTCGCGCTGGGCATCGAGCACTTCGAGATAGGTGGAGCGGCCATTGTCGAACCGCAACTGGGCGAGGCGCGCCCGTTCCCGCTGGGCATCGACCAGCTGGCGCGTGGTGCCGATCTGCAGGGCGATCTGGCGCCGCCGGACCAGCGCGTCGGACACGTCGCGAAAGGCCGACTGGATCGTCTTTTCATAAGTAGCGACGGCCTCGTCCCGGCGCGCCTGCGCCACGTCCAAATTGCCCTTCAGCCGGCCGGCGTTGAACAGGGGCAGTCGGATCGTCGGCGAAAAGCTCCACACCTCGCTATTGCCGCCGAACAGGCCGTCGAGGTCCGGGCTGGTCGTGCCATAGGCGCCGGTCAGGCTGATATTGGGGAAGAAGGCGGCGCGGGCGGCACCGATATTGGCATTGGCGGCGCGCAGCTGATGCTCGGCCGCGACGATGTCGGGCCGGTTGGTGAGCAGTTCGGACGGCAGGCCGGCGGGCACCTGATAATCGCCGCCCGGCCCGGCCAGCCGCAGCGATCCGGGCGCGATCTCCACCGGCTGGCCGACCAGCAGCGCCAGCGCGTTGCGATTGACCGCGCGGTCGAGGTTCAGCACATGCATGGTGGTGTCCGCCTGCGCCAGCAGCACCTGGGACTGGGCCAGGTCCAGCTTCGACCCCGACCCCACCTCATAGCGGCGGCGCATGATGCGCAGCGTTTCCTGCCGGGTGGTGATCGACTGCTGGGTAAGGGCGGCGCGCTCCTCATATTCGCGCTCCAGCAGATAGCCGAGCGCAACCTGCGCGATCAGGTCGGTCGCGACCGCCCGGCGCGATTCCTCGGACGCCAGAAACTGTTCGCGGGCGGCCTCCTTCAGATTGCGCAGCCGGCCCCAGAAATCGATTTCCCAGCTGGCGCTGAGTTGGGCGGTGATCGATTTCACGTCGACGATCTGGTCGCCGATCACCGGCAGGCTGTAGAAGGCCTGACCGCGCGTGCCCGTCGCCACCGCATCGAGCTGGGGATAGAGCGAGGCACCCTCGATCCGCCAGGCGCCGCGCGCCTGCGCCACGCGGGCGGCAGCGATGCGAATGTCGCGATTATTGGCCAGCGCCTGGGCGACCAGCCTGCGCAATTCGGGATCGGGAAAAACCTGCTCCCAGTCGCGCCCGGCCAGCGAAGCCCCGGCCGGCGTCGCGACGGCATAGCTGTCGGGCACCGGCAGGGATGGCTGGACATAATCGGGTGCAAAGGAACAACCAGCCAAGTAAAGAGCCAGAAACATCGCCAAAGCTTCAGGGAAAACCCTCCCCAACGAGCCATGATCTATCGCAAAATCGGAATTGCCAAGCGACACCAAGCACCCCTTTTCGAGCAACATGGACCCCTATTCAATCGATATAGCATCGACCGATTTCATCTATTCTCGATTTTGTGAGACATGATGTTTCAAAACACCACAAAGACTCACGAACAACTTATGCCTTTAATATATTTGTGTTTATCTACCACAACCAGTATCGTCAATCGCACCTGACCTGACCGCTCGCGCCGTTGCGAGGGGCGCAACGCGACAAGGGACGCAGGATGATCCGCAACCGCCGCGCGCAACCACGACACTTGCCCGCCCCCTGGTCGAGCCTGGCATGGCTGCTGGCTGTCCTGTCGCCTTCTTTTGCGACAAGCGCCCTGGCCGGGGAACCCGTAGAAACCCTGATAGGGCGGATCGCCCTGCCCGATGACCAGAATATGGCGAGCGTGGAACTGCGCTTCCTCAACATGGGCACGGCGCCCGCCGCCATGCCGCTGCCCGACCGGGTCGAGGCGCTGGTGGAACAGGATGGCGCCACACGCCGGCTGTGGCTGCGCCGGGCGCCGGGCGTGCCGGAGACGGTGGAGATTGCGCCGGGCGGCTTTGCCCAGGCGCGCTATCAACTGGCCGCGAGCGACATGGCCGAGGGGGCATTGCTGTCGATCCCGGCCTGGAATTCGCCGCAGGTGGCGCTGCATGGCGCGGCTGCCTCGCGGATGGCGGCCGCTTCGCCGGTGCCTGTTCCACCACCGCCGCCGCCACCCGGAACCCCGGTGCCGCCGCCGGTCGCGCCGCCCGCCGATCGGAGCGCGGGCAATGCCTTCATCGGCAATCTGGCGCCCTATGAGCCGATCTACGCAGTCTATGGCCCCGGCACCAATACCGATGCCCGGTTGCAGTTGAGCTTCGAATATCGACTGTTCGGGTCGCGCGATGCCGCGCATTTGCCCAGTTCGTGGCGGGACGGCCTGCATTTCGCCTATACCCAGCGCATGTTCTGGGATCTGGGCGCCAATTCCATGCCCTTCCGCAACATCGATTATCAGCCCGAGATCATCTATGTGACGCCGACCCGGATGCTGAAAAACGGCATGTCGCTGGCGCTGCAGGGCGGGCTTCGGCACGAATCCAACGGCCGGGACGGCGATGCGTCGCGCAGCATCAACAGCGTCTATGTCGCGCCGATGGCGGCCTTCTCGCTGGGCGAGGAACGGCGGCTGCTGGTAGCACCGCGCCTGACCTTCTATGTCGGCGACAAGTCGGACAATCCCGATATCGTCCGCTATCGCGGCCATGCCGGCCTGTTCCTGCAGGTCGGCGATGATGACGGGCTGCGCCTGTCGACCAACAGCCGGTTCAATTTCGGATCGGGCAAGGGCGCGATCAACGCCGACCTATCCTATCCGCTGCCGCGCCTGCTGGGCGGCGGCCCCGATCTCTATTTGTTCGCTCAGGGATTTGCCGGATATGGCGAGAACCTGTTGGACTATAATCGTTCCATAACAAGATTGCGGATCGGCTTCGCGCTGGTGCGCTGACCGCCGGGTGGCTTGCCCCCGGCCGCTCGACGCGACTGAAAGGGAAGCCGATGTCCTCTGCCCCGCCCGTTGCCTGGCATGCGTTGCCGCCCGAAGAGGCGCTGGCAACGCTGTCCGTCGAAGCGACCGGGCTGGACCAGCGCGATGCCGAGGCCCGGCTGCGGCGCTATGGCCCCAATGCCCTGCCCGAAGCGCCGCGCCAGCATCCGCTGCTGCGATTCCTGGCGCATTTCAACAGCGTGCTGATCTATTTCCTGCTGGGTGCGGCGCTGATCGCGCTGCTGCTGAATCACGGCATCGATGCTGCCGTGATCCTGGCCGTGGTGCTGGTGAATGCGGTCGTCGGCTTCATCCAGGAGGGCAAGGCCGAGGAAGCGCTGGGCGCGATCCAGGACATGATCGCGCCGCATGCCATGGTGCTGCGCAGCGGCGAACGGCGTGTGGTGGCGGTGCCCGATCTGGTGCCCGGTGACATCGTGCTGCTGGAAGCGGGTGACCGGGTGCCGGCCGACATCCGGCTGCTGCGCGCTCGCGGCCTGCTGATCGACGAGGCGGCGCTGACCGGCGAATCGGTCGCGGCGGAAAAGCATCAGACGCTGATCCCCGCCGACGCCGGCATCGCCGACCAGAGCAACATGGCCTTTTCCGGCACCCTGATCGCCGCCGGCCAGGCGACCGGGCTGGTGGTCGAAACCGGCAGCCATACCCAGATCGGCCGGATCAGCGGCATGTTGAAGGCGGTCGAGGTCGGCAAGACGCCGCTGGTGCGGCAGATCGACGATTTCGCCCGGCTGATGACCTGGTCGGTACTGGCCGGCGCGGTCGTCCTGTTCCTGTTCGCGGTGCTGGCGCGCGGTTTCCACTGGATCGATGCGCTGATCGCCATCGTCGCGCTGTCGGTCGGCGTCGTGCCGGAGGGGCTGCCGGCCGTCATCACCATCACGCTGGCGATCGGCGTGCAGCGCATGGCCGCACGCCAGGCGGTGATCCGGCGCCTGCCGGCGGTCGAGACGCTGGGTGCCACATCGGTGATCTGCACCGACAAGACCGGCACGCTGACGCGCAACGAGATGACCGTGCGTCACCTGCTGCTGCCCGGCGGCGACCTGCATGTCAGCGGATCGGGCTATGCGCCGGCAGGCGCCATCAGTGTCGCTGGCGGCGACGATACCGCGGCGCTGGTCGATGCCGCGCCGATCCTGCGCTGCGGCCTGCTGTGCAATGACGCTTTGCTGCGCCAAGCGGATGACGGCTGGACCGTGCAGGGCGACCCGATGGAGGGCGCGCTGGTCGCGCTGGCGATGAAGGCGGGGCTGAGCGCTGACCATGTGCGCGACGAGTGGCCGCGGATCGACGAAATCCCGTTCGACGCCGCCTATCGCTTCATGGCGACGCTGCATCGCGCGCCCGATGGCAGCAGCGCCATCTTCATCAAGGGCGCGCCCGAAGCGGTGCTGGCGATGACCGGCGCGGATGCCGCCGCCTGGAACGCGCGGCTGTTGGCCGCCGCCGACCGGGGCGAACGCCTGCTGGGCTTTGCCGTCAAGCGGATCGCAAGCGCGCCCGACCGGATCGGCTTCGACGATCTGAAGAGCGGGGTCGAGTTGCTGGGGCTGATGGGCTTCATCGATCCGCCACGCGACGAGGCGCGGCAGGCGATCGCCCAGTGCCGGTCGGCCGGCATCGCCGTCAAGATGATCACCGGCGACCATGTCGGCACGGCGATCGCCATCGCCCGGCAACTGGCGCTGGACGATGATCCCCAGGCGATGAGCGGCGCCGAGGTCGAGGCGCTGGACGATGCTGCGCTGGCGGCGCGGGTGCGCGATGTCGAGGTGTTCGCCCGCTCCTCCCCCGAGCACAAGCTGCGCATCGTCCGCGCGCTCCAGTCGCACGGGCTGGTCGTTGCCATGACCGGCGACGGCGTCAACGACGCGCCCTCGCTCAAACAGGCCGATGTCGGCACGGCGATGGGGATCAAGGGCACGGAGGCCGCCAAGGAGGCGGCCGAGATGGTGCTGCTGGACGATAATTTCGCGTCGATCGTGGCGGCCGTGCGCGAAGGGCGCACCGTCTATGACAATATCCGCAAGGTCATCAGCTGGACCCTGCCGACCAATGGCGGCGAGACGCTGGCGGTGGTGATCGCGATCATCGCCGGCTTTGCCCTGCCGATGACGGCAACGCAGATATTGTGGATCAACCTGGTGCTGACGGTGACGCTGGGGCTGGTGCTGGCGTTCGAGCCGACCGAGCCGGGAACGATGGAACGGCGGCCGCGTGCCGCCGGCGCACCGCTGCTTTCCCCCTTCCTGCTGTGGCGCATCATGCTGGTATCGGTGCTGATGGGGGCGATGGCGCTGGGGATATTCTTCTATGCCCAGCATGTCGGCCACGACATCGACACCGCCCGGACCATGGTGGTCAACATGCTGATCGTGGGCGAGATATTCTATCTGTTCAATGTCCGCTTCCTGCACATGCGATCGCTGACGCTGCGCGGCGCGATGGGCACGCCGATCGTGCTGGCGGCGATCGTGGCGGTGGTGATTGCCCAGCTGCTCTTCACCTATGCGCCGTTCATGCACGATATTTTCGACAGCCGGCCGCTGTCGCTGACCGACGGGCTGATGATCATCGGCCTGGGCGCGGCGATGTTCGCCGTGCTGGAACTCGAAAAGCTGGCCGCCCATCGGCTCGCCTGGTTCGAGGATATCTGACCGCCATTATCCACAGTCCCACAGCCGCAGAAGAAGGAGGAAATGATGCCGACGACCATGCGAGCCGCGATTGCCCGGACGTTCAAGGCGCCGCTGACGATCGAGGAGATAGCGATACCCGAGCCGGGGCCTGGCGAGGTGCTGGTGAAGATCGTCGCCAGTGGCGTATGCCATACCGATCTGCACGCGATCGATGGCGACTGGCCGGTGAAGCCGAGCCTGCCGCTGATCCCCGGCCATGAGGGCGTGGGCCATGTCGTGGCACTGGGTGCGGGTGTCACCGACCTGAAGGAAGGCGACGCCGTCGGCATCCCCTGGCTGCACGACGCCTGCCGCGCCTGCGAATATTGCGAGACCGGCTGGGAAACGCTGTGCGAGCGGCAGCATAATACCGGCTACAGCGTCAACGGCACCTATGCCGAATATGCGATTGCCAGCGCGCCCTTTGCCGGCCGCCTGCCCGACAGTGTCGATTTCGTGACGATGGCGCCGATCCTGTGCGCGGGCGTCACCGTCTACAAGGGGCTGAAGGAAACCGAGGCGAAGCCGGGCGAATGGGTGACCATTTCCGGCGTCGGCGGGCTGGGCCATGTCGCCGTGCAATATGCCAAGGCGATGGGCCTGCATGTCGTGGCGCTGGACATTGGCGAGAGCAAGCTGGAGCTGGCCCGGTCGCTGGGCGCCGACCTGGCGCTGGATGCGCGGGCCGACAATGTCGTGGCGGAAGTGCAGAATGCGACCGGCGGCGGCGCCCATGGCGTGCTGGTGACGGCGGTGTCGCCCCCCGCCTTTGCCCAGGCGATCGCCTGCACCCGCCGGCGCGCGACCGTCAGCCTGGTCGGCCTGCCGCCGGGCGATTTCCCGACGCCGATCTTCGACGTGGTGCTCAAGCGCGTGACCGTGCGCGGGTCGATCGTCGGCACCCGGCGCGACCTGGCCGAAGCGATCGCCTTCGCGGTCGAGGGCAAGGTGAAGGCGCATGTCACGCCCCGGCCGTTCGATGACGTGAACGCCGTGCTGGACGAATTGCGCGCCGGCAAGGTGGACGGGCGCATCTCGCTCACCCTGTGACGGGCGGGTGATGGCCGGGCGCGGGCGGTGCATGCCGCCCGCGCCGCCGGTCAGCGGCGCGCTTCGAAGATGGAGATGCGGCGCGGCTGGCGCGGCTGCACCGCCTGGCCCAGTTCGCGTTGCAACATGGCCAGCATCCAGGCGCGGTGCCGGGCCATGAATTCGGGAAAACCCTCTGCCCTGGCCGGGTCGAACACCGGCACCTGCCAGTCGGCGGGCTGATCGAGATAGGGCGGGATCACGTCGCCCACCGCCTCGGCCGGCAGGTCGACATGGCTGCCCCAGTAGCGATTGTCGCGGAAGCGGATAAATTGGGCCGGGGCAAAGCCCGCCTTGATGAGGTAATCGGGGCCGGACCGGCCGCTTTCGCTGCCATAGCGGGCGGTGCCGGCGACCTTGAATTCATTTTCGACGATGCGGACATCCTGTGCCCAGCCATCCCAGTTGGTCGCCACCACCATCTGCACATCCATGCCCTTGCCGACATGGATCACATTCTTCTCCACCAGCACGTCGGAGACATTGCCGGCGAGCTGGAAGATGCGCAGCGCGTCGTTGCGGCTGACATTGTAGCGCGCGACGGTGCCGCGATTGCCCAGATTATCCTTGTCGTTGCGGCCGGGCGAGCAGATCAGCAGGAAGCCACCGGCATTGTCGTGGCTGTAATTGTAGAGCAATGTCGTGCGGCGCGAATTGAAGTCGCTGTCGAAGCCCTGCCCATCATAGCGGGTGCGGGTATAGGCGGCCTCGTTGAGCTGGATCAGGCTGTTGTCGGTGCTCCACTGCCAGATGCCGGCATTATAGCCCGGCGCACGGGCGCCGGCATAGCGCACGATATTATGTTCGATCAGCGCGCCGTCAGTGCCGCGCGGGACGATGCCATCGCCGCCAATATCCTCGACCAGATTGTCGCGGATCACGATCTTTTCGCTGGGGAACCAGTCCTTGGCGCTGATCCGGTCGGCAATGCCGGCAATGCCGGACCGGTCGACCTTCCAGACGATATTGCGTTCGATCACCAGATCCTGAAAGCGGGTCGGCAGCTTCTTGCCGGTCGCGCTGAAGACGATGCCGCCATTATCCTTGCGATCATTCACGCCGCGCACGTCGTGGATATACATGTCGCTGATGCGGATGCCGCGCGTCACGCCCCGGTCGACCGCCGAGACCAGCACGCCGAAACGCTGGGCCGGGGCGGGATTGTCGTTGGTGACTTCCAGCCCGCTGACGCTGACATATTCGGCGTTGATGACGCCCACGCCATGGGGCGAAACGCCGCCGGCGTCGATGCGCGGCCGTGCGCCGGCGCCGAAGGCGGCGACGCTGATCGGCGCGCCGGAGCGGCCCGATCGGGTGATGGTGAGCGGCTCCTGCCAGCGCGATCCGGCCATCAGCAGCACCTGATCGCCCGGCATCAGCGGATAGTCGCGCACCCGCGCCAGACTGCGCCAGGGCTGGTCGGCGGTGGTGCCGGCGGCGCGATCATTGCCGGTGGCGCTGTTGACATAATAGGTCGTCGCCTGCGCCGCGGATGTCGCACCCGCGGTCAGGACCAGGAAAGGCAGGAAGATTGTCAGCGCCCGGCCATGCCGGCTTTTACCCATGATCATATTGCGCGCCATTCTATCGGTCGCGCGCTGAATGCAAGGTGAAGTCGCCTCAGCCGGGCGTGCGGCAGGCCTGGCGCAGGTCGATTTCGGATGCAGGCGCGCTATCGGCGGGGAGAGCGATGCCCTGCGCCTGCGCCACCCGTTCGATGATGCCGCCGCCGCCCGGCAGGGCTTCGGCCTGGGCATAGGCCGGGTCGGCCTCCGCCTGTGCCAGCGGGATATAGCGCGCGCCGGCGGCGTCGAGCCGGGCCATGACATCGGGCAGGGTGTCGGCGGTCCAGGCGCCGACATGGAGCAGCAGCACATGCGGGATCGGGCGGCCATGGACGCGCTGGGCATTGGCCTTTGCCCGCGCGATCGCCTGATCGACGACAGCCAGATAGTGACGCTTCATCGCCGCGATCATGCGATCGTCGCCCTGCGCGCGGCAGCGGGCATAGGCGTCGCTATAATCCCAGTCCTCGAAAGCGAGGCTGACGCTGGCGATGCGATAGCCGCGCTGCTTCAGGAAGGCGGCGGCGCCGTCATGGCGGGTCGCGTCCTTGCCGCTCGACAGGTTGGGGAAGCGCAGCCAGTGCCAGTCCTCTTTCCCCATATGCCGTTCCAGCGCCGGCTCGTCCGCGATCACGTCCGCCTGCCAGGCGGCGAGCGAGGGCGCGCCGTCGAGATTCAAATGGCTGTAACTGTGGTTGGCGAGCGGATAGCCGGCCTGACGCCAGAGCGTCAGCACCGCGTCCGACGCCGGATCGTCCGCCAGCCCGCGTGCATTGACGAAGCCATAGGCCTCCGTGACATGATGCGCCTTCAGGGTCGCCAGGAAGCGGCGGGCGATATCGGCGCGGGTGGTGCCGGGCGGCAGCTGGCCATGGGCAGGCAGATCATCGACCGTGATCGCGACATCGAACCGGGGCGGATCGCCCGCCTGCGCCGCCGCTGCGCTGCCCAGCAGCAGGCAAAGGGCCATGGCCCGCTTCATCATCTCCGCCTCTCCCGCTGAATGTCCACAGCGGTCCTAGCCGGGCCGCGCAGATCATTCGAGCAGTTTCAGCACATCCTGTTGCCGGGCATTGGCCTGGGCGAGCATCGCCGTTGCCGCCTGCGACAGGATCTGGCTCTTGGCGAGGGCGGTGGATTCGGTGGAGAAATCCGCATCCTCGATCCGCGAGCGGGCATCGGTGAGGTTGACGATATTGGTGTCGAGCTGGCTGGAGATGGATTCCAGCCTGCTCTGCGCGGCGCCCAGATTGACGCGGGCGGTCGATATCTGCGCCAGCGCCGCGTCGATCACCGCCAGCCCCTGCTGCGCGGTCACACCGATCTGGGCGTAGGATTTATAGTCGGAATCGGTGAAGGCGACATAGCCTTCCGGGTCCATCCAGCCGGTGCTGCCCAGATCATTGGTGCGATGGACGGCGGCCACACCGACATCATAGTCCAGTGTTAGGTCGATATTGCTGATGCCCACGAAGCGCATCGTGCCGTTCACTGCAAGATCGGTGCCCAGCAGGGTGAAATCGTCGCTGTTGCTGCGCAGGGTCGGCAGGGTGATGGCGACATTGTCCGTCGCATTGGCGCCCGCCTGCACATTGATGACGGTACTGCCGGCGCTGTGCATGAGTTCATCGCGATAATATCCATAGCCGTCGTAATCGAGCAGATCGCCATCCGCATTATAGTCGCGGGCCGCCGTCCCTTGCGTTGTGTTCGAAAACAGGTTCACGCCGTTGAACTCGCTATTCTGCAGCAGCGCGTTGATCTGGGCGACGGTCTGATCCATTTCGGTCTGGAGCGCGGCGCGATCCTCCGGCCGGTTGACGCCATTGGCCGCCTGGAGCGTCAGTTCGCGCATCCGCTGCAGGCTGTTCTGGACCTCGCCCAATATGCCTTCGGCGGTCTGGGTCAGCGATATGGCGTCGGCGGCGTTGCGCTTGGCCACTTCCATGCCACGCAGCTGGCTGGTCATGGTCTGGGCGATGGCCATGCCGGCCGCATCATCCTTGGCCGAATTGATCCGCTTGCCCGTCGACAATTTCTCGCTTGCCTGGCCCTGGGCCTTGGTGGCGGCCTCGATCGCCCGCTGCGCGCGCAGCGCCGCGCTGTTGGTTCCGATCACGCTCATGGGATGTCCTCCATCCATGCCAGGCAGGAAGATGCCGGCGTCTGTGGGACCGGGCGACGCGGGTCGCAAAGCGCCGCCCGGCAACCGAAAGGCGTTGCCCCCAAACGGTCGCCCCCGTGATGGCCGCGCGGCAGCGCCCGGCCTATCCGGTTAATTCCCGGATAAGATTGAAACGGCAGGGAATTTCCCGGCTTGGCAGGCGGGTGATCCGGGCTAGGACAGGGCCATGGCCACCCTGTCCCCCACGAGCGCCCGGCCGCGCCCTTTTCGCCTGGAGGCACGCGCCATCGACTGGCGGCTGGTGGCGCTGCTGCTGGCCTATCCCTTCGCGTTCAAGCTGGCGCATATGGCGGCCAGCCCGTGGGGCGGCGCCCATTTCTTCAGCCTCTGGTATCCCGCCGCCGGCGTGCGGCTGGCGCTGCTGTGGCGGATCGGCGCGCGCTTCACGCCGGTCCTGATCGTCGAGGAATGCGTGATCCAGTTGCTGACCGGCACGATCATGTGGGGCGGTCCCGAATTTCTCAACCAGCTGGGCGGGGTGGCGCGCGCGCCCGCCGCCTATGGCCTGATGATCGCGCTGGTGCGCTTCATCGAGCGGCGCAGCCGGTCGGAACTGGCGATCGCGCCGATGCCCTTCGGCCTGGCCGCGGTGCTGGCGCCGACGCTGGTGTCCTTCACCGCCGGCTTCTGGGAATGGCTGTGGCCTGGCGTGTCGGGCACCCTGCCCAGCCAGCCGGTCGCCACCACCATCGCCGCCTTCCTGGTCGGCGACCTGCTGGGCGTGCGGCTGGTCGCGCCGCCCCTGCTGTGGATCGGCACCCGCCATGAAGAAGCCCGGCGGCTGATGCAGATCGGGCGCGGCCGCGCGGTCGAGGCGGCCGCCGTCTTCGTCTTTGCCTGGCTGCTCGCCTGGGGTCTGGCGCGGGTCGAACCCCAGATCGCGGTCACGCCGGTGCTGATCGGCGCGATCTGGGTGGGGCTGCGCTGTGGCCGGCTGGGTGCGTGGATCGCGATCATCCTGTCGGCCGCGATCATCCTGCCCTGGTCGGCACCATTGTCGGCCAGCGCCACCCGCTTCGCGCTGCACATGGGCCTCGCCGCGATGGCGATCGCCACCTATCTTGCCGGCAGTTTTGCCGAGGCGCAGATCCGCGCCCGCGAGGATATCGCCCGACGCGACCGCATCCTGTTCCAGGCCGAACGGCTGAAGACGCTGCGCGCCATGTCGGTGGCGATCATCCACGAGATCAGCCAGCCGCTGTCGACGCTGGCGATCGAGACCCGGCATCTGTCCGCCCTGTCGCGCGATCCGCAGCCCGACCTGGCCGAGATGCGGGAGAGTATCGAGCTGGTCGATCGCAAGGCGGCTTTGCTGGCCGACATGGTGCGGCGGCTGCGCAGCTTTGGCGGGCGCGCGGTCGACGAACCATCGCCGATCATCGTCGGCCAGATGCTGCGCGACTGTGCCGGCATGGTCGGCGGCGAGGCGCGCAGCCTGGGCTGCGCCATCAGCCTGCCGCCGATGGATGCGCGGTTGCAGGTCACCGGGCATGAGATCGAACTGACACAGATATTGCTCAACCTGCTGCGCAACGCGATGCTGGCCGCGCCCGGATCGACCATCGAAATCGCCGTGGAAAGCCGGGCCGATCAGGTGACGATCCATGTCGCCAACCCGGTCCCGTCCCCCACCCCCGACTATGGCGGCATGGGTATCGGCCTGCTGGTGGCGCGCGCCATCGCCGACGCCCATGGCGGCACGCTGACCCGCGACATCGCGCAGGGCCGCGCGCGTGCCAGCCTGTCCCTGCCCCGCACGGAGCCCAGCCATGACTGACCCGGCCGATCCCGCCATCATCCATGTGGTCGATGACGACCCTGATCTGGGCCGGGCGGTGGCGCGTCTGCTGGGCCGGCACGGCTATCGCACCCAGGCGTTCGACACGCCCCGCGCGATGCTGCGCGCCCAGGCCGACGAGCCGGCCCATTGCCTGGTCACCGACGTGATGATGGCGGACATGGACGGCTTTGCCTTTGCCGAACGGATGCGGGCGCAGGATCCGGCGGTGGCGATCATCTTCATGACGGCCTGGCCGACCACCAGCAGCGCGGTGGATTCGGTGCGCCGCTATGGCGGGCTCGACTATCTGGAAAAGCCGATCGACGAGAGCCGGCTGCTGGCGGCGGTGGCCGAGGGCGCACACTGGAGCCGGCAGCGGCGCGGGGCGCTGGCCCGGCTGGCGCCACTGACCCCGCGCGAGCGCGAGGTGCTGCACTGCCTGGCCCAGGGGATGAGCAACAAGATGGTCGCCGCCGCCCTGTCGCTGAGCCCCAAGACGATCGAGGATCATCGCGCCGCGATCGTCGCCAAGACCGGCGCCAGCAGTCCCGCTGCCCTGATCGCCCTGGTGCGCGAGGCGAGCGGCACCGACGGCTAGATTGTCTTGTTGTGCGCGGCGATGGTCGGGCTATCTAGGCCGATGATCGATCCCCGCGCGCTTCGCACCTTCCTCGCCGTCTGCCGTGCCAACTCGATCAGCGGCGGCGCGCGGCTGCTCAACATCTCCCAGCCATCGGTGTCCAATGCGATCGCGCAGCTGGAACAGTCGGTCGGCGCGGCCCTGTTCGCTAGGTCGCGCAGCGGCATCAGCCTGACGCCGGAGGGCGAAGTGCTGCTGCGCCGGGCGGAGGCGGTCGACAGCCTGATCAGCGGCGCGGAGGAGGAATTGCGGCTGGCGCGTGCGGGCGTGACCGGGCCGCTGCGGGTCGGCGGCACGCCGGGCGCCCTCGTCAGCCTGCTGCCTGACGCGGTGCGGCGGCTGGAGGACAAGATGGGCCATTTCGCGCTGCACGCGGTGGAACGGCCCGACCATGACCTGGCGGACATGCTGCACCGGGGCGAGATCGAGCTGGCCTTCGTCACCACGGGGCTGGAGGAGCCGCCCGAGGGGATCGAGGAAATCACCTTCGCGCAGGATCCGTTCGCGCTGGTGGTCGGGCGCCGCAACGACCATCTGCCGGCCGAGGTGTCGCTGCGCGACATGATGGCCAGGCGCTGGGTGCTGCCGGAGGCGCGGGGCGCCTTTCGCCGGCAGATCGACGCGCTGTTCATGGCGGCCGGCGTGCCGGTGCCGCAGGATGTGATTCGGTGCGACTCCCTGCTGACGACCAAGGCGATGGTGCGGAACAGCAGCCGACTGACCATCCTGCCGATGAAGGTGGCGGCAGCCGAATTGTCGATCGGCGTGCTGCGCGCGATTGCCATTCGCGAAGCGACCTTCCAGCGCAGCATCGGCATCCGCAAGCTGAAGGATGCCCGCCTGTCGCGGCTGGGCGAGGCGCTGCTCGACATCATGATCCATAGCTCGAAGCTATGACGTTCCCAAAAATCATTATTATTCTTGCGTATAAATTCGGCGCATAAGGGCATTCAACAAGAGACCAAGGGAGAGCCCTCGTGCGGCAGCTGATCCGCAATATTGCGATTTTCGACGGGACCGGCAGTGCGCCCTTCCCCGGCGCGGTCATGATCGAGGGCGATCGCATCGCCGACATTCTGCGCGACGAAGCCGCGATCGACGCGGCACAGGCCGACATGGTGATCGACGGCCAGGGCGCGACGCTGATGCCCGGCATGGTCGACGCCCATACCCACCTGACCTGGGGCAGCTCGGTCGAGAAAATTTATCATCAGTTCATCCTGCCACCCGAGGAGCTGAAGGTCGCCGCCTGGCGCAATGCCCGCGTGCTGCTCGACCATGGCTATACCAGCCTCTATTCGGCCGGCGCGCTGGGCGACCAGATCGAACCGGAACTGGCCCGCGCCATTGCAGCCGGCGAAACCCCCGGTCCGCGCCTGGTGCCCTCCACGCTGGAGCGCAGCCCGGAAGGCGAGGAAGGGGTCGAAACCGGCGATGTGTTCAACGGGCGGGGGCCCGAAGCGATGCGCGCCTTCGTCGCCTATTGCGCGACGGAGGGCGTCAAGTCGCTCAAGCTGGTGATTTCGGGCGAAGATGCGCTCAAGCCCGGATCGTCGCAGGACATTCTCTATACCGACGCGGAAATGATCGCGGCCGGCGAGGCGGCAAAGGAAGCGGGCCTGTGGATCGCCACCCATGCCTATAGCCCGCGCGCCATCAATCTGGCGCTCGAAGCCGGCGCCCGCATCCTCTACCATTGCTCCTTCGCGGATGACGCGGCGGTCGACGCCATGGCGGCGAAGAAGGACGCCATCTTCTACGCCCCCGGTCCCGGCGTATCGGTCGCCGCGCTGGAGGCCAATCCGCCGCCCCATATCAATATGGCGTCGATGAAGGCGAGCGCGGCCGAGCGGCTGGAACTGGAAAAGACATTGGTGCCCAAATTGAAGGCGCGCGGCGTGCGCGTCCTGCCCGGCGGCGACTATGGCTTTCCCTTCAACCCCCATGGCCGCAACGCCCGCGACCTGGAACATTTCGTCACCTATTATGGCTTCACCCCGGCCGAGGCGCTGCATGCCGCCACCATGCTGGGCGGCGAGCTGATGGACCAGCCCGTCGGCCAGGTGAAGCCGGGCTATCTCGCCGACCTGCTGCTGGTCGAGGGTGATCCGACCACGGACGTCCGCCTGCTGCAGGATGCGGCCAACATCAAGATGATCATGCTGGGCGGGCGGATGCACAAATCCCCCGTGCCCGAGCCCCTGACGGTCTGACCGGAAAGACGCTTTCATGTTCGACGTTGCGATCATCGGCTGCGGGCCGGTGGGGGCCTTTGCGGCCAATTTACTTGGGAAAGCGGGCGTCTCGGTCCTGGTGATCGAGCGCGAGGCCAACCCCTATCCCCTGCCCCGCGCGGTCCATCTGGACCATGAGATGATGCGCCTGTTCCAGTCGGCCGGCGTCATCGACCGGGTCGCCCCGGACATGCGCGATACCGAGGGGCATCTGCATGTCGGCGCCGATCATGGCGTGATCCGCTACATGGGCACGGTCGGCCGCCCCCGCCCCTTTAGCTGGTCCAACGACTATTTCTTCTACCAGCCCGAGCTGGAAGACCATCTGCGCGACGCGCTGGACGTCTATCCCAATGTCGAGCTGTCGCTGGGCACCGCGTTCCAGGCGCTGGCGCAGGACAAGGACGGCGTCACGCTGACGCTGCGGTCGGACGCCGGCGAGGAGCAGGTCCGCGCCCGCTATGTCGTCGCCTGCGACGGCGCCCGCAGCGCGGTGCGCAAGGCGCTCGACATCGGCCTCGATGATCTGGACTTCGAGGAACCCTGGCTGGTGGTCGATGCCGAGGTCGATGGCCCGGTCCGCTTCCCCGACCTGTGGGGCGTGCCGCAAGCGGCCGACCTGCAGAAATTGTCGGTGATGATGTGCGATCCCAAGCGCCCGGCCACCATCGTGCCGGGGCGCGGCAATCATCGCCGCTGGGAATTCATGCTGCTGCCCGGCGAAGACGATCAGGCGATGATGCAGCCCGATGCCGTGGCCGCGCTGGTCGCCCCCTATCTTGACGGCGTGCCGCACCAGGTGGTGCGCGCGGCTACCTATCGTTTCCATGGACTGATCGCCGAGCGGTGGCGGCAGGGCGGCGTCTTCCTGGCCGGCGATGCCGCGCACCAGACGCCGCCCTTTTTCGGCCAGGGCATGTGCCACGGCCTGCGCGATGCCGCGAACCTGGCGTGGAAGCTGGAACTGGTGCTGGCGGGCAAGGCGCCCGAGAGCCTGCTCGACAGCTATCAGCCCGAACGCGATCCCCATGTCCGCGCCGTCATCTCCGCCGCCGTGGGCGCGGGCCGCTATATCTGCGTGCTCGACCCCGACGCTGCCGCCGCGCGCGACCATCAACTGCGCGAAGCCGCCAAGGGCGCCCAGAGCGGCACGGCTGCCGACCTGATCCCCGCCATTGCCACCGGCATCATCGCCACCGGAACGCCGGGTGCGGGCGAACGCTTCATCCAGCCGCGCGTCGGCGACCGGCTGCTGGACGATGTGACCGGCGATGGCTGGCGCCTGTTCACCCGCCAGCCGGTTGTCGGCGGCGACGTGACCGTCGTCGACGTGG
Source organism: Sphingomonas sp. S-NIH.Pt3_0716 (assembly GCF_003950715.1). Lineage (NCBI taxonomy): Bacteria > Pseudomonadati > Pseudomonadota > Alphaproteobacteria > Sphingomonadales > Sphingomonadaceae > Sphingomonas > Sphingomonas sp. S-NIH.Pt3_0716. The sequence continues at coordinate 237,475 of NZ_QLJK01000002.1, read as the reverse complement.
CGGAGCTGGGCGATGACGGCCATGTCGCCGACTGGCTCGACGCCCGTGGCGCCGACGCGGTGCTGGTCCGCCCCGACCATTATGTCTTCGGCACCGGCAAGCCCGCAGAGCTGATCGCCCGGCGCGACGCGCTGATCGCCGGCACCGCCCGGCAGGAGATCGCGGCATGACCCTCTCGCTCGCGCAGGCCCGCGCCATCATCGACACCGCACTCGCCAAGGCACGCGCCGATGGCGCCCAGCCGCTGGCCGTCATCATACTCGACGCCGGCGCCCATCCGGTCGCCTTCGCCCGCGAAGATGGCGCCAGCCTGTTCCGTTTCGACATCGCGAAGGCCAAAGCCTCGGGTGCGCTGGGGATGGGCGCGGATACGCGGGTGCTGGCCACCCGCGCCGCGTCCAACCCTGTCTTTTTCCAGAGCATCGCGGCGGCCACCGGCCAGATGGCCTTCTCGCCCGGCGGCGTGCTGATCCGTGATGCGGCCGGCGCGCTGATCGGCGCGGTCGGCATCAGCGGCGATACCGGCGAATGCGACGAGGCCTGCGCCATCGCCGGCATTGACGCCGCCGGACTTTTCCACGGAGACAGAAAATGAAGCTGCGCAGCATCGAACTGGCGCTGCCCCATGCGGCAGAGGCCGGAGCCTTCCTGACCGACATCTGGGGCATGGCCCCGGCGGCGATCGAAGGCGAAACCCATTATCTGCGCGGGTCGGGCAGCTATCCCTATCTCGTGGCGCTGACGGAATCGGCCGACGCCTATGTCCGCTCCACCACCTTTGTCTGCACCGCCGACCGGCTGGAGCTGTTGAAGCGCAGCGTCACCGCCGCCGGCCTGCCCGCGGCGCCGACCGTGTCGACCGATCCGGGCGGCGGCCATGGCATCATCGTCGAACTGGCCGAGGGCGAATTGCTGCGCTTCCTGGTCGATGCCGAGGAGGTCGCGCCGATCGCGGGCGCCGACCTGCCGGTGAAGCTGACCCATGTCGTCTTCAACAGCGCCGACGCGGAGGCAACCGGCCATCTGGTCGAGCAGGCGCTGGGCTTTCGCGTCTCGGACCGGACCAAGGGCATGGTGTTCGTGCGCTGCAATGACTCGCACCATTCGACCGCCTTCGCCCGCGCCGGCTTTGCCAGCCTCAACCATATCGCCTTCGAAATGGCGGACATGGACGCGGTGATGCGCGGCATCGGCCGGTTGCGCGATCATGGCATGGTGCCTGCCTGGGGGCCGGGCCGCCATGGTCCGGGCGCCAATGTCTTCGCCTATTTCATCGCCCCCTTTGGCCCGGTGATCGAATTTTCGACCGCCGTTGAAAAGGTGGCCGACGATTATCAGCCCGGCGCGCCGGAAGACTGGACCTGGCCCGAAGGCCGGATCGACCAGTGGGGCATGTCCGACAAGGATTTCGCTGGCCTGCGCGCCGCCGAAGAAAAATTCCGCCATCGCCGCGACTGGGACTCCCGGCCGCTAGACCTGATCAACGAGGAACAAGCCTGATGCGCTATGTCAGTTTCCGCCGTCCCGACGGCACCCCCAGCTTCGGCCGGATCGAGGGCGAGACGATCGTCGAGCTGGCGACCGATGCGGCGCCGAGCCTGAAGGCCGCGCTGACCGACGGCAGACTGTCGGGCCTGGCCGACGGTGCATCCTATGCCGCCGCCGATGTCGTGCTGCTGCCGGTGATCCCCGATCCCGCCAAGATCCTGTGTGTCGGCCTCAACTATGCCGAGCATGTCAAGGAAACCGGCCGCGAGCAGAAGGCGCATCCGGCGATCTTCGTGCGCTATGCCGACAGCCTGATCGCCGACGGCCAGCCGATGGTGAAGCCGGCCGTGACCGAACGTTTCGACTATGAGGGCGAACTGGCTCTGGTGATCGGCAAGCCCGCGCACAAGGTCGCGGCCGCCGACGCCTGGGACTATGTCGCGGGCTATGCCGCCTTCAACGATGGCAGCGCGCGCGACTGGCAGCGCCACAATATCCAGTTCACGCCGGGCAAGACCTTTCCCGGCACCGGCGGCTTCGGCCCGGCGCTGGTGACGCCCGACGAGATTGACGATCTGGCCGCGCTGCGCGTCCAGACCCGCCTCAATGGCGAACTGGTGCAGGACCAGCCGGTCAGCGACATGATCTGGGATATTCCCACGGTCATCGAATATGTCACCGCCTTCACGCCCTTGAGCCCCGGCGACGTGATCGCCACCGGCACGCCCGGCGGCGTCGGCGATAAGCGCACCCCGCCGCTCTACATGAAGGCCGGCGACAAGGTCGAAGTGACCATCGGCACCATCGGCACGCTCAGCAACCGCATCATCGACGAACAATAACAATCATCAACCCGCATACCGGGGGAGGACAGACCATGCGTAACATCCACATCACCATTGCAGCCCTCGCCAGCGCGAGCGCCATCGCAATCGCCGCGCCGGCCTTCGCACAGGACGCGCCCGCACCGGAACAGGCCGCCCAGCCGGCGGACAATTCCGACATCATCGTCACCGCCCAGCGCAAGGCGGAGAAGGTGACCGAGGTGCCGATCTCCATCACCGTGGCCAATGCCGCCCAGCTGGAACGGCAGCAGGTCAACACGATGAACGACCTCAACCGCATCGCGCCGAGCCTGGAAATCCAGCAGGCGCCGGGTCAGAATACCGGCGGCGGCGGGTCGATCCGCGGCATCGGCACCCAGACCTTCTCGGCCGGCGCCGTCGCCTCGGTCGGCGTGGTCGTCGACCAGGTGAGCCAGGGCAATGCCAATATCTCCGACCTGTTCGACGTCAGCCGGATCGAAGTGCTCAAGGGACCACAGGGCACGCTGTTCGGCCTCACCACCTCGGCCGGCGTCATCAACATCACCACCAATGCGCCCGATCCGACCGGCTTTGCCGCCCGCGTCCGCACCGAATTGTCCGACGCCGGCACGCTGGGGTCGAAGTTCGGCAACCAGATCGTGCAGGGCATGGTCAACATCCCGCTGGCCACCAACGCCGCGATCCGCCTGTCGGGCGTCGCCAATTTCCGCCAGGGGCCGAACCGCAACGCCAGCACCGGCGATTATAATGACACCGATCGCTACGGCATTCGCGGCCGCTTCCTGTGGGAGCCGACCGATCGCCTGACCGTCAATGTCATCGGCGACTACACCAAGAGCCGGATCGAGAATGGCGGCGACTTCTTCACCTTCGTCAAGACCAGCGGTCCGGGCACGGCGCTGGGCGGCCTGCTGGCCGACACCACCGGCATCACCGCCCGGCTTGCCAGCTGCGGCGTGACGCCGGGCGAAGGCAATCGCGACTATTGCAGCGACGACAGCTATGTCGGCCATACCGAAAATTATGGCGGATCGCTGCAGGTCGATTATGAGGCCGATCCCTTCACCCTCACCTCCATCACCGCCTATCGCAAGTCGAACGAGACCGGCTATGGCGCGGCGAGCAACGTGTTCCGCGGCGATCCGCTGGAATTGCAGGTCGCCAATGGCCCGACCAACCGGCGCCTGAGCCTCTTCACCCAGGAATTGCGGGTCAGCTCGCCTGCCGACCAGTTCCTCGAATATACCGCCGGCGTCTTCTATTCGAACCAGAAGCAGACCCGCGATCCCGAAACGCTGGCGGTGTCGGTCGTGCCTTTCCCAGGCCTCGTCATCCCGATCGTGCGCAACCCCGGTGCCGACATCGACATCCAGGATGAATCGCTGGCCGTATTCGGCCAGGGCACCTTCCACCTGTCGCCCGCACTGCGGCTGATCGCCGGCGGTCGCTACACCACCGATCGCCTGTCGATGGACCGTTACGACTATTTCACCCCGGCCGATCCGTTCAGCCGCACCGTGCTGGACGTCCAGAAATTCTCCTGGCGCCTGGGCGCGCAATATGACCTGGCCAACGACACCATGGTCTATGCGACCGCCTCGCGCGGGTTCAAGGGCGGGCAGATCGCCATCCCCTCGGCCCCGGCCAAGCCCTTCGTCGTGCAGCCGGAAATCCCGACCGCCTATGAACTGGGCCTCAAGAGCACGTTGTTCGGCGGCTGGGTCGCGGACCTCAATGTCTTCTACAGCAAGATCAAGAATTTCCAGGCGCAGCAGTGCACGGTGGACAGCACCGCGGTTATTTCCTGCGTCCAGACCAACATCAATGGCGTGAAGTCGCGCGGAGCGGAAATCAACTTCTTCGGCAAGGTCTTCGATGGCCTGTCGCTCAACACCGGCTTCATCTATGCCAAGGCGACCTATCCGGGCGGCTTCATCGGCACCGATGGCACCAATATCGGCGGTAGCCAGCTCGCCTATGCGCCCAAATACAAGTTCACCCTGTCGGGCGAATATGAAGCGCCGGTCACGAGCCGCCTGAAGGGCTTCCTGGCAGCGGACACGGTGTGGAAGTCGAAGGTGCGCTACGAAGCCAATTCGAACGACGAAACCACCTTCCGTTCGCACTGGCTGGTCGGTGGCCGCATCGGCCTGCGCACCGATGACGATCGCTACAGCGTCGCGATCTTCGGTCGCAACCTGTTCAACGTGCATGAGCCTTCGCTGATGCAGAGCGACTTCCCCTACACCACCGACCAAGGCGAGCAGAATATCGGCGCCATCTATGGCCCGCAGTCCTTCCGCCAGATCGGCATCAGCCTGGACGCGAAATTCTGATCCTCCTGAGGCGGGGCGCCGCTGGTGGCGTCCCGTCTTTTTTCCTAATCCTTCTGGCCAGAGAGGACATATGAAGCCGATCAGGGACGCCATCGCCGCATTGGGCACCGATCTGGGACCGGATATACTCGGCCAGTGCCGGGCGCTGTTCGATGCCGAGCAGGCAGCGCTGGCGGCGGCGGTCCCGGTGACGCAGGCGGACATCGCCTATGGCCCGGATGCCCGCCACCGGCTCGACCTCTATGCCCCCAAGGGCGATGCCCCCGCCCCCATTCTGGTCTTCGTCCATGGCGGCGGTTTCCTGAAAGGCGACAAGGGCAGCGCCGACGCCTGGCCCAATGCCAATGTCGGCCGGATGGCGGCGCAGGCCGGATTCCTGGGCGTCGTCATCAACTATCGCCTCGCCCCCGACCATGGCTGGCCGGCCGGGGCGGAAGATGTCGCGGCCGTCGTCGGCTGGCTCAAGGATCATGCCGCCGAACATAGCGGCGACCCCGATCGCATCGTCCTGATGGGCACGTCGGCCGGCGCCGTCCATGTTGCGGGCTATCTGAAACTGGCCGGATCGGACGCCGTTCGCGCCGCCGTGCTGCTGTCGGGTCTCTATGGCTATACCCCGCTCGATCAACGCGACATGCTCTATTATGGCGAGGCTTCGCTCTACCCGAACCGCATGCCGCTGGAAGCCATTGCTTCGACCGACCTGCCGCTGCTGATCGCCTGCGCCGAGTTCGACCCGCCCCGCTTCCAGGCCGAGTTTCTGAGCCTGTTGCAGGACCGGCTGGCGCGCCATGGCGCCATGCCGCGCGCCTTCATCCAATCGGGCCATAATCATTATTCCATGGCCATGCATCTGGGCACCGCCGATCGGCGGCTGTCGCAAGAAATCTGCGCCTTCGTGCGTGAAACCACTGCCTGACAATTATAATAGGAGAGACGGAACATGCTGGATCGCCGCACCCTTCTGGCTACCGGCGCCGCGCTGATGGCTGCCCCCGCCATTGCCGCGCGCAAGAGCGCCACCCCCAATTTCCCCAAGAGCTTCTACTGGGGCGCGGCCACCGCGCCGCATCAGGTCGAGGGCAATAATATCGCCAGCGACCTGTGGTTCGTGGAGAATCAGCAACCGACCGTCTTTGCCCAGCCTTCGGGCGACGCCTGCAACAGCTTCGCCCTGTGGGAAACCGACCTCGACCTGGTCAAGGCCATGGGCCTCAACGCCTATCGCTTCGGCATCGAATGGGCACGGATCGAGCCGGAAAAGGGTCTCTTCTCCCAGGCGATGCTCGATCATTACAAGGCGGTGATCGACGGCTGCCATGCGCGTGGCCTGGCCCCCATCGTCACCTTCAGCCATTTTACCGCGCCGCGCTGGTTCAGCGCGCAGGGCGGCTGGACCAACCCGGAAAGCGCGCAGCTTTTCGCCCGCTATTGCGACAAGGCGATGCGCGCGCTGGGCCAGGGCATCGCCAGCGCCATCACCCTCAACGAACCCAATATCCTGCTGCTCCTGAAGCCGATGCTGCCGCCGCAGGTGTGGGACATTCAGAAGCTGACGCTGGAAACCGCGGCCAAGCGGCTGGGCGTGCCCAAATATGTCTGCGCCAATGTCGCCGGCTTCGACGATCTGCCCGCGCTCCAGACCGGCCTCGAAGCCGCGCACAAGGCGGGCAAGGCCGCGATCAAGGCGGTGCGTGGCGACCTGCCGGTCGGCTTCTCGCTGGCGCTGATGGACGATCAGGCGGTCGGCGCCCATTCGGTGCGCGATGCCATGCGCAAGCAGCTTTACGGCAACTGGCTGGAAATCGCGAAGGGCGACGATTTCATCGGCGTCCAGAACTATGAGCGCGCCCTGTGGGGCGACAAGGGCCGCCTGCCCGCGCCCAAGGGATCGGCCGTCAACTGGTCCGGCACCGAAGTCTGGGCGCCCTCGCTCGGCGGCGCGGTGCGCTTCGCCCATGAAGCGACCGGCGTGCCGATCCTGGTGTCCGAACATGGCGTGGGCAGCGACGATGATGCGGTCCGCGCGAAGTTCATTCCCGAAGCGCTGGCGGGGCTCAAGGCCGCGATCGACGATGGCGTGCCGGTGCTGGGCTATTGCCACTGGTCGCTGCTCGACAATTTCGAGTGGATCTTTGGCTACAAGCCCAAATTCGGCCTGCACAGCGTCGATCCGGTGAGCTTCGCCCGCACGGCCAAGCCCAGCGCCGCCGTCTATGGCGCGATCGCCCGCCGCAACGCGCTCTGAAGGGGAGGCCTGCCATGAAGCGCCTTGTCCTGCTGCCCCTGCTGCTGGCCTCGCCCGCCATCGCGCAGATGCCGACGCCCGTGCCCGCCACGGCGCCGGCCGAACCCAATGCCATCCCGCTCTATCCCGATCTCAAGGCGCCCGAGGGCACGACCGAGAATTGGGTGCGCTTCGGCGACGACCTCGCCGTGCGCAACGTCACCGTGCCAACCATCACCCCGGTCCTGCCCGATCCGGCCAAGGCAACCGGCGCGGCGGTGATCGTCGCGCCCGGTGGCGCCTTCATGCTGCTGGCGATGGATCATGAGGGCTGGAATGTCGCGCGCTGGCTGGCCGATCATGGTGTCGCTGCCTTCGTCCTCAAATATCGGCTGAACCAGACCCCGGCCGACACCGCCGAGGCATCGGCCTATATGGGCAAGCGCATGGCGGACTCGCTGCGCGATCCCAACGTCCCGCCGACGATCAGCGAGCCGCGCGCGACGCTGGATGCACTCGCCGCGCTGAAGCGGGTGCGGGCAGGCGCCAGCCAATGGGGCATCGATCCCAAGAGGGTCGGCATGATTGGCTTTTCCGCCGGCGCCATGACCACGATGAACGCCACGCTGGAGGGCAAGGGCGCGGATCGCCCATCCTTCATCGGCTATGTCTATGGCCCGATGCTGGCCCGCAATGTCTCCGCCGACGCGCCACCGATGTTCGCGGCGATCGCCAATGATGACAGCCTGTTCCCCAATCCCTCCTATGCGCTGGTCGAAAGCTGGCGCCGGGCGCATGTGCCGGTCGAACTCCACGCCTATGAGCGCGGCGACCATGGCTTCGGCATGGGCAAGCCGGGCACGACGACCATGGGCCTGCTGCCGCAATTTCTGAGCTGGATGGACATGCGCGGCCTGCTGACGCCGAAGGCGGGCCAATGACCGGCGCCGTCTCGATCCGGCGGGAGGCGGCGATCAGCGTCGGCATCAATGGCGCGCTGAGCCTGGCTTTCTTCCTCGCCTTGTTCGGCACTCAGCCGCGCCTGCTGGCCTGGGCCGCGCCCGATCGACTGGCTCTGGATTTCGTGCCGCAAAGCATTGCCGTTGCCCTGATGAGCGCGCTCGTCCCGGCGCTGATCGCGCGCAAACGGGTGGGTGGCAGCATGCGTTCGATCCTGCTGCGCGCCGCTGGCTTTGCGCTGGCCGGCGCCGCGCTCGGCGGGCTGCTGTCACTCGCGACCGGTGGCCTGCCGCCGATTGGCTGGAGCGCCGCGCTAGCCATCAAGATTGCCTATGGCGGCGCGCTCGGTGCGCTGGTCGCCAGCCTGGCGCTGCGGCGGATGCTCTCGTCCGCTCCAATCATGTGAAATGAGGCCCCCCCGATGACCTTCCGTTCCCTGCGTCTCGCCATGCTGCTGGCCGGCACCGTGCTCGCCATGCCCGCCCAGGCCGACGATCTGGCCGACGGCTTCAACAATCCGCCCCAGTCGGCCCGGCCGCGTGTGTGGTGGCACTGGCTGAACGGCAATGTGACCAAGGACGGGATCGACAAGGATCTCGACTGGCTGGCGCGCATCGGCATTGGCGGGGTGCAGAATTTCGACGCCAATCTGCAGACGCCGCAGATCGTCAAGGAACGGCTGGTCTATATGACCGATGGCTGGAAGGATGCGTTCCGCCATGCGGTGCAGACCGCCGATGCCAAGGGGCTGGAATTCGCGATCGCGGCGTCGCCGGGCTGGAGCGAGACCGGCGGTCCCTGGGTCAAGCCGCAGGACGCGATGAAGAAGCTGGTCTGGACCGAAACCGAGGTCGAGGGCGGCCAGCGGGTCAAGGGCGCCCTGCCCGCCCCGTCCAATGTGACCGGCGCCTTCCAGAGCGCGAAGTTCAGCGATCCGCTGGCGGGCGACGCGGAGATACCGGACCAGCCGCGCGCCTATGGCGAGGCCCGGGTGCTGGCCTATCCGATTGCAGCGGTGCCCTTGCCGACGCCCCGCATCCTTGATGCCGATGGCCAGCCGATCGCGGGCGCCGCGGCGCTGGGCGACAGCGATCTGGAAACCGTGGCGCAGATGGCCAAGGGCGATGAAGCGCATCCCGGCACGCTGATCCTCGATTATGGCAAGCCCGTCACGGTGCGATCGGCCAGCCTGTTCGTGCCCCATGCCCGCCCGCCCTTCGGCGACCCCGCCTATCGTCCGACGATCGAGGCGGAAACGGCGCAGGGCTGGCAGCCGCTCGGCCGCTTCTCGCTGACCGAAGTCGCCTCCACCACCAGCTTCGCGCCCGTCACGGCGCAGCGCTTCCGGCTGGTCCTGTCGCCCAATGACGCCGCCAAGTCGCCGGGCCTGGGCGATGGCGCGCCCGGCGCGGTGATGATCGACGTGTTCGGCCGCCCTGCCAGCCCGACGCTGGGCATTGGCGACCTGCGCCTGTCGGCCGAGGCGCGGATCGACCAGTTTGAAGCGAAGGCCGGCTATGCCATCGCATCCGATTATAACCGTCTGAGCATGGGTCCGGCCGATGCACCGGCGATCGATCCGGCCAGGGTCATCGACCTGACCGACCGGCTGCGCCCCGACGGCACGCTCGACTGGACCGCACCCAGGGGCACGCGCTGGCGCATCGTCCGCATGGGCTGGTCGCTGACCGGCAAGACCAACCATCCCGCCACGCCCGAAGCCACCGGGCTGGAGGTCGACAAATATGATGCGGCCGCCGTGCGCCGCTATCTCGAAACCTATCTCGCCATGTATCGCGATGCGGTCGGCGCCGACTGGATCGGCAGGAAGGGCATCAGCGCGCTGCTGACCGACAGTATCGAGGTCGGCGCGTCCAACTGGACGCCGCGCATGGTGGAGGAGTTCAAGGCGCGGCGCGGCTATGACCCCGTCCCCTTCCTGCCGACGCTGACCGGCGCAGTGGTGGGATCGGCCGCGCGCAGCGATGCCTTCCTGCATGATTATCGCCAGACCCTGGCCGACCTGCTGGCCGACGCCCATTATGGCACGGTGGCAAAGGTCGCGCATGAGCATGGTCTGACCGTCTATGGCGAGGCGCTGGAAAATGGCCGGCCGGTGCTGGGCGACGACCTTGCCATGCGCGCGCATACCGATGTGCCGATGGCGGCGATGTGGACGTTCAATCGCGGCAGCGCGCCGCGCCCGACGCTGATCGGCGACATGAAGGGTGCGGCGTCGGTCGCCCATATTTATGGCCAAAATATCGTGTCGGCCGAAAGCATGACGTCGGCCTTTGCCCCGGCCGACCTCAAGCGCGTGATCGATCTGGAATTCGTGTCCGGCGTCAACCGGCCGATCGTCCACACCTCCGTCCACCAGCCGGTGGATGACAAGGTGCCGGGCCTCAGCCTCATGATCTTCGGCCAATATTTCAACCGCCACGAAAGCTGGGCCAATATGGCCAAGCCCTGGGTTGATTATATGGCGCGCACCGGCTTCCTGTTGCAGCAGGGCCGCGACCATGCCGACATCGCCTATTTCTATGGCGAGGATGCGCCGATCACCGCGCTGTTCGAACATGGCGTGCCGGCCGACCTGCCCAAATCCTATGCCTATGACTTCGTCAATGCCGAGATTTTGGCGAGCAAGGCGTCGGTGCAGGATGGCGAACTGGTCGCCGGCAAGGCCCGTTACAAGGCCCTGTATCTGGGCGGATCGAGCAAGGTCATGACGCTTGCCACCCTGCAGCGCATCGCCGCACTGGTCGAGGCTGGCGCGACCCTGATCGGCACGGCACCCGAACGCGCGCCCGGCCTGCAGGATGATCCCGCCGCCTTCCGCGCGCTCGTGGCGAAGCTATGGAGCGGCCAGCCGGTCGGCAGGGGCAAGGTGATCGCCAGCGCCGATGTCGACGCAGCGCTTGCCGGCACGGGCATCGGTGCCGATTTCCGCGTCACCGGCAGCGGCGATGCCGGTGCCTATCGCTTCCTCCACCGCGCCCTGCCCGATGGCGACCTCTATTATGTGACCAATGGCAAGGCCCAGGCCGAACATGTCGAGGCGCGCTTCCGCGCCACCGGTCGCCAGCCGGAAATCTGGCGCGCGATCGACGGCAGCGCCGCGCCGCTGTCCTACCGGACCGAGGGCAGCGACACGGTGGTCCCGCTCGACGTCGGGCCGGAGGATGCCTTCTTCATCCTGTTCCGCAAGCCGGCGCAGTCGCCCGGCCGGACGATCGCGCCGGCGACGGTGAAGCAGGTCGCCACCCTGTCGCAGCCCTGGACCGTGCGCTTCCAGCCGGGTCGCGGCGCGCCGGCCGAGATCGCGATGCCGACGCTGACGGCGCTCGACAAGAGCAGCGATCCGGGCGTGCGCTATTTCTCGGGCGAGGCGACCTATGCCAGCAGCTTTGCCCTGCCCAGGGGCGCCAAAGCCGGCGCACCGCTCTGGCTTGATCTCGGCAGCGTCGGCGATGTCGCGGAGGTGCGGATCAATGGCCAGGTCGCGGGCACAAGCTGGTTCGCCCCCTATCGGCTGGACGTCGGCAAGCTGGTGAAGCCCGGTCGCAACGCGATCGAGGTGAAGGTCGCGAACCTGTGGGTCAACCGTCTGATCGGCGACCAGCAGCCCGGCGCACAGAAGATCAGCTTCACCGCCGCCCCCACCTATCGCCCCGATGCGCCGCTGCGTCCGTCGGGCCTGATCGGGCCGGTCACGCTGTCGGCGGAACAATAAGCAGGGGCCGCGCGGATGCTCGCTTGAACGACGGAAAGTCGCCGCCTATCAGGCGGTCATCATGACCGACGATCAGCAGAGCATCCGCGCCATCCTCGACCGGCTGCGCGCCCCGGCGGGCAATCCCGTGGCCCGCGCCCGCTGGCTGGTCGAACGGCAGGTGCCCGAAGCGCGGCGCGGCCCCGGCTGGGACCGGCACTGGCGCGAGCTGGAAGCCTATCTGGACAGCCCGGTCAGCTGGTCGGGCAATCGCGATGCGGACGGGATCGAAGGGTGGGACGATGACGTCTGACCGGCTGATCGACATGATGATCGCGCGGCTGGTGATCGCCCATGGCAAGAGCAAGCATCATTGGCGCAAGGCGATCGGTCCGGTCCGAATCTACAGCCGCGCCACCCATCCCCATTGCAACTGGGCCTTCACGCCGAGCGGCACGGCGGGCGAGATATCGGTGATCGAGACGCTGCTGGACGATCTGCACCTGCGCCATCCGCTGATCGATCGGTAAGCCCGCGCGGCGCTTGAGCGTCGCAAGGTGCTGATGCGCCAGCATCACTGCACCTTGTCAAAAACAAAGGGCGCGGACGGCCTGTCGCCATCCACGCCCCCTGCGACCCCGAAGGGATTTCGATCAGCCGGCGAGCTGCGTTTCCAGTTCGCCCAGCACGCGATAGCAGTCGAACACCTTGGCGACCGAGCTGTTGGGCTCGCGGCCCTCGCGGATGGCGCTGATGAACTCGCGGTCCTGCAATTCGATGCCATTGTTGGAGATGGCGACGCCGGCCAGGTCGATCGGCTCTTCCTTGCCGTTCACCAGATCGTCGTAGCGGGCAATATAGGTGTCGGTGTCGCCGATATAGCGGAAGAAGGTGCCAAGCGGCCCGTCATTGTTGAAGCTCAGCGACAGGGTGCAGATGGCGCCGGTCTCGCTCTTGAGCTGGATCGACATGTCCATGGCGATGCCCAGTTCCGGATGGATCGGCCCCTGCATCGCATGGGCGGCGACGATCCTGCCCGCCTGATAGGCGAACAGGTCGACCGTATGCGCGGCGTGATGCCACAGAAGATGGTCGGTCCACGACCGCGGCTCGCCCTTGGCATTGATGTTCTTGCGGCGGAAGAAATAGGTCTGCACATCCATCTGCTGGACGTTGAATTCGCCCGCCTGGATGCGGTTGTGGACGAACTGATGCGACGGGTTGAAGCGGCGGGTATGGCCGACCATGCAGACCAAGCCGGTTTCCTTCTGCTTGGCGAGCACCGCCTGCGCATCGGCCCAGCTGTCGGCAAGCGGGATTTCCACCTCGACATGCTTGCCCGCATTCATGCAGGCGATCGCCTGTTCCGCGTGCATCTGGGTCGGCGTACACAGGATCACCGCATCGACATCGTCACGCGCCAGCGTCTCGTTGAGGTCGGTGGTCACATGGCCGATGCCATATTTCTCGGCGACCTTCTTCGTCGCCTCCAGTTCGCGGCCGATGATCGAGGTGACGTTGACGCCGTCGACATATTTGAGGCCATCAAGATGCTTTTCGCCAAAGGCGCCGGCACCGGCGAGGGCAATACGCATGGAATTTTCTCCATCTAAAGCCCCTCCCTTCCAGGGAGGGTTGAATAGAGACACCTGTCTCTATTCAAGGGTGGGTGCCTCCGAAGGAGGCTCGCTACGCTCGCACCCACCCCCGGCCCCTCCCTGGAAGGGAGGGGAGGCAGGAGTGCGAACCGAAATTCAGTCCGTCGGTTCGAGCACCAGGTGCCCGACCGCAGTGTTGGAAGCGGGAACATGATAATGGCGGTGCAGCGGCCGGACCTTGTCGCCCAGCGCCCCGCGCATGATCAGCCACATGACCATCTCGATCCCTTCGGACCCGGTCTCGCGCAGATATTCGATATGCTCGATCGCACGCAGCGCCTCGCCATCGTCGCTCTGGCTCATCAGGTCGAGGAAGCGATTGTCCCACTCGGCATTGATGAGGCCGGCGCGCGGGCCCTGAAGCTGGTGGCTCATGCCGCCCGTGCCCCAGATCTGCACGTTGAGATCCTCGGGGAAGCTCTCGACCGCGCGGGCGATCGCCTCGCCCAGCCGCCAGCAGCGATTGCCCGAAGGCGGCGGATAGGTGACGACATTGACCGCGACCGGGATCACCCGGCACGGCCAGGCGTCGGGCTGGCCGAACATCAGGCTCAACGGCACGGTCAGGCCATGGTCGACATCCATTTCGTTGATGATGGTCATGTCGAATTCGTCGAGGATCAGGCTCTGGGCGATGTGCCAGGCCAGGTCCGGCTCGCCGATCACATCGGGCACCGGGCGCGGCCCCCAGCCCTCGTCGGCCGGCTTGTAGCGTTCGCCACAGCCGATCGCGAAGGTCGGGATGATCTTCATGTCGAAGGCGGAGGCATGGTCATTATAGACCAGGATTACGACATCGGGCTTTTCCTGCGCGATCCATTGCCGCGACCAGTCATAGCCGGCAAACAAAGGCTGCCAGTAGGGTTCGGCGGTCTTGCCCAGATCCATGGCAGCGCCGATGGCGGGCACATGGCTGGTGGCGACGCCGGCAGTGATGCGGGCCATCAGCGTTTCTCCTTGATGGAGCGGACACCCTGAGGCGAGCGGCCGCCGGCGATCATCATCGCCTGATAATCTTCCGGGCTCATCCCGGTCATGGTGCCGACCGCCTGCAGGAAGCTGAGGCCGTCGGTCGAGAACACCTTGGCAAGGAAATAGATGTTCCCGCCCAGATCCAGGCAACGATTATAGTCGCGGTCCAGGATCGCCTGTTTCTGCGCCTCGGTCATCGGCCATTCGTCGATATAGGCGCGCTCGCCGGCCAGCCAGCGCACGCGGTTTTCCGCCTTCATCAGGCTCATCGCGAACTGGTTCATCCAATAGCCCTGACGCGCCCGCGCCGCCGTATAGACGCGGGTGCCGGGAATATCGTCGAACTCGGCAAGATATTCGTGGATATCGATGCTCATCTCATCCTCTCTTGGCATCCATCCCCCGGCCCTTCCTTCCAACAAAGGACCGGGGGATGAACGCGCCCCTCCGCGGGGATAGGTTTACAGGCCGCGCGCCTTCAATTGCGCGTCGAGCCGGGGGAAGACCCGGCGGGCATTGCCCTCGAAGATCGCGGCACGCTCGCCCTCGCTGATGTCCAGCGCATCGACATAGCGCTTGGTATCGTCGAAATAATGGCCGGTGGTGGGATCGATGCCGCGCACCGCGCCGACCATTTCCGACCCGAACAGGATATTCTTGTTGTCGATCACGTCCGCCAGCAGGTCGACGCCCGGCTGATGATAGACGCATGTGTCGAAGAAGATGTTGTTCATCAGATGGGTCGACAGGTCGGGCTTCTTCAGCATGTCGGCCAGGCCCCGGTAACGTCCCCAATGATAGGGCACGGCGCCGCCGCCATGCGGGATGATGAACTTGAGGGTCGGGAAGTCCCTGAACAGGTCGCCCTCCAGCAACTGCATGAAGGCGATGGTATCGGCGGCGATATAATAGCCGCCAGTCGCGTGCATCGCCGGATTGCAGCTGCCCGACACATGGATCATCGCCGGCACGTCCAGCTCGACCATCTTCTCGTAGAAGGGATACCAGTAACGGTCGGTGAGCGGCGGATGCTGGAAATGACCGCCGCCCGGATCGGGATTGAGGTTGCAGCCGATAAAGCCCATGTCGACGCAGCGTTCCAGCTCGGCAATGCTGTTCGCCATGTCCGCCTTGGGCGACTGGGGCAGCATGCACACGCCGACGAAACTTTCGGGGAACAGGCCGACGACGCGCGCGATCAGGTCGTTGCAGCGCATCGCCCATTCCTTCGCCACCGCCGCGTCGCCGACATGGGGGGCCATGGCCGAAGCGCGCGGCGAGAAGATGGTGAGGTCGGCGCCGCGTTCCTTGATCAGGCGCAGCTGGTTCGCCTCGATCGTCTCGCGGATTTCGGCGTCGCTGATGTCGGGATAGGCGGGGGCAGGCACGCCCGCCTTGAACGCCGCCTTCTGCTCCTCGCGCCAGGCGTCATGCCCCTTGGGCAGCACGGTATAATGGCCGTGGCAGTCGATAATCATGGTCATGCCGCGTCGGCCTTTCCTGTCTGTTCTGCTTTTGCTTGGATGATGCTGTCGATCTTGGCGCCCAGCCCTTCGGGCGGCGTCTTGAGCCCCAACGCGCCGATCGCCTGCTGGCGCTCGACCGTACCGCGCGTCATCGCGGAACCGGTGCCAAGGCCATCGAGCGTCTTGACCACCTCCGCCATCTCGGCCGCGCGGCGCAGCCCGTGGACCATCATGCGGTCGAGATTATAGTCGGCGCGGATATCCCAGGGCCGCGGCTTCTCGCTGGCGTCGAGCGATCCGATCACCTCGTCCAGCACGCCCGCCGCATCGGCCGCCAGCATGCATTCGGCGGTCAGCGCCTCCAGCCCCTTGACCATCACCGACCGGATCATCTTGATCGCCGACGCGCGGCCGACGGCCTCCCCAACGACGCGGATATTGGTGAAGCCCAGCCGGGCCAGCCCTGCCCGCGCGGCATCGGCATGGGCGCCGCTGACCAGCAGCGGCACGTTCAGCCGGGCCGGATCGACCGGCGCCATCACGGCGACATCGACATAATGGCCACCGGCCGCCTCGATCGCGCGGGCCGCCGCCTGCTTGGTCTGCGGCGCGACGCTGTTGAGATCGCAATAGAGGGCGCCGGGGGCGATATGGGCGGCGGCGGCCTGCGCAACGGCCAGCGCCTGGTCGGCGGTGACGAGCGACAGGATGAAGGGGACGGGCGCAACGGCATCGGCCAGCGTCGGCACGGCCCGGACGCCGGCCCTGACACAGCGCGCCAGCATCGCATCGCGGGTGGCGCCGGCATCGGTCTGGATATCATAGACGCGAGCCGCGTCGATCCAGTCCCCCGCCATCGCAAAGGTGGACCCCGCCTCGCCAAATCCGATCAGACCGATTTCCTGCTCCATGGCGGGTTGGATGACGGATCCTGTCTGATGCCGCCAATCGAATCCGCTGGATCATTATAAGATTTTACGAATTCATATGCGCCGCAGCCTGATCGATCGCGGCCATGAACTGCTGCTGCAACCGGGTCGGGCGCCAGTCGGCCCGCGTGGTGAGGCCGATGGTCCGGCTGATCGCGCCGGGTGCCGGGCCGATATCGATCAGCAGCCCCGCCTCCAGCTCCAGCGCCAGTTGATCGTGCGACAGCAAGGTCAGATACTCGCCGCCGACCAGCAATTGCCGGATCGTCATCACCGATCCGCATTCGATCGGCACCGCCGGCAGGTCGCCGCCCAACGCCGCGAACATCGCCTGCCACAATTGCCGCAGCGGCGTGCCTTCCGGCGGCAATATCCAGGGATAGCGGTGCAGCGCATCGGCGTCCCAGCCCGCCGCCAGCGCATGGCCGCGCCGCGCCAGGATGGTCGGCCGATCCTCGAACAGGGGCCGTTGCGTCAGGTCCAGCGCCATGGCGGGATCGCGCAGCGCGCCGACCATCATGTCGATTTCGCCATCGCGCAGCGGGCCGACCAGTTCTGCATGCGATCCTTCATGGACGCTGATGTCGACCAGCGGGAAATCGGCGCGGAACCGGCCGATCGCATCGGGGATCAGGCGCGCGCGCGACAGCGGCATGGCGCCGACCAGGATGCGCCCGCCTTCCTGCCCGCGCAGGTCGGCCAGATCCTCCAGCCCCTGCCGCAATTCCGCCAGCGCCAGCCGCAGCCGCTGCGCCAGCACCGTTCCGGCCCTGGTCAGCATCACGCCGCGCCCGCGCCGGTCGACCAGCCTTTGTCCCAGCGCCAGCCCCAGATCGCCGACCGCCCGATGCAGCGAGGGTTCGGCCACGCCGGTCGCCACCGCCGCCGCGGCATAGCTGCCGCCGCGCGCCAGGGCGACGAAGGCGCGCACCTGCGCCGCGGTCACCCGGTTGCTGCCAATCAGCCGCAGCGCCGCATCGATCCGGGGCTTCAGCCGCTCCGCCGGCTCCAGCGCGACCATACCGCCGGGCTGGCGCGCGAACAGCGGCAGGCCCAGTTGCGCCTCCAGCTTGGCGATCCCCTGGGTCACCGCCGGCTGGGTCAGGTTCACCGCGCGCGCCGCCAGGCTGACGCTGCCAAGCTCCACCACGGCCGCCATCGCGGCCAGATGTCGGATATTGAACTGGTCGGGGTTCATGTCCAACACTTAGCAAAAATTTATGCACTGGTTCCAGTTCGGATTTGAGCATCGCGCTGCACCTGTCCACATCGCTGTCAACTTATGCGCTAGGAGAAGGCTTGATGTCCGGCATTGTCGTCCAGAATATCGAACGGGCGGACTTCGCCGTCATCGATGGCCTCGCCAAGGCGGGGGTCGCCACCGTCCATGAAGCCCAGGGCCGCAAGGGCCTGCTCGCCCCCTATATGCGCCCCATCTATCCGGGCGCCCGCATCGCCGGCAGCGCGGTGACGATCTCCGCCCCGCCGGGCGACAACTGGATGGTCCATGTTGCGATCGAACAGTTGAAGGAAGGCGACATATTGCTGCTCGCCCCGACCAGCCCCTGCACCGACGGCTATTTCGGCGACCTGCTCGCCACCTCCGCCCAGGCACGCGGCTGCCGTGGCCTCATCATCGACGCGGGCGTGCGCGACGTGCGCGACCTCAAGCAGATGAACTTCCCGGTCTGGTCCAAGGCGGTCCACGCCCAGGGCACGATCAAGGGCACGCTGGGATCGGTCAATATCCCGGTTGTCTGCGCCAATGCGCTGGTCAATCCGGGCGACGTGATCATCGCCGACGATGATGGCGTGTGCATCGTGCCGCGCGCCGACGCCGCCGCCGTGCTGGAAAAGGCGCAGGCCCGCGAAGCCGCCGAGGAAGCCAAGCGCGTCCGCCTAGCCGCCGGAGAGCTGGGCCTCGACATATACAATATGCGCCCGCGCCTCCAGGAAATGGGCCTCAAATATGTCTGACGCGCTTTTCCCCACCCCGTTCGGTTCGAGCCTGTCGAGAACCCTGCGCCCCGTTCTCGACAGGCTCGAACCGAACGGAGGCAGGGCGTGACGTCGGCCAGAGTCATGTGGATGCGCGGCGGCACGTCCAAGGGCGGCTATTTCCTTTCGGAAGACATGCCTGCCGACAGAGCCGCGCGCGACGCCTTCCTGCTGCGGGTCATGGGATCGCCCGATCCGCGCCAGATCGATGGCATGGGCGGCGCCGATCCGCTGACCAGCAAAGTCGCGGTGGTGAAGAAATCCGAGCGGGCGGGCGTCGATGTCGACTATCTCTTCCTCCAGGTCTTCGTCGATCAGGCGATTGTCAGCGACGCGCAGAATTGCGGCAATATCCTGGCCGGCATCGGCCCCTTCGCGATCGAGCGTGGCCTCGTCGCCGCGCAGGACGGCGAGACCCGCGTCGCCATCTTCATGGAAAATACCGGACAGATCGCGATCGCCACGGTTGAGACCCCCGGTGGCAAGGTCCGCTATGATGGCGAGGCGAGGATCGACGGCGTGCCCGGCAGCGCCGCGCCGATCCCGCTGGAGTTTCGCGACACCGCCGGCTCCTCCTGCGGCGCACTGCTGCCGACCGGCAATGCCTTTGACGAGGTGGAGGGCGTGCGCGTCACCCTGATCGACAATGGCATGCCCTGCGTCGTCATGAAGGCGCAGGATGTCGGCATCACCGGTTATGAAGACCGCGACACGCTGGACAAGGATGCGGCGCTCAAAGCCCGGATCGAGGCGATCCGGCTTGCCGTCGGCGAACGGATGAACCTGGGAGACGTCAAGGAAAAGTCCGTGCCCAAGATGATGCTGGTCGCCCCGCCGCGCGATGGCGGCGCGATCACGGTGCGCAGTTTCATCCCGCATCGCGCCCATGCCTCGATCGGCGTGCTGGGCGCGGTCAGCGTCGCCACCGCCTGCCTGATCGACGGATCGCCCGCGGCCGAAGTCGCGTCGATCCCCGGCGGCAATCGCAAGACGCTGTCGGTCGAGCATCCGACCGGCGAGACGACCTGTGTCATGGAACTGGACGAGAGTGGCGCGGTCACCAGCGCCGCCATGCTGCGCACCGCGCGCAAGCTGATGGATGGAGAGATTTTCGCATGACCGCCCCCGAACTTGGCCGCATCATCAGCTGGCACGGCAATCCGTCCAAACCGCGCTACACCCCGCCGGCCGGCGCGATCGACGCCCATTGCCATGTGTTCGGTCCGATGGCGCAATTCCCGTTCAGCGCGAAGGCGAAATATCTGCCCGAGGATGCCGGCCCGGACATGCTGTTCGCGCTCCGCGACCATCTGGGTTTCGCCCGCAATGTCATCGTCCAGGCCAGCTGCCACGGCACCGACAATGCCGCGACGCTGGACGCCATCGCCAAATCGAACGGCAAGGCGCGCGGCGTCGCCGTGGTCGATCCGGCCATTTCGGAGGCCGATCTCGCCGCCCTGCATGAGGGCGGAATGCGCGGCATCCGCTTCAATTTCCTCAAGCGCCTGGTCGATGACGCGCCCAAGGACAAGTTCCTGGAAGTGGCCAAGCGCCTGCCCAAGGGCTGGCATGTGGTGATCTATTTCGAGGCCGACATCCTCGAGGAACTGCGCCCATTCATGGACGCGATCCCGGTGCCGCTGGTGATCGACCATATGGGCCGTCCGGACGTGACCCAGGGGCCGGATGGCGCCGACATGAAGGCGTTCCGCGCCTTTCTCGAAAGCCGTGACGACATCTGGTTCAAGGCAACCTGCCCCGACCGGCTCGATCCGACAGGCGATCCGTGGAACGCCTTTGCCGATGCCGTTGCGCCGCTGGTCGCCGACTATCAGGACCGCGTGTTGTGGGGCACCGACTGGCCGCACCCGAACATGCAGGATGCGATCCCCGATGACGGCCATCTGGTCGACATGATCCCGCGCATCGCCCCGACGGTGGAATTGCAGCGCAAGCTGCTGATCGACAACCCGATGCGGCTTTACTGGCCCGAGGAATTATAAGGGCACAGCCGGTTTCCAATCAGCACACGGCCGCTCCGTCCGGGGCGGTCGGTTGCATTTGCGCAACATGCCTTTCGCAAATGCAAGTCAACAGAATTGCGAACGAATATCAATATCGCTATGGGCGCCCCATAAACGAGTCACGGGGGATCCCATATGAAGAAGTTCATCGCATTGAGCGGCGCGGCCCTGATCGCGCTGTGCCATGGCACCGCCTGGTCGGCAGAGGCGGCCGCCGCGGACGCCCCCCGCACTGACGAAGACAGCATCGTCGTCACCGCCGCGACCACCGGGTCCAAGACCGATACGGCGCTGGTCGAACTGCCCCAGCCGATCAAGGTCATCACATCCGAACAATATCTGTCGCAGGGTGCGATCAGCATCAGCGACACGGTGAAATATGCCGCCGGCGTGCTGGCCAATCCCTATGGCCGCGATACCCGCGTCGATGGCTTCAATGTGCGTGGCCTGGACGCGCTGCAGTTCCGCGACGGCATGCGCGACATCTTCAGCTATTATGCGTCGATCACGTCGGACCCCTATAATTTCTCGCGCGTGGAAATCCTGCGCGGCCCGGCATCGGTGCTGTTCGGCCAGGGGTCGATCGGCGGCCTGGTCAACCTGGTCAGCAAGACGCCCGATTTCACCACGCGCGGCGAACTCAACCTTGTCTATGGCAGCTATGACCGCAAGGAGGCGATGGGCGACGTCAATGTCGCGCTGGCCGACAATCTGGCTGTGCGCTTCGTCGGCCGCGTCCGCGACGCCGACACCTATGTCGACCATGTCCCCGACGACCGCGTGATGTTCGCGCCCTCGATCCGGTGGCAGCCGACGCCCGATACCGACATCGTGCTGACCGGCCTCTATCAGGAGGATGACACCGGTTCGACATCGCAGTTCCTGCCGATCGTCGGCACCTTCATGCCCAACAATGTCGCGGGCGAGCAGCTGGATCGCTACACCTTCGTCGGCAAGGCCGGCTGGGATCGCTATGATGGCCGGTCGCTGCAGGGTGGCGGCTCGATCACCCACCGCTTCTCCGACAATGTGAAGCTGAGCCTCAAGGCGCGCTATATCGACAGCGACCTGGAATATAACACCCATTATGCCGACAGCTATACCAACCCGCAGGATCCCTTCTCGGTCTATGGCACCGACGGGCGCACCATCGCGCTGACGGCCGATGCCAGCGACGCGCGGATGAACGTCTTTTCGACCGACAACAACGTCCAGTTCAATTTCAACACCGGCGCCAATATCGAGCACAAGCTGCTGGTCGGCATCGACTATAGCTGGAACAAGGTGTCCAAGCGTTATGCCGGCGGCTATGAACTGGTCGACCTTTACGACATCGATTATGATGCGCTGGCGACCTATGATCCGACTGGCCCCTTCACCAGCGACAGCCAGAAGCAGCTGGGCGTCTATGTCCAGGACCAGATCCGCTTCTATGACCGGGTATCGGTCGTGCTGGGCGCCCGCCGCGATCGCGTGACCGGCTCTTCGGGCCAGAAGGACAATGCCACCACCTTCCGCGCCGGCATCATCGGCGAAATCGGCGCCGGCATCTCGCCCTTCTTCAGCTACACCGAAAGCTTCCTGCCGGTCGCCGGCCGGATCGACAATGGCGACGGCAGCTATGGCGATGCCTACAAGCCGCAGACCGGCACCCAATATGAAGCCGGTGTGAAGTGGCAGCCCGCCCCCAGCACCCTGGTCACCGCCACCGTGTTCAAGATCAAGGAGCGCAACCGCGTCCTCTATCTCGCGGCGGGCGGCACCGAACAGTCGGGCGTGCTCAACACCAAGGGCTTCGAGATCGAAGCGAGCCATACCCTGCCCGGCAATTTCGAACTGCTGGCCAATTATGGCTATTCGAAGCTGAAGTCGGAAACCAACACCAGCCTCGACTATATGCCGCGCCACACTGCGTCGCTCTGGTCCACCAAGACCTTCGGCCTGGCCGACGAGGCGCAGCTGCGCCTGGGCGGCGGCGTCGTCTATAGCGGCAAGAGCGTATCGACCAGCGCGATCTGGTCGATCGTCACGCCATCGCGCACCACCGTCGACGCGCTGGCGGAAATCACCTGGCAGGACTGGCGCTTCGCGCTCAATGCGACCAACCTGCTCAACAAGAAATTCTACGCGTCCTGTCTGGCGCGTGGCGACTGCTTCATGGGCGCGCCGCGCAACGTCATGGGCACGGTCGGCTTCCGTTTCTGAGGAGAGAGACTATGCTGAAATGGACTAGTGCGCTGCTGGCGATCGCCTGCCTGCCCGCGATGGCGCAGGCGCATGAAGTGTGGGTCGAACGGGACGGCGCCGGCCCGGCGCGCATCTATCTGGGCGAACCGGGCGATCCGCTGCCCGAGGGTGGCGATCCCGAGTTCGAGAAGCTGAAGGCGCCCAAGCTGGTGCCCGCATCCTCCGCCGCGCAGGTGCGCAAGGCCGGCTATATCGAGGTCGCCGTGCCCGCCGGCGACGTGCGCGTGATCGACGACAGCGTGTTCGATCCCTGGGGCGAGGACGGCAAGAAGGAAGGCGTGATCTATTATGCGCGCGCCGGCCGCAGCGAGGCCAAGGCCGGGATGCCGCTGGAAATCGTGCCGACCGCTGCGGGCGCCAGCAGTTTCACGCTGGTCCGCGACGGCAAGCCGCTTGCCGGGGTCAAGGTGACCGCGATCTCGCCCGACAAATGGTCGAAGGGCTTCGTCACCGACGCCCAGGGCCGCGTGACCCTGCCGATCAAGGAAAAGGGCCGCTATATCCTGACCGCGACGCAGGAGGAAAAGGGCGACCTCAGCCTGCGCGGCGCCAAGGTGGCGACGCTCTACAACATCGCCACGCTGACCTTCGTCAATAACTGACACTGGAGCGGCGCGGGCCGATGGCCCGCGCCGCCGCCTCATGCCGCAAGAGCCGCCAGATCCGCGTCCAGCGCGTCGAGCGCCGCATCGGTGAACTGCGACGGGGCAAAGGGCTGGATCGCGCGGAGCGTCATGCCCCTGGCCATCGCAATGCGCTGGTCATCCGCCACGCCCGGAAAATAGCGATCGAGCAGGCTGCGCGTCTGCGGATCGGCCAGCAGCACGCCGATCTTCGTGCGAGCGGTCGACAGCATTTCATCCTGTGGTTCCACCTGTGCTTGCGGCGCCTGCCCCGCAACGGGGAAGCTGCCCGTCTCACCCCGATCGGCCAATGCGGTGGTCGATGGCGTCAGGGTCAGGTGCAGGTCGGCCAGCCCGCGAATGATGAAACTCGGCTCGAAATGCAGGTCGCGGGCACCGGGCGGGCCATGGCGGGCCGGGTCGAGTTCGATCGCGCTGCTATGCTCCAGAAACTTCTCCAGAATGATCCGCACCTCGACACGGGCGAGCGGCGCGCCGGCGCAGACATGCTTGCCCCGGCCGAAGGCGACATGCTCGCGAATGCGGGGACGATCCAGTTGCAGGTCCGCAGGCGCGTCCCAGCGCGCAGGATCGCGATTGGCCGCCGCCAGTGCCAGCAATATGCAGGTGCCCGCCGGCACCGCCTGATCGCCGATCCGGGTATCGCGCCGCGCCACCCGCGCCGTCTGCTTGCTCGATCCCTCGATCCGCAGCACTTCCTCGATCAAGGCCGGGATCAGCGCCGGATCGGCGCGCAGCTGGTCCTGAAGGCCCGGCTGATCGACAATATGGCGCATGGCGTTGCCCAGCAGCTTGGCGCTGGTGTCCTGCCCGGCGCCGAACAGGAAGGTGGCGAGGTTGACGATCTCCGCCACGCTGGGCGTGGTCCCGTCGGCATATTTGGCCAGCGCCAGCTCGGTCAATATATCCTCGCGCGGATGACGCCGCCGATCCTCGACATAGGCGGCGAAATAGGAACCCATGACGATCAGCGGATGCCCCTCCCCCGCATAGTCATTGTCCGCCGCGTCCAGGCTGCCGGGCGGCGGCGCCGCATCGATCACATCCATGAAGCGCTGGCGATCCTCCGCCGGCACGCCCAGCAGGTCGGCGATCACCAACGTGACGAAGGGCGTGGCGATGTCCCGGATCAGCTCGGTCCGCCCCCGCGCCACCGCCTGGCGGACCAGATGGTCCGAATAATCCGATATGAACCGCTCGTTCGCCTTGAGGCGAGAGGGGGTAAACAGCCGGTTGACCAGCCCGCGCAGCATGGTGTGGGGCATGTCGTCCAGCCCGACCAGCATCGTGCCGCCGGGAAAATCGGGCCGATGCGCTTCAAGCTGCGCGCTGATGTCGCTGCCTTGCGGGTCAAAGGGCAAGGGCGCCGCGGCCCCCTGCAGCGCGTTGACGGCGGAAAAATCCTGGGCATTGGCGAGGACTTCGAGCGTTTCGTCAAAGCCCGTGACGATCAGATAGTCCCGTCCCGGCGGCTGATAGACCGGGCCATGTGCCCGGACCGCCTCGAAAAAGGCATAGGGATCCTGCAATATGCCGCGATCGGTAAAATAGTCGCGCGCCTCCAGTGCCACCATCGTCTCTCTCCCATGCTGCCGTCACGCGCGCAGGAGCGATCGCGCAACCACATATGATACACAGTAGATCATATGTGGTTGCGGTCAAGTCAGGGATGTCAGGCCGCCGCGCCCTTGAGGAAACGGATCATGGAGGAGAAATCCTTGGCACCGGCGCCCGTATTGACCAGCGCCTGATAGAGGGATTCCGCCGCCGCGCCCATCGGCACGCTGGCGTCGACGCCATGGGCGGCCTCCACCGCGAGCTTGAGATCCTTGAGCATCAGCGCATTGGCGAAGCCGCCCTCATAGTCGCGATCGGCTGGCGTTTCCGGCCCGACGCCGGGCACCGGGCAATAGCTGGTCATCGACCAGCTCTGCCCCGACGCCTTGGACGAGATGTCGAAGAAGGTCTGGAGATCGAGGCCCAGCTTCTCCGCCAAGGCGAAGGCTTCGCAGGTGGCGACCATGGTGGCGCCGAGCAGCATATTGTTGACGATCTTCGCCGCCTGCCCCGCACCGGCCGCGCCGGCATGAATCACCGCCTTGCCCATCGCCTGCAAGATCGGTTCGGCGCGGGCAAAGGCGGCATCCTCGCCGCCGACCATGAAAGTGAGCGTGCCGGCATTGGCCGCCGCGATGCCGCCCGACACCGGCGCATCGACCATGGCGAGACCGCGTTCGGCCGCCTGTTCGATGACGGCGCGGGCCGAAGCGACGTCGATGGTCGAACAGTCGATCAGCAGCGTGTCCGGCCCGACCGCGCCCAGCAATTGCTCGCCATAGACGGCGCGGACATGCTTGCCGGCGGGCAGCATGGTGACGACGATGCTGACAGCTTGAACGGCTTCCGCCGCCGATGCCGCACGGGTGCATCCGGCCGCTTCGGCGCGGGCCAGCGCGGCTTCGGACAGGTCGAAGGCGGTGACATCATGGCCCGCCTTCACCAGATTGGCCGCCATGCCGCCGCCCATATTGCCAAGGCCGATGAAGCCGATGCTGCTCATGTCCATCCTCTCCTTTTATTCTGTCAGGCGTCGACCGCCGCCTGGGGCAGCGGTGTCCAGCCCTCGCCTTCCGGCAAGGGCGCGAAGATCGCATCGACCAGCTGGTCGGTCACCGCCTCCACTGTCGGCGGGTTCCAGCGCGGCTGGTTGTCCTTGTCGACGATCAGCGCGCGCACGCCTTCGACAATGTCGGGCCGGGCGATGATGCGGCAGGCGAGATCATATTCCATCGCCATATTGTCGACGAAGCGGGTCAGGCGGCTCGCCTGCGCCAGTTGCCGCAGCGCGACCTTCATCGTCTGGGGCGACTTGGTGTCGAGCGCGGCGAGCTGCGCCTGCGCCCAGTCCGATCCGTCGGCGCGCAGCGCCGCATAGATATCCTCCAGCCGGTCGCTGGCGAACAGCCGGTCGATATCCGGCAGGCGGGCGGCGAAATGGCTGTCGGGCGGGGTGACGGCGAAGCGCGCCAGCACCGCGCCGATATCGGATGGGTCGGCGATGATCGCGGCCTTCGTCTCCTCCAGCCGGTCGCTCGGCAGATAGTCGGTGGCGAGGCCGAGCGCGATCGCGTCCGCTCCGTCGATCCGCGCGCCGGTGACGGCGAGATAGCGGCCCGACCGCCCCGGCAGGCGAGAAAGATACCAGCCGCCGCCGACATCGGGGAACAGGCCGATGCCGGTTTCCGGCATGGCATAGACGGTGCGTTCGGTCGCAACGCGATGGCGCGCCGGCTGGGCGATGCCGACGCCGCCGCCCATGGTGATGCCGTCCATGAAGGCAATCACCGGCTTCCCATAGGTGAAAAGCAGATGGTTCAGCCGATATTCGGTCGCGAAGAAATCGCGCGCCGCCATATTGTCGCCCGCCGCGCTCTCCGCGATCAGGCGGATGTCGCCGCCGGCACAGAAGCCACGCCCTTCGGCATGGTCGATCATCACCGCGCGGATCGCCGGATCATCCTGCCAGGCGAGCAGCGCGTCGGTCATGGTCGCGCACATGGCGCGGGTCAGCGCATGGATCGCCTTGGGCCGGTTCAGCCGCAGGCGGCCGACGCCGCCTTCCACCGCAATCAGAACATCGTCGGTCATGGTCATCCCCTTCAGGCCTTCAGCAGTTCGCGGACGGTGATCATGCGCATGATCTCGTTCGTGCCCTCCAGGATGCGGTGGACGCGCAGGTCGCGCCAGATGCGCTCGACCGGATAGTCCATCAGATAGCCATAGCCGCCATGCAGCTGCAGCGCGCGGTCGGCCACGGCCGAACCGGTGTCGGTCGCGAAGCGCTTGGCCATGGCGGCGAACTTGGTCTTGTCGGGCGCACCCTCGCTCACCTTGGCAGCGGCGAGATAGAGCAGGGCACGGGCGGCCTGAAGCTCCGTCTCCATGTCGGCCAGGGTGAATTGCGTATTCTGGAAATCGGCGATGGCGCGGTCGAACTGCCGCCGTTCGCGAGTGTAGCCAACCGCCTCGTCCAGCGCGCGCTGGGCGCCGCCGAGCGAGCAGGCACCGATATTGAGACGGCCCCCATCGAGCCCGGCCATGGCGATGGCGAAGCCCTGCCCTTCCGCCCCGACCCGGTTGGCGACGGGCACTCGGACGCCGTCGAAATTGACCTGGGCGGTGGGCTGCGAATGCCAGCCAAGCTTGCGCTCCTGCGCGCCGAAACTGACGCCTTCCATGTCCTTCTCGATCACCAGGCAGCTGATGCCCCTGGGGCCATCCTCGCCGGTGCGGACCATCACGACATAGATGTCATTTTCGCCGCCGCCCGAAATGAACGCCTTGGAACCGGTGACGACATAATGGTCGCCGTCCCGCACCGCGCGGGTACGCAGCGACGCCGCATCGGAACCGGCGGAAGGTTCGGTCAGGCAGTAGGAGGCGATCGTCTCGCAGGTGACGAGCGACGGGAGATAGCGCTGTTTCACCGCATCGTCGCCGAAGCGGTCGATCATCCAGGCGGCCATATTGTGGATCGAGATGAAGGCCGAGGTGGAGGGACAGCCATAGGCCATCGCTTCCATGATGAGCGCGGATTCAAGCCGGCCCAGACCGATGCCGCCGCTCTCTTCCGACACATAGATGGCGCCAAAGCCCAGTTCGGCGGCCTGGCGGATGGTGTCGCGGGGGAAATGATGATCCTCGTCCCACTTGGCCGCATGGGGCGTGATCGCATCGGCGGTGAAGCGCTGCGCCAGTTCCTGCACGGCGCGCTGCTCGTCGGTGAGGTCGAACTGGGTCATGGGGCTTGTCTCATTCTTTCCGTTCGTCATGCCGGACTTGGTCCGGCATCCATTAGCGCGACGAGGTCATGAAGCGTCAACCTGCAGCGCCATGTCCGGGGAGGCCTCATCGCCTCCCCGCTCCTCTCACCCCATGGTCGGGATGACGAAGGCGCTGTCGCCGGTCGCGCCGCCGTCGGGCCAGCGCTGGGTGACGGTCTTCACCTTGGTGAAGAATTTCACGCCTTCCATGCCATGCTGGTTGGTGTCGCCAAAGGCGCTGCGCTTCCAGCCGCCGAAGCTGTGATAGGCGACCGGCACCGGGATCGGCACGTTGATGCCGACCATGCCGACATTGACCCGCGCGGCAAATTCGCGCGCGGCATGGCCGTTGCGGGTGAAGATGGCGACGCCGTTGCCATATTGGTGGTCGCTCGGCAGACGCAGCGCATCCTCGAAGCTGTCGGCGCGCACCATCTGGAGCACAGGGCCGAAAATCTCCTCCTGATAGCTACGCATCTGCGGCGTCACCCGGTCGAACAGGGTCGGGCCGACGAAGAAGCCCTGTTCATGGCCCTGCAGCGTGAAGCCGCGGCCGTCGACCACCAGCTCGGCGCCTTCATCGACGCCCATCTGGATATAGGACTCGATCTTCGCCTTGTGCGCGGCGGTGACGACCGGGCCATAATGGGCGTCCGCATCGGTCGAGACGCCGACCCGCAGCGCGTCGATCGCCGGGATCAGCTTCTCGCGCAGGGCGATCGCCGTCGCCTCGCCCACCGGCACCACCACCGGCAGCGCCATGCAGCGCTCGCCGGCCGAACCGAAGGCCGCGCCGGCGAGGTCATTCACCACCTGGTCGAGATCAGCGTCAGGCATGACGATGCCATGATTCTTGGCGCCGCCCATCGCCTGGACGCGCTTGCCCGCCTCGACGCCACGGCGATAGACATAATGGGCGATGTCGGACGATCCGACGAAGCTGACCGCCCGAATCTCCGGATGGTCGAGGATCGCGTCGACCATTTCCTTGTCGCCATGGACGACCTGCAAAACGCCGTCGGGCAGGCCCGCCTCGCGCATCAGTTCGGCGAGGCGCACGGGCACGCTGGGGTCGCGTTCGCTGGGCTTCAGAATGAAGGCATTGCCGCAAGCAATGGCGACGCCGAACATCCACATCGGAATCATCGCCGGGAAATTGAACGGGGTGATGCCGGCGACCACGCCGAGCGGCTGGCGCATCGAATAGACGTCGATGCCGGGGCCGGCGCCCTGGGTATATTCGCCCTTGAGCACATGGGGGATGCCGCAGGCGAACTCGATCACCTCCAGCCCGCGCTGGATATCGCCCTTGGAGTCGGCAATCACCTTGCCATGTTCGGAACTGAGCAGATGGGCGAGTTCGTCCATATTCTGTTCGACCAGCGTCTTGAACGCGAACATGACGCGGGCGCGGCGCTGCGGGTTGGTCGCGGCCCAGGCCGGCTGGGCGGCCAGTGCGGCGGCCATGGCAGCGTCCAGGTCGGCCTGGGTGCCGAGGCGCAGCTGCGCCTGCACGGTGCCGCCATTGGGGTCGAAGACGTCGCTGGTGCGGCCGCCGTCACCTGCCGAATGACCGCTGATGACATGATCGATGATACGCATGGTCCATCCTCTCCAATATGCTTTGGAGCACGCTGCGATCACCCTGACGCAGGTCGCGTGCTCCAAATTCTTTTGTCGCATCGTTTGAAGCGGAAAACCGGCTCCCACTTTTCCGCACGATGCTTTCACCCCGCCTTGCAGGATATCAGAAATGCAGGCAAGCTGACGGATATGCATATCCATACTGCAAAAATGCCGCATACATGAACTGGGACGACCTGCGCCTGTTCCTGGCGGTGGCACGTACGGAGCGGCTGAGCGCGGCGGCGGCGATGACCAGGATGGACGCCACCACCATATCGCGGCGGATCAAGCGGCTGGAGCAGGCGCTGGAGCAACGCCTGTTCGAGCATACGCCGGCCGGCCATGTGCTGACCGACCATGGCACCCGCCTGCTGGAACAGGCCGAGCGGATGGAGGCGGCGGCGCTCGGCGTGCAGCGGAGCGGCAGCGCAGCCGGCGCGCAGATGGCCGGGACGATCCGCCTGAGCGCTTCGGAGGGCTTTGGCAGCCGGGTGATCGCGCCGCATCTGCGCAGCTTCACCGCCGACCATCCCCGGATCGAGATCGATCTGGTGGCGTCAAGCGGCTTCCTCAACCCCTCGCGGCGCGAGGCGGACATTGCGGTGATGCTGGCCCGGCCCAAGACCGGCCCACTGATCACCCGCAAGCTGACCGACTATCATCTGGGCCTCTATGCGACGCCCGCCTATCTGGAGGGTGCGCCGCCGTTGAAGGTCAAGGGCGACCTGCTCCGCCATGTGCTGGTCGGCTATGTCCCCGATCAGATCTATGCGCCCGAACTGCGCTATCTGGCGGAAGTCGACGCCCGGCTGGAACCGGCGATCCGGTCGAGCAGCATCAATGCCCAGGCGGAGATCATCGCCAGCGGCGCGGGATGCGGCATATTGCCCTGCTTCATCGGCGACGCCATGGCGGGGCTGGTCCGCGTGCTGCCCGAGGCGGTCGATATCCAGCGCAGCTTCTGGCTGGTGGTGCCCCGCGACCTGCGCGGCATTGCCCGGATCGACCAGTTTGTCGGTTGGCTGGTCGCGACCAGCGAGCGGTTGCGGCCGGTGATGCTGGGCGTGGGTTAGGACTGGGGGGCCGCCGCGCGGCCGATCCGGGACCGCTCGAACCACCAGAGCAGGGCGCTGGCGATCAGCCAGCCGAGTAGCCAGGGCCAGGACGGGCCGGAAACGGCGCGCGCGGCTTTGGCAGGATCGCTCTTGTGGTCGGCGCCCTGCAGCAGGGCCATGGCCTGATGCATCTGTGCGGTCCGCAGCGTCGGCAGGGCATTGGCGGGATAGATGTAGAAGGCTGCGGATGAACCATCCGTCCGGCCCAACTGGTGCCAACCTGCGCGATCAGGCCACCAGGCGGCGCAATCGCCGGTCGCCGGATCGATCGCCAACGGCGCGCCATCGACACGGGCGCCGGGCTTCAGACCGCACAGGCTGGTCCGCTCGCCAACCCAGGCCGGATCGGTGAAGGCGGGAACAGACCCCGGTGCCGGGCGCACGACGGCGGTCATCATCCGCCCCCACCAGTCGCCATAAAGATCGCCCCGGCCGCTCAGCACCAGGCCGAAACTGTCGAGGCCGGTCCAGACCGCGACCCGCCCTGCCCCAAGTGCGCGCCAGGCGGCGAGCGGCGTGCCGGCGGCGTCCTGCACCAGTGGCACCGCGTCGCGGCCGGTCGGGACGCCATCCATGCGGGTCGCTTCGGGCAAAATATCGTCGCCGATATTGAGGTCCGCGGGTATGTCGGCGCTGCCGATGCCGGCACGGGTGCGGGCGCGATCGGCGACCAGCGGCGCCGGCAGGGCGATCGGCGCGACGCCATTGCCGCCGGACAGATCGAAACCCAGCGCACGCCACTGGCCGCGCAGCGCGCCGTCGGCCGGGCCGCTGCCGCGTAGCAGCAGGCCCATGCCGCCGCGCACCGCTTCCAGCACCGCGCCGCGTCCGCCGCCCAGACCGGCCCAGGCGCGGTCATCGGCGACCAGCAGGTCATAGCGGCGCAGGCTGGCGGCGTTGATCGCCACCGGTGCGTCGCCCAGCGCGATGCCGCCGCCCGCGCTCATATTGACGGTGACGGCATAGCCGGCGTCGGCCGCCCAGCGGCGCAGATATTTGACCTCTGGCCCCGGCGCCCCGGCGAGGATCAGCAGGCGCGGCGCGGCATCGCCCTCGATCCGCAGCGGCACCACCGTCTGTTCGACCAGCCCGCCATCGGCGCGGCGCAGGCGCAGGGTGAATTCGGCGGTGCCGGCGGCGCGCGCGGTCCCGGTCAGGCTGAAGCGGCCATCGGCATCCACAGCGGCGGCATCAGTGACGCGCCCGGCGGGATCGAGCAGTTCGACCTGCGCCTTGGAGAGGCCGGCCACCTGTCCACCCACGGCGAAGGTTGCGCCCGGCGCAACCCGATCCGGCTTGGCGAGTGCAATCAGACCGGCCGCCATGGGCGGCGGCGTGTAGTCAATGGCCAGCCCCCGTGCCGCATCGCGGTCGCGGGCGACGAGCCCCTGCCCCAGGATGACGAGGCGGCGCGTGTCGGGATAGCGGCGCAGCGCGGTCGCCAGATCGGGCACCGCCTGCGCGCCCGCCATGTCCGGCGCTTCGGGCAGCGCGACCAGATGCGCGCCCTTGCCGGCCGGGGCGAAGCGCCAACTACCCTGGGTCGCGACGGTCAGGGTGCCGCCCGCAACCGGCAACGCGGGCGGGAACAGGCCGAAATAGAGGAGTAGCGCGACAAGCGGCTGGAGCAGCAACAGGGCCGCAAGCCGCCAAGGCCGTGCGCCAAGATCGCCCGCCGAACGCTGCCACAGCAGCAGCCTTGCCCAACCGACCAGCACGGCCGCGCCGAGGAGCAGCGCGGTGGTGATCTGCGCGCTCATGGCCGTCCCCCGATCGCGCCGAGATAGCGCGCGCCGGCAGCATCGGCCGGGCGCCGCCGCGCCACGCCGCCCTGCGGCCGCTCCATCGCCATCCACAATTGCGCGCGCAGCTTGTCGCGACAGGAAGCGCAGCCCGGATCGCGCCGCACGGCGTCGATCGCGCCGCTCAATGCCAGCGGATCGGGCAGGCGCGCGGCGTTGGCCCGCGCCCAGCCCTCCAGCGCGCCGAGCGACACCGGTCCCTGCGCCAGCCCGCGCCAAGCGGCGGCGGCCGGGCCGTCATCACCCTCGACCGCAACCAGCGGCTCGAAATGGCCGGCTATCCCCTCGCGCTTGCCGGTCATGCGGCGGGCGGGGTCGATCGGCGGCAATTCCGGGCCGACGCGCGACAGGAAGATGCGGGTCGCCTGCTGCACTTCCTTGATGAAGCGCAGCGCCTTGTAGGCGAAGGGCAAGGCCAGGTCGGGTCGACCCTGCTTCAACTGCATTTCCGACTGCCACATTTCATCGACCGCCTGTTTCAGGATCGCGCGGGTTTCCGGGTCCAGGCTGGACGCGGGCGACTCATCGTGCGGATGGCCGAACTCGGCGAGCACATCCTCCTTCTCGCCAAAGACATTGGGCGCCGCGACCGGCGGGCCATGATCATGGCCGTCCCCCTCGCCATGGCCATCCGCATCGGCCGTCGGCAGGCTGGGCTCGCCTTCGCTCTCGCCGCCCAGAAACTGGCTGTAGCGGCCGCGCAGGATTTTCTGATCGTTGCCGATGCCGTTGGATTGCGAGAGATATTTGTCGGCCGACAGGCTGCGTTTGCGCTTCAGCAGCGCCTCGGCATCGATGATGATCTGGCGCTGGCTGCGGAAATAGGCCGGCAGGGTGGTGTTGACCATGCCCTGCAGGCCGCCGCTTTCGGGCGCCTTGGCCGCAGGCCAGCGCAGGATGACGCTGGGGCCGCGCACCTCCTGCGGCGACGGCGCGCGATTGTCGCGCACGATGATCTGCACCACCATATCGCCGCCGGCCGAAAAGCCGAGCGCGCCGAAATCGAGGCGCGGGGCAAAGCGCCGGTCGCGCGCCGGGCCGGAGCCGGACATGGCGATCTCGCGCTCGGTGAAGCGGATATTCTCGCCCTCGCCGATCGCCAGCGTGATGCGCAGCCGGGCGGTGGCGGCGACGCCATAATCGTCGGTCGCGGCGAAGACGGGCGTCCAGCTACGCTGGCCCGGCGCCACCATATTGAGGCTGGCGGCGGGCGCGATCAGCTTCACCTGCGGCAGCGCATCGGCCACGCCGTCGATCCGGTGCAGCGGCGGCAAGGGACCGCGCCCGGAGGCCGGATCGACGCGGTAGAGGAAGGAGGCATCCAGCGTGCGGCTGGCGATCCAGTGATCGCCATCGCGGCGCAGCGCAATGCCTGCACCGCCAAGCGGCAGCAGCGCCGGCGCGCTTGCCTGCGAATCGAAGCGGAAGGTCCATTCGAGCCGTGATCCAAGCGGCGCGCGCACATCAAGCTTGGCCTCATCACGGAGCGGCAGGCCGGTGTAGGCGGGCGGAATGATGCGCAGATTTTGCGCGACCAGGCGCGGGATGCCGGGCTTTGCGGCGATGCCCTCGGAAGCGGGGGCGAGCACGACGGGCCTATCGCTGCCGCGCGGCCAGAGCAGCAGGGCGGCGATGCCGAGCAGGGCAATGATCCAGAGGATAGGGATCGCGCGGCGCGACCAGTGGGGCACCAGTTCCTCCGGCACGCCCTGTTCCAGCCGCTGGTCGAGCCGGGCGCGTTGCAGCCGTTGCAGCGGCCCCAAGCCCTGCGGATCGGCGAAGATCAGCCCGCTGCTATCCTCCAGATCGGCGCGGCTGGCATCGAGGCGGCGGACCAGCCAGGCCTGATCGAAGCGCCGGGCGCGGCGGATGACGAGGGTGCCGAGCAGGCCGGCGCCGAGCAGCAGCAGGATCACCGCCGGCACAAGTCCGGCGAAGCGCCAGACCAGCGCGCCCGCCAGCAGCAGGACCGGCAGGCCGAGCAGCAGCGTATCGAGCCGCACGCGCCGGCGACTGGGCGTCAGCCAGGTGGAGAGCAAGGCGTCAGCGCTCATGGCGCGATCGCCCGCTTGCGGCGGGTGGCGAACCAGCGTTCGACCAGCAGCAGCGCCGCGATCAGCAGCGCCAGCCAGGGGCGCAGTTCGGCCGGCGGCTGGGGATAGCTGCGTCCACCGGTGAGCGGCGCATAGGCGGCGGCATCGGCGCGCTGTGGCGCCACAGTCGGCGGCTGGATCAGCGCGCGCAGGCGGACGGGGAAATCCGCCTCCAGCAATTGTGGCATCTGTGCCGGCTGCAACGGGCGGGTGAAACGGAGCAACCGGCCCTTGCCGATCCGCATCGCCTCCAACAGCGGCCGAGCAAGATCATCCTGCCACAGGGGCGCGGGCATCGCGCCCTGGGGCAGCACCGCATCGGACGCGACGATCGCCTGCCCGCCCTGCGCAATCCACCCCTGCAGCGCTTCCGGCAGACTGCCCGCGCTCATCCAGAACAATGTCTTGTCCGTCGGAGGCAGTGGCGCGGTCAGCGGGCCGCTGTCGACATCGGCCGGCTTGCCCGCCGGTTGCCAGGCAAGTGCAGCGGCATTGAGATACCGCACTCCGGCAGCATGGCCCGCGTCGGCGCGGATCGCGATCGACGGTAGCTTCACTGGCGCCGGCTTGCCCGCCGGCATCGCGCCGGGGACGATGCGCCAGTCGACCTTGCGCGACAGGTGCGGCCGCTCCGCATCGGCGCCCTGGATGGCCTGCGGCACGATAATGGTGAGCGGTGCGCCCGGCGGCAGGTCCGCGTCCAGCTGGCGCACCAGACTGCCGAGCGGGATGGCGTCGGCCGTGATCGGCTTGCCCGGCTCGACGCGGGGATAGCCGGGCGCCAGCCAATGCGCCCGTCCCTCGGCCAGCGTCTTTTCGTCCACCGCCGCTGGATCGACGCCGGGCGTCAGCGCCACATAAGCCTGCTTGCTCGCCGCGCCGAACAGCACCGGATGGGCGAGCCACAGCGCGACCAGCGCCAGCAGGGCGAGGCGCAGGGCGAGCAACAGCCATTCGTCGAACCGTAGCCGGGACCGGGGCTTGGGCTTCTGCCGCAGCCAGCGCAGCGCGGCGAAATCGGTCGGCAATTGCTCGCTGCGCCGGGCGACATGGATCGCAAGCGGGATCAGCAGCGCCAGCAGGCCGGCCAGCGCGGCGGGGAGCAGCAAGGCGGGCGTCATGAATATTCGGCCGCGTCATGGGCACCGAACAGGCGGCGCAGCGGCAGGTCGATCGGCTCGTCCAGCACATGGGTCGCGCGGCGGATGCCGACCGCATCGAGCCGGGCATGCAACTCCGCCCGCGCCTCGCCGAAGCGGCGCAGAAATTCGGCGCGCAGCGCGGCGCCATCCCCCAGCAGCTCCTCGCCCGTCTCCGGGTCACGAAAGCGATAGCCGCCGTCGAACGGGAAATCCCGCTCGCCCACGGTCAGCATCTCGATCACCAGAACCTCGCGCCCGGCCGCCGACAGCTTCTCGACCAGATCGATCGCGCCCGGTTCGAAACAATCGCTCAGCAGGATCACCAGATCATGCGCGCCAATCCGTTCCCAGACCGGCCCCAATTGCGCTTCGGCGGCAAAGCCCCCTTCGGCCCGCAGCGGCAGCATGTCGAGCAGCAGCCGGTCGCGCTGGCGCAGGCCGGTGGCGGGCGGCAATAGCCGCAGCCCGGTGTCGGACAGCGCCATCCAGCCGAAGCGATCGCCCTGCTGCATCGCCAGTTCGGCGATGCTGGCGGCGATCCCCTTGGCCGCATCGAGCCGACTATAATCGGGCCGGATCGCGTCCGCCTGCCCCATCGAGGCGCTGGCATCCATCAATATCCAGACCGCGACCGGGCTTTCCCGTTCGGCCTCGCGGACGAAGAATTTGTCCGACCGGGCATAGAGTTTCCAGTCGATCTGGCGCAACTCGTCGCCCGGCTCATAGGCGCGATACTGCGCGAACTCCAGGCCCGCCCCCCGACTATGGCTGTGATGCAGGCCGAGGCCATGCGATCCCACCGCCCGGCGCGTGAGCAGGCGCAGGCTTTTGAGCCGGCTCCGCACGTCTGGGGGGATGAAATCGGCCATGGCGTTGCGTCCGGATCAGCCGAGCGGCACGGCGCGGACGAGCGCGGCGACGACATCGTCGGCGCTCTTCCCTTCCGCTTCTGCGGCGAAGGACAGCAGCAGGCGGTGGCGCATCACCGGCCCGGCCAGCGCGACGATATCCTCGCGCGTCGCCGCCAGACGGCCCTGCAGCAGCGCCCGCGCCTTGGCCGCCAGGATCAGCGACTGGCCGGCACGCGGGCCGGCGCCCCATTTCACATATTTGCGGATTTCCTCCGGTGCGCCCTCGCCCGGACGGCTGGCGCGCACGATCCGCGTCACCCAGCGCAGCAGATCCTCACCGAAATGCACGTCGCGCACCAGTTTCTGCAGCGCCAGCACCTCCTCGCCCTGCATCACCGCCGGCACCGCACCCGGCTTGGCGCCGGTGGTCTGGGCGAGAATGTCATGCTCCTCCTGCTCGGTCGGATAATCGACGCGGATATGGAGGAGGAAGCGGTCAAGCTGCGCCTCGGGCAGCGGATAGGTGCCGGCCTGTTCCAGCGGATTCTGTGTCGCCAGCACGAAGAAGGGCGAAGGCAGCTGATAGGTGGTGCCGCCATAGCTGACGGTCCTCTCCTGCATCGCCTCCAGCAGCGCCGCCTGCGTCTTGGGCGGGGTGCGGTTGAGTTCGTCGGCCAGCAGCAAATTGGTGAAGATCGGTCCCTTCTGGAACCGGAAGCTGCGATGGCCGGTGCCATGATCCTCCTCCAGCAATTCGGTGCCGAGAATATCGCTGGGCATCAGGTCGGGCGTGAACTGTACCCGACGGAAGTCGAGCTTCAACGCTTCTCCGAGCGAGCGGACCAGCAATGTCTTGCCGAGGCCCGGCACCCCTTCGAGCAGACAATGGCCGCCGGCGAGCAGGCCGATCAGCAACTGTTCGACCACTGCCCCCTGCCCCACGATCGCCTGGCCGATCGCCGCGCGCAATTCGCCCAGGCGCGCCAGTTTCTGCTGGATTTCCGCTTCGCTGATATCGGTCATGATAGTTCCTAGCAATTGCCGTCATCCCCGCGAAGGCGGGGATCCATCTCCGACGCTCTCCACGAGTGCGAGGTTGGGAGGTGGATTCCCGCTTTCGCGGGAATGACGAAAAAAAGGCGGCGGACGGCAGGCGTCACGACGACAGCGCGTACATCACGATATTGACCGCGAATTTCGTATTATCCTCGGCCAGGAAGCGCTTGTTGCGCCAGTCATAGTCCCACTCGCAGCCATAATCCTTGTTGCTGTAGAGAACGCCCAGGCGGCCATTGACCTCTATACCCTTGAGATAATCATGGACCAGATCATCGCCCCAGCCATTCAGCTCCAGCGCGGTATTGGGCGGCCCGTCGAACTTGAAGAAGCTGCGATAGACCGGATGGGTCCTGGGCAGCGTCTTCAAGCCCTTGGGGCCGAAAATCTTGGCCATCTGCGCCTCGAACGAGCGGGCGAACAGGCCGTCTATGTCATGGTTGCAATCATCCACCAGGACGAAGCCGCCATTGCGGACATAGCGCTCGAAATTGCGCCGCTCGGCCTCCGAAAATTCGACCAGCTTGTGCCCCGCCATGTAGCAGAAGGGCGCGGTCAGCATCTTCGGGTCCGAAAGGGCGATGACATGCTCCTTCGGATCGACCCGCAGCGTCGTATAATCGATCAGCGAGGTGATGAGGTTGGATGGCATGCGCTGGTCGACGTCCCAGTCGCCCGAGTCATAGCGCAGCCGGGTGAACCAGAAATCATAGCCTCCCGCGGCGGCAAGCGGACGGGCCAGCATTGCGCCAGCCAGACCGCCCGCCATCAACCGAAGAAACTCGCCGCGTGTCATCAAAGCTAATCGAACGCCCAATCTGCATAATCCTCCCCCATTGGGGGAGGGGGACCATTTGCGCAGCAAATGGTGGAGGGGTGTCCCGCCATCGATGGGGTGACACCCCTCCGTCTGGCCTACGGCCAGCCACCTCCCCTTCACAGGGGAGGATTATGGGTTGCTTCCTATCTTACACCGCGTCCGAGAGCGAGGTGAAGGTGAAGTCGCGCAGCTTCATCGGCGGCACGACGATGTTCATCGACACTTCGTCCGGCGGCACGCGGACCGGGCGACCCAGCTCTTCGACATTGTTGAGCATGATCACCGGGCTTTCGTTGAACCGGAAATTCTTGATCGGATATTTGATCTGGCCGTTCTCGACATAGAAGGTGCCGTCGCGGGTCAGGCCGGTCAGCAGCACGGTCTGCGGATCGACCATGCGGATATACCAGGTGCGGGTGACGAGCACGCCGCGCTCGGTCGAGCGGACCAGGTCGGCGGTGGTCTTGATGCCGCCGGTCATCAGGATATTGCCCATCTGGCCGATCGCAGGCTTGCCCTGCTTGCTCGCCCAGTAGCGGCTGTAATTGAGGTTGGTGACCTTGCCGTCCTTGACCATGTCGACGCGCTGGCGCGCGAGGCCATCATCGTCCCAGGGCAGGCAGGGCGCGACCGGATCCCACGGGTCGGTGTAGAAATTGACCTGCGGCCCGAACACCTGTTCGCCCAGCTTGTTGCCGCCGCCCTTCTTCGACAGGAAGCTGCGGCCCTCGTCCGCCTCGCGCGCGCCGAAGAAGTAGAACATGAAGCCGATCAGGCCCGCGGCCGCCATCGGTTCCAGGATCACGGTATATTTGCCCGGCTCCAGCGCCTTGGCCTCGGACGAGGCCGATGCCTTGCGCATGGCGATCTGGATGTCGCTGTCCGCCTTGAAGCGGGTGGCGTCCTGCGTGTCGGTGCCGACCCAGCCGGAGCCCCGGCCATCCTCGGTCCGGACAGTGCAGGTATAATCCAGCATGGTCGAGCGCTGATAGCCGAAATTGCCCTTGCTGTTGGCGATCGCGACGAAGCTCTGATTATCCTCCAGATAGCCGGCCGCGATCAGCTTCTGCGACTTGCAGGCGGTGATCGAGGTCGACGCCACCTGGGCGCGATATTCCGGCGTGATGTCGGCGGTCGACTGAGCGAAGGTCGGGCTGGCCTTATAGGCCTGGCTGTCCACCGCCGGCATGAATTCCGGATTGTCCGGGGCCAGATTGGCCAGCGTTTCCGCCCGGCGCACCACGCGTTCCAGCGAGGCGTCGTCAAACTGGTTGATGGTGGCGGTGCCGACCTTCTTGCCATAGGCGACCTGGACCGCCAGTTCGATATCGTCGGTCAGGCCGGCGGTCGACACGTCGTTGCGGGCGAAACGGATATTGCCCTGGATCTTGCCGGTCAGCTGCGCGGTGCATTCGTCGGCCTTCGACAGGGCGACGACCTTGGTCAGGATGGCCTTGGCCTGCGCTTCGGTAAGGATGCTCATTTTTCTGTCTCCCTAAGCGATCAGCCGAGCGAACGCGCGGTGTTGATGACGTTGATACCGTTGAAGCGCGCGGTCGAAGACCCGTGCGACACGGCGGAGACCTGGGCCGGCTGGCCCTTGCCGTCGAAGAAGGAGCCACCCAGGCGATAATCGCTCTGGTCGCAGACGCCGACGCAGGCATTCCAGAATTCCGGCGTGCGGATCTGGTAGGCGACATCCTCGATCTGCTGACCGATCTTGCCGTTCTTGATCTCGTAGAAGAGCTGGCCGCCAAACTGGGCGTTGTAGCGCTGCTGGTCGATCGAGAAGCTGCCGTCGCCAATGATGTAGATGCCGTCCTCGACACCGGAAATCATGTCCGCGACGCTCTGCTTGGTCTTGCCCGGTTCCAGGCTGACATTGGCCATGCGCTGGAACTGCACATTGGACCAGCTATCGGCATAGGCGCAGCCGTCCGATTCCTTCTTGCCCTCGATATGGGCCTGGTCACGGATCGCCTGATAGCCGACCAGCTTGCCGTCGCGGATCAGATCCCACTTCTTGGTCTTCACGCCTTCGTCATCATAGGCGACGGCGCCCAGGCTGCCCGGCTGCACCTTGTCGGCGACGATGTTCACCTTGTCGCTGCCATATTGGAAATGGGCCTGCAGCTTGTCCATCGTGGCGAAGCTGGTGCCGGCATAATTGGCCTCATAGCCCAGCACGCGATCCAGTTCGAGCGGGTGGCCGACGGATTCGTGGATGGTCAGCCAGGTGTGCGACGGGTCGAGCACCAGATCATATTTGCCGGGCTTGACCGACGGCGCCTTGAGCTTGGCGCGCGCCTGCTTGGCGGCGGCGATCGCGTCCTCCTTCATGTCATAACTGTTGCCATAGACGGTGACGCCATTGGGCAGCACGGTCTTGCCGCTGGCCGCGCCGTCGAGATATTCGAAGCCCAGGCCCATCGGCGAGGACAGGCCCTCACGCGTGCGGAACTTGCCGCTGGTCTTGTCGACCGCGGTGACCGTCATCGGTGCCCAGATGCGGTGGACATCCTGATCGATATAGCTGCCATCGGTGCTGGCGAAATATTTCTGCTCATTGACCAGGAACAGGATCGAATTGACGAAGTCGGCGCCCGCTTCCATCGCGGCGGCGTTCACGCCCATCAGCAGCTCGACCTTGTCCTTGATCGGCACGGCCATGCTGTTCTTGACGATCGGCGTCTTCCAGCTGACCTCGCCCGCGCCCCTGACCGGGGCGAGCTGGACCGGGGCGCTCTGCTGCGGCGCATTGGCCTTGGCGATGGCGACCGCCTGCTGCGCAGCCTTGGCGACCGCTTCCTTGCTCAGCTCATTGGTGGCGGCAAAGCCCCAGGCGCCATTGGCGAGAACGCGAATGCCGACACCGGTGGATTCGGTGTTGACGATATTCTCGACATTCTTTTCGCGGGTGATGACGAACTGGCGCAGGTAGCGGCCGACACGCACGTCGCAATAGCTGGCGCCGGCGCTCTTGGCCGCGTTCATCGCGGCGTCGGCCAGCCCCTTCTTGAAGCCGACGTCGAGCGCGCTGTTCAGATCCTCTGCTGCAATGACCTTGCCGAAAAAGGACGGCAGGACGAGCCCGCCGACACCCATGGTGCCAAAGGCCAGGAAGTCGCGTCTATGCAAGATAGCCTCCACTGGAATGCCCGCAGATCGCGGGTCTGTCTTGTCGCGAAGGCCACCCCCTTGGCACCCCCCGCGTGGATGGCGCGGATCATTGCGAGCCGGACAGATGAGGTCAAACGGCTTTTCCGGACGGCAGGGCGTGACATGCGGGCTTTCGACCAAAGGGCAACCAGCGCCGACGAACGACATGTGCGGCGAGCCAGCGTCCGCACGCGCGGCGTGACGGCTATAGATTCGCTATAATTGCCAGTCAGTTAGCTATAGTCAAAACGGGCAGCAGGCTCAGGCGTCGGCCCAGCGGCGCAGCAGATTATGATAGACGCCGGTCAGGCGGATCACCTGCGCATCGTCATGGCCGCGATCGAGCGCCAGTTGCTGGATCGAACTGTCGAGATCGAACAGCATCTGGC
Organism: Sphingomonas sp. S-NIH.Pt3_0716; assembly: GCF_003950715.1. NCBI lineage: Bacteria > Pseudomonadati > Pseudomonadota > Alphaproteobacteria > Sphingomonadales > Sphingomonadaceae > Sphingomonas > Sphingomonas sp. S-NIH.Pt3_0716. The sequence goes on along the minus strand of NZ_QLJK01000002.1, from coordinate 195,108 downwards.
GCGCGGCATCGTCGCGGATCATCGACTGCATCCAGAAGAAGCTGGCGACGCGCCGGCCCTGCGTCACCGGTTCGACCCGATGCAGCGAGGAGGAGGGATAGAGCACCGCCTGCCCCGCCGGCAGCTTCACCTGCTGCACGCCGAAATTGGTCTCGATCGTCAGTTCGCCTCCCTCATAGCTTTCCGGCTCCTCCAGGAAGACGGTGATCGACAGGTCGGATCGCACGCGAAAGCCGGTGCCGGCCTGGATGCGCACGGCATTGTCGACATGGGTGCCGAACGCCTGCCCGCCGGCATAGCTGTTGAACAAAGGCGGAAAGATCTTGAGCGGCAGCGCGGCGGCGATGAACAAGGGCGATCGCCCAAGCGCATCGAGGATCATCTGCCCCGCCTGGCGGGCTTCCGGCGCGCTTTCGGGCAGTTGCAGGTTGCGCTTGGCCAGCGCCGACTGATGGCCGGAGGTGACATTGCCATCGACCCATTGCGCCGCATCGATCAGCGCGCGGATGTGGACGACGCCGGCGGCGTCGATCAGGTCGGGAATGACGATCAGCATGAAGGATACTCCGGGGCGGGATGGCCTGGGCCTGCGGTCGGGCGAGGCGCGCCGGTGAGGCGCTGTCTGTCAGGCCCTGTCTGTCAGGCCTTGTCGGTGCGGATGACGAAGGGGATTTCGACCACGCCCTTCACCCGCACGGCCTGACCGTCACGGATGATCGGGCGCCAGCGCCAATGTTTGACCGCATCGCGCGCGGCATCATCCAGTCGTGCAAAACCGCTGCTGCGGGCAATGCCGATGCTCTCGACGCCGCCGTCGGTGCCGACCACCAGCGCCAGGACGACCGTGCCCTGCTCGCGCTTGCGCCGGCTGTCGATCGGATAGCGGGGCGGCTTGCCCGACACCATCTGCGCGCCGATATCGCCCGCCTGGACGACCGAAGGGGCCGCGGCCGCCATGACCGGCGCGGCAGGGGCCGGCGGCGATGGCGGGGCCGACACCGCGACCGGCGATGGCGCAGGGACCGGATCGGGCGTGGTGGCGATCTGCACCGGCGGCACCGGCGTCTGAACGATCGGCGGCGGCGCCACGACCTGCGGCTGGGATGGCGGCGGCGGAGGCGCTTCGGCGGCGGGCGGCGGCGGGGGTGGCGACAGGTTCACCACCGTCAGCTTCGCCTCTTCGGCCCGGACGACATGATTGCGCACCTGGATCAGCGCGCCGATCAGCAGCGCATGCACGACCAGGATGGCGGCAATGGCGGGCAGGTTCGGGCCGCGCCGAGCGCCATAGCGTTCGGCCGGAACAGCGATGGCATGGCCGCTGGCAACGGGCATCGGACGATCGTCACCGACATCGGCGAAATCGGTCGCATAGACCTCCGCCCCGCCCTGTGCCGCCTGCAGCATTGCCCGTCCTCCGTCCGTCAGCCCCGGTCCGCGATACAGCGGACCATAATGCGAATCAATTTCATTCGCAGCGCCCTAGCCTATTTCGCCCCGGCGCAGAAGTGCGGAAGAAACGCTATAGCAATAAGGGAAAGCGGCGGGAGACGCTCAGCCCGGCGGCGAATCCTGTGTCCGGACGCGGGCGAAAAGCCAGCAGCGGATCGCGCTGGCCAGATTGGGGGGCTCGTCGGCCGCCATCCGCGTCACGTCGATGCGGGCGATCAGCGCATTGATCGGCAATTCGGCCTCGGCCGCGGCATCGCGCAGCGCCTGCCAGAAAATCGGCTCCAGGCTGATCGCGGTCTGGTGCCCGGCAATGGTCACGCTGCGCTTGACCGGAGGGGCAAAGGGCGACGCCCCGGACGCGGCTGCGCCATCGGAAACGTCGCCCTTGGCCATCAATACATGTGCTGGCCGCCGTTGATCGACAGTGTGCTGCCGGTCACGAAGCCGCCCTCGTCGCTGCAGAAGAAGGCGACGCCACGGGCGATCTCATGCGCCTGCCCCAGACGGCCGACCGGGATCTTGGCGACGATCTTTTCCAGCACCGGTGCCGGCACGGCGGCGACCATGTCGGTGTCGATATAGCCGGGCGCGATCGCATTGACGGTGACGCCATATTTGGCGCCTTCCTGCGCCAGCGCCTTGGTGAAGCCATGGATGCCCGACTTGGCGGCGGCATAGTTGACCTGGCCATATTGGCCGGCCTGGCCGTTGATCGAACCGATATTGACGATCCGGCCCCAGCCGCGCTCGCGCATGCCGCCAAAGGTCGCCTTGGCCATGTTGAAGCAACCGCCAAGGTTGATGCGCATGACTTCGTTCCAGTCGTCGAAGCTCATCTTGGCGAGCACGCCGTCACGGGTGATGCCGGCATTGTTGACGACGATGTCGACCGGGCCGAGCGCTTCCGCCACCGCAGCGCAGCCATCCAGGCAGGCCTGATGATCGCCGACATCCCATTTGAAGCTGGCAATGCCGGTGGCGTCGGTGAAGGCCTTGGCCTTTTCCTCGTTGCCGGCATAGTTGGCGGCAACCGTATATCCCATTTCCTTGAGTGCCAGGCTGATGGCTTCCCCGATACCGCGGGTTCCGCCGGTCACGATCGCTACTCTCGACATGCGCCTGTCCTCTCCTGTGCTAGACCCTCTGGTCCACCCATCCTGAAAGCTCGCGGCCGACCAGCCGCTGGTAGAGGGTGATAGCTTCGGGGGATGCGTTTAGACAGGGCAAAAAGGCAAATTTTTCGCCACCTTCCGCTAAAAAAACTTCTTTCGCGCGAAGCCCGATTTCCTCTAGGGTTTCCAGACAATCTGCCGAAAATCCGGGTGTCACGACAGCAATGTTCCGGACACCTTCCTTCACCAATCTGGTGAGCGTCGCTTCGGTCTCCGGTTCCAGCCATTTGGCCCGGCCGAAACGCGACTGGAAGCTCATATGGACGGGCAGGTCCATCGCCGCATCGAGCAGCCGGACCGTCTCCACCGACTGGTGATAATAGGGGTCGCCCAGTTTCAGCGTCCGTTCCGGCATGCCATGGAAGCTGGCGAGCAGCGCATCGGGCCTGAAGTCGAGCTGCGCCAGATGGCCGTCGATCGACGCCTTCAACGCGGCGATATAGTCGGGATCGGCATAATAAGGCGGCAGGGTGCGGATCGCCGGCTGCAACCGCATGTCGGCCAGCGCGGCAAAGGCCTTGTCCAGCGCGGTCGCGGTGGTCGCGCCGGAATATTGGGGATAGAGCGGCGCCAGCAGGATGCGCTCGCACCCCTGCGCCATCATCGCCTGGAGCCGGCTGGCGATCGACGGATTGCCATAGCGCATCGCCCAATCGACGATCAGGTCCGGCCCCATCGCCTGCTGCAACGCCTCCGCCGTCTCGCGGGTATAGACCGCCAGCGGCGATCCGCCGGGCATCCACACCTGCTGATAGGCATGGGCCGACTTTTTCGGCCGCGTCGTCAGCACCGCGCCGCGCAGGATCGGCTGCCAGATGATCTGCGGAATTTCCACCACGCGCGGGTCGGACAGGAATTCCGCCAAATAGCGGCGCACCGATTTGGCATCGGGCGCGTCGGGCGTGCCGAGATTGATCAGCAGCACGCCGGCGCGCGATGGCGTGCGAGTGTCAACTTCGCTGTCAGGCATCAGCCATTTCCCATGATCGGCAGGCTGCGGAATCGCTGCCCGGTGACGGTGAAGAGCGCATTGGCGATCGCCGGCGCGGCAAGCGGCGCGCCAAGGTCGGTGACGCCGGCCGGATCGGCCGTGCTGCGGATCAGTTCCACGCTGATCTCTCCTATGTCGCCCAGCCGCGGCAGGTTCATCCGCCCCAGCATGGCGCGCGTCGGCATGCCGCCGGCATAAGGCACCGACGCCCCCATGGCGAGCGCCAGGCCATGGATCAGCCCGCTTTCTATCTGCTGCCGCGCGATATCGGGATTGACCTGATCGCCGCAATCCACCGCCGCGACCATCCGCCGCACGCTGAGCTTGCTGCCCTCGATCCCCGCCTCGACCATCACGGCGGCATAGGCGCCGTTCATCATATGCGCGGAGATCCCCTGTCCGCTGCCGGCAATGCCACCCTGCCAGCCGCCCATGGCTGCGGCGGTGGACAAGCAATGCGCCAAGCGCGGATTGCTGCCCAGCATCTGGATGCGGAAGGACATCGCCTCGATCCCCGCCAGATGGGCGAGTTCATCCAGGAAGCATTCGGTGAAGAAGGCGCCATGGAGATGCGCATTGCCGCGCATGAAGCCGAGCGGCAGGCCAACGTCAGCGGGATAATGATCCACCGCCCAGTTCGGAATGGCATAGGGCGGCACCATGCCGGCCACCGCCAGCCGGGTCGCCTTGTCGCCAGCTTCGGCGGCAGCCTCATGCGGCAGCTTGCCATGGGCGATGCGCGACCAGGTCTGGGTCATGGCGCAGGGGGCCGCGACCTTGGCCAGCCACCCCTCGACCATCCCACCACGGCCCAGCTTGGCCGCCATGCGGGCATGGGCCGGCGCGCCGGGCCGATCCTGAATCACATCCTCCAGCCGCGACCAGAGCAGCTGCACCGGACGACCGACATCACGCGCGATCAGCGCGGCCTGCACACCGGCCTCCCAATCCATATGCCGTCCGGTCGCGCCGCCGGCATGGAGCGGGTAGAGCGTCACCGCGCTGTCCGACAGACCGAGCGCATCGGCGATCGCGGCGCGGGCCAGCGCGGGCGCCTGCGTCGCCATCCAGACTTCGGCGCCCTCCTCCGTCACCCGTGCCGTCGCGCACATCGGCTCCAGCGCCAGATGCAGGCCGGGATCGACCTGATATTCGCTGGCCAGGATCGTCGCCTTCTCGAACACCGGCAGCAGGTCGCCCTGCACATAGAGACGCCGGCCGGCATCCCCGGAAAAGGCATCCTCCAGCGCAGCATCGATGCGGCCGCTGTCGACCGGCGTGCCGCGCAGGGTGAAGCTGGGATCGATCAGGTCGAGCGCCCGGTTCGCCGCCCACCAGTTGGTGCCGACCGCCGCGATCCAGCGCTCGGTGCGGACCAGTTTCAGGAAGCCGGTGACCTTCTGCGCCTCGGCATCGCGCGCATCCTTCAGCACGGCGTCGCCGATCGGCCCCTGCCGAATCGAGGCGAAGACCATGTCGGGCAAACGGATGTCGGCGGCGAAATTATGGCTGCCGTCGATCTTGGACGGAGTGTCGAGCCGCGGCAGATCCTGCCCGGTCAGCCGGCCGTCATTGCCCTGTCGATAGGGCAGGATGTCGGGCAGGGTGAAACCGGCAGCATCTTCCACCACATCGCCCAGCCGCAGCTTGCGCTCGGCCCCGTCGGTGATGATGCCATTCTGGATGTCGCAGCTTTCCCAGGGCACGCCCCAGCGCGCCGCCGCCGCCTTGCACAGCAGCACGCGCGCCGCCGCACCAGCCCGGCGATAGGCGTCATGGAACATCGGCACCGACGTGCCCGCCCCGGTCAGCATCAGCGCGCTGCGCGTCGCATATTGGTCGATCGCCCAGCTGCCGGCATCGCCCGCCACGCGGGTCCAGTCGCTCGCCAGCCAGTCACGCGCCAGCAGGCCGTTGGCATAGAGCGGGCTGATCGGCGCGCTCTGCACCGCGACGGTGCGCCAGTCGGCGCCCAGTTCGTCCGCCAATATCTGCGGCAGGATGGTGGACACCCCCTGCCCCATTTCGGTCTGCGGCACGATGGCGATCACCTGCCCCGCCCGGTCGATCTTGAGGAAGGCGTCGAATACCTGCTCGCCCGGCCCCACATTGAGATTGGGCCGATAGCTGCGCGGCCAGGCCGCCCAGGCCAGAACCAGTCCCGCTGCCGCGCCACCACCGACCAGCAGCGTGCGACGGCTCACACCTCTGTCGCTCAAACCTCTGTCTTTGCGTCGTTTCAACGGTGCCCGCGCCATGGCCTTGCTGATAGAGGCGCTGGGCCGTGCTGCCTAGGGCTAATCCGCCGCGATCGGCGCAAGGCCAAGCCGCCGGATCTCGATCGCAGGGCAATAGTCCATCACGACCTTGAGGCCCGCCGCTTCGGCCCGCGCGGCGGCATCGGCATCGATCACCCCCAATTGCATCCAGACCGACTTGGCGCCAGCGGCGATCGCCTGGTCCACCACCTCGCCCGCGGCCTCGCTGCGCCGGAAGATGTCGACCATGTCGATCCGCACGCCGATGTCCGACAGCCGATCCCAGACGAATTCGCCATGGACATGTTCGCCGGCGATCTGCGGATTGACCGGCAGCACCCGATAGCCATGATCCTGCAGCGTCTTCATCACGCTGTAGCTCGGCCGGTCGGGGCGATCGGAAATGCCGACCAGCGCGATCGTCCGGGTTTCGTTGAGCAGATCGGCAATATCCTGCGCGGCGGTGAGCGGCATGGCGGTCCTCCTGTTCTGGCCCCCGATATGGGCAGGGCGAAGGCGCGAACAAGGGGCCTGGCGCGCGCCGCTCCTAACCAATTCCTAAGCAGCATCCGGCTAGGTCCGGCAATGCGCGATTCGCGCCGGCCGGTGGGGACGGGCCGTATTCAGGGGGTCTGTTATGAAGTCTGTCGTCATTGCCGCGCTTGCCATCATGTCCGCGACTGCCCAGCCGCTGCTGGCACAGGCCGATGCGCCGCTGCCCGTCATGCAGGCGCCTGACGCCAATCCGGCCATGGTCCTGCCCGCCAACACCGCCGTCATGCTGCGCATGAACAGCGAATTGTCCAGCAAGACCGCCAAAGAAGGGTCGATGTTCGACCTGTCGGTCGCCGACCCGGTGATGGTCGATGGCTATGTCGTCATCCCGATGAATGCCCGCGCCGTAGGCGAAGTGACCTGGCTGACCGGCAAGGGCGCCTTTGGCAAATCGGGCAAGATGAATATCGAGCTGCGCTATATCGAAGTCGCCGGGCGCCGCATCCCGATCAAGGGCAGCTTCCGCCAGGAGGGCGAAGGCAATACCGCCGCGACCATCGGCGGCGTGATCGCGGCCGGCGTGTTCGCGGGCTTCATCACCGGCAAGACGGCTATCATCCCGGCGGGCCGGGAACTGCAGGCCTTCACCCAGAATGAGATCGCGCTGGCGCCGCCGCGCCGCCCCGCACCCATGCTGGGCCAGCCGGCACCGATCCCCGCCAGCTACACGCCCGAACCCCGCGCCGCGCCGCTGCCGGCCGCCCGGCCAGCACCGCGTCGGTCGATGGTCGACCCGTCGCTGGAGATCAACGTCAAATAAGCCGGACTTGGCCGTGGCGCACCGCACGCGCCACGGCTAGACCCTGCCCATGTTCGACATTCGCCAAGACGATCTGAGCGGCGCACCGACCCGCGCGCTATTGGCCATCCATCTGGCCGGCATGCAGGCGGAATCGCCGCCCGAAAGCGTCTTCGCGCTCGACCTGTCAGGATTGCAGCAGCCGGGCATTTGCGTCTGGACCGCCTGGGATGGCGACGAGATCGCCGGCGTCGCCGCGCTGCGTGATCTGGGCAGCGGCCAGGGCGAACTCAAATCGATGCGCACCCATCCCGATCATCTGCGCCGGGGCGTGGCCGCAGCGCTACTACGCCATATCATCGGGCAGGCACGGCAGCGCGGCATGACCCGGCTCAGCCTGGAAACCGGCAGCGGCCCCGCCTTCGATCCGGCGCTGACGCTCTATCGCCGGCACGGCTTCGGCAATGGCGAGGCGTTCGGCGATTATCGCGCGAGCGCCTTCAACCAGTTCCTGCACCTCGGCCTCTGATCAGGCGGCCTTCGCCAGCCAGGCCGCGACCTTTTCGGCGACGGCGCGGAAGGCATCGGCATGCGGCCCTTCGCCGGCTGCCGGCGGATCGCCCGCGTCGGAGCGCTTGCGAATGTCGATCGCCAGCGGAATGCGGCCGATGAAGGACAGGCCAAGCTCGCCCGCCGCCGCTTCCGCGCCACCGCAGCCGAACGGATCCGACACTTCGCCACAATGCGGGCAGGCATAGCCGGCCATATTCTCGACCAGGCCGATCATCGGCACCTGTGCCTGTTCGAACAGGCTGATCGCGCGGGTCGCATCCATCAGCGCCAGATCCTGCGGCGTCGAGACGATCACGGCGCCGGCCGGCTTGTGCTTCTGGAGCATGGTCAGCTGGATATCGCCAGTGCCCGGCGGCAGATCGATGACCAGCAGGTCGGTGTCGCCCCAGTCGGCATCGATCAACTGCCCCAGCGCATTGCCGACCATCGGCCCGCGCCAGGCCAGCGCCTTGCCCGGATCGACCAGATGAGCCATCGACAGCATCGGAATGCCGAGCGGGCTTTCGACCGGGAACAGGCGCTTTTCGCGCGCCTGCGGCTTCTGGTCCTCGCTGGCGAGCAGACGCGCCTGTGACGGGCCGTAGATGTCGGCATCGACCAGACCGACCTTGTGACCCAACCGCGACAAAGCGATGGCGAGATTGGCCGACAGGGTCGACTTGCCCACCCCGCCCTTGCCCGACGCCACGGCGATGATGCGCGGCGCGCGGCGCTCGGCCGTCATGGCAATGCGCACATCGGTGACACCCGGCAGCATCAGGCCGCCCTCGCGGATCGCGGCAGCCACGGCATCGCGCCGTTCGGGCGCCAGACCGCCCACGTCGAGCGCCAGCGTCATGATGCCATCCTTCACCCGCGGCGCGCTGGCACGGCCATCGGTCAGCGTCTTCAGGCGGGCGGCAAAATCATCGATATCGGTCATGACTGGGCCCTCTAGGCAATAATCGTCGTTAAGGGCACTGTTTTTCGCGTGCAGCCATTCCTATAGAGATGACATGAGAAGATTATTCGGGTGGATGCCCGGCATCGCGAGCGCCATGGCCCAGGGTCCCTGGGGCGGCAAGGGTGACGGGCCTGAGGGCAATGACGGACCGGGCAAGAACGGGTCCGGCGGGGGCAGTGATGGCCCGCGCAATCCCTGGACCCAGCCCGGCAAGCCGGCCGGCGGCAAATCTCCCTCCGCGATCGAGGAATTGCTGCGCAAGAGCCGCGAGAGCTTTGGCCAGGGCGGCGGCTTCGGTGGCCTGCCGCCGCGCGCGAACGGCCGGGCGCTGTGGCCGATCGCCGTCGGCATTGTCGTCGTCCTGTGGCTGGTGCTGACCAGTTTCCACCGGGTCGGCCCGCAGGAACGCGGCGTCGTCACCCTGCTCGGCAAATATAGCCGCACCCTTTCGCCCGGCATCAGCCTGACCCTGCCCGCCCCGTTCGAGGCGGTGCGCACGGTCGATGTCGAGGAAATCCGCACGATCGACATCGGCTCGGCCAGCGCGGAGAGCGAAAATCTGGTGCTGACCGGCGACCAGAATATCGTCGACCTGGCCTATTCGGTGCGCTGGAACATCCGCAATCCGGAACTCTATCTGTTCCAGTTGGCCGACCCGGATGCCTCGATCCGCGAAGTCGCCGAAAGCGCGATGCGCTCGGTGGTCGCCAGCGTCAGCCTGGACGATGCGCTGGGCGCGGGCCGCACCGAGATCGAGCAGCAGGTCGAACAGCGGATGCAGGAGATTCTCGACGGCTACAAGTCCGGCATCCGCGTCCAGGGCGTGGCGATCAAGCAGGCCGATCCGCCGGCTGCCGTCAACGACGCCTTCAAGGAAGTGTCGGCTGCGCAGCAGACGGCCCAGACCTATCTGAACGAGGCGCGCGCCGCCGCGCAGCAGGTGACAGCCAAGGCGCAGGGCGAAGCCGCAGCCTTCGACAAGGTCTATGAACAATATCGGCTGGCACCCGACGTGACCCGCCGGCGCATGTATTACGAAACCATGGAGGGCGTCCTGTCCACCGTCGACAAGACGATCGTCGAAAGCGGCAACGTCACCCCCTTCCTGCCCCTTCCCGAACTCAAGCGGCGCGCCCAGGGGACACCCCAGTCGGCTGCCAATGCGACGGAGGAAGGCCAGTGAGCTTGCGCAATCCCATCGCCCTCGCCATCGGCGCGATCATCCTGCTGATCCTGGTCGGCAGCACCGTCACCATCGTGCCGGAAACCCGGCAGGGCGTGATCGTCCGCTTCGGCGAGCCCAAGCAGATCATCAACCGCTATCGCCCGAACGAGGATTTCGGCAAGACCGGCGCCGGCGTCATCCTGCGCGTGCCCTTCTTCGACCAGATCGTCTGGATCGACAAGCGCGTGCTCTCGGTCGAGATGGAGCGCCAGCAGGTGCTTTCGACCGATCAGTTGCGCCTGCAGGTCGATGCCTTTGCCCGCTATCGCATCGTCGATCCGCTACGCATGTATATTTCGGCCGGCAGCGAGGAAAAGGTGTCGGACGCGCTGCGCCCGATCCTGGGTTCGGCGCTGCGCAACGAACTGGGCAAGCGACCTTTCGCCGCGCTGCTCAGCCCCGAACGCGGCCAGGTGATGCAGAATATCGAGGCCGGGCTTGACCGGGTCGCGCGCCAATATGGCGCCGAGATCGTCGACGTGCGGATCAAGCGCGCCGACCTGCCCGATGGCACGCCGCTGGAAAGCGCCTTCACCCGCATGCGCACCGCGCGCCAGCAGGAAGCGCTGACGATCCGCGCCCAGGGCCTGAAGCAGGCACAGATCATTCGCGCCGAGGCCGACGCCAATGCCGCCCGCATCTATGCGGAAAGCTTTGGCAAGGACGCGAATTTCTATGACTTCTATCGCGCCATGCAGGCCTATCGTTATACCTTCGCCCCGGATCGGGCGGGCGGCACGACGATGGTATTGTCGAAGGACAATGAGTTCCTGAAGCAGTTCCAGGGCCGCTAACAGCAGGTTTCAGGATCATTACGGAACCAGTGTCATTCAATATCGGTTAAGGCAGGGCGGCGCATCGATAAGGCTCCCCGAGAGTCCCGCCCTTCCCGCTCCCGAATTTCTGAAGAGGACCGTCACGAGTGCGTTACGCTTATGCCATCACCGGCGCCCTGCTGCTCGGCGGCACCGCCATCGCCGTCACGACCAGTTCCAATGTCGGCGCGCAGACCGCCCAGAATGAAGGCCTGCAGGCCGCTGCTCCCGCCGGCGCGCCCGCCAGCCTGGCCGACATGGTCGAAAAGCTGCAGCCGGCCGTGGTCAACATCTCGACCAAGCAGCGCGTCACCGTGCAGAATCCCTTCGCCGGCACGCCCTTTGGCGACCTGTTCGGCCAGGGCGGCGGCAGCAAGCCGCAGACCCGTCAGGCCCAGTCGCTTGGCTCGGGCTTCCTGATCTCGGCCGATGGCTATATCGTGACCAACAATCACGTCGTGTCGGCCGGTGCGGAAGGCGCCAGCGTCGACAGCATCACGGTCACCATGACCAACAAAGAAGAATATCCCGCCAAGCTGGTCGGCCGCGATCCCGCTACCGACCTTGCGGTGCTGAAGATCGACGCGAAGAAGCCCCTGCCCTTCGTCAAGTTCGGCGACAGCACCAAGGCGCGCGTCGGTGACTGGGTCGTCGCGATCGGCAACCCCTTCGCCCTGTCGGGCACAGTGACCGCCGGCATCATCTCCGCCGTGCATCGCGGCACCGGCGGCACCTATGACAAGTTCATCCAGACCGACGCATCGATCAACCAGGGCAATAGCGGCGGCCCGATGTTCGACATGCGCGGCAATGTGATCGGCATCAACAGCCAGATCCTGTCGCCTTCGGGCGGCAATGTCGGCATCGGCTTCGCCATCCCCTCGGAACAGGCGGCACCGATCGTCGACACGCTGCGCCAGGGACAAAGCATCAAGCGCGGCTATCTGGGCGTGCAGATCAGCCCGCTGGGCGAGGACATGGCGGATTCGCTGGGTCTCGCGAAGAATCGCGGCGAGTTCGTGCAGGGCGTCGAGCCTGGCAAGGGCGCCGAAAAGGCCGGCATCAAGGCAGGCGACGTGATCGTGAGCGTCGCCGGTCAGGAAGTGACGCCGGACCAGAATCTGTCGTCGATCGTCGCCAACAGCAAGATCGGGTCGAGCGTGCCGATCGTGCTGCTGCGCAACGGCCAGCGCATGACGCTGAACGCGATCGTGGGCGAGCGCCCGAGCGAAGACGAGCTCAATAATTTCGCCCAGCAGCAGGATGATGATTTCAGCCAGCAGGGCGACCAGGGCAGCGACACCCAGGCGGCCCAGAAGTCGCTGGGCATTTCCGCCATCCCGCTGACCCCCAGCATCACCCGCCAGCTCGGTGTTGCCGGCGACACGCGCGGCATCGTCATCACCGCCGTTGACGGATCGACCGACGCCGGCGCCAAGGGCCTGCGTCGCGGCGACGTGATCCTGTCGGCCAATAACCGGCCGGTGCTGACCCAGGCGGATCTGGATGCACAGGTGAAGGCGGTGTCGGCCCAGGGTCGCAACGCCATCCTGCTGCAGGTGCTGCGTCGCGGCCAGGCGCCGTTGTTCCTGCCCATCCGCCTGCGCGACAAGTAAGTCAGCAAAAGCGACAATCGTTACGGGCCGCGCTTGCCGGATTGCCTGCCTCCCTTCTAAGAAGGAGCAGACAGTCCGGCGGGCGCGGCCCGACCCGTTTTTGAGGAGCATAAGCCCATGAGCGACGGCATCTTCCTTGGTCTGGGCGCGCCCGAAAAGGACGGCGGCATCCCCCAATTTCTGAACCTGCGCCGGGCCAATCGCCACGGCCTGATCGCCGGCGCCACCGGCACCGGCAAAACGGTGACGTTGCAGGGCATCGCCGAAAGCTTCTCGGCGCTCGGCGTTCCGGTGTTCGTGGCCGATGTGAAGGGCGACCTGTCGGGCATTTCGATGGCCGGTTCGCCGACCGCCAAAAATGCCGACAAGCTGGTATCGCGCGCCAGGGAAATCGGCATCGCCGATTACAGCTATGCCGACAATCCCGCGATCTTCTGGGATCTCTATGGCGAGCAGGGCCATGCGATCCGCACCACGGTCAGCGAGATGGGGCCGCTGCTGCTGGCCCGGCTGATGGGCCTCAACGACACGCAGGAAGGCGTGCTCAACATCGCCTTCAAATATGCTGACGAGGAAGGGCTGCTGCTGCTCGACCTGGGCGATTTGCAGGCAATGCTCGCCTATTGCGCGGAAAATGCCGATACGCTCTCGGCCCGCTTCGGCAATGTGACCAAGGCTAGCGTCGGCGCGATCCAGCGCCAGTTGCTCCAGCTTGAAACCCAGGGCGGCGACCATTTCTTCGGCGAGCCCGCGCTCGACATCCACGACTTCCTGAAGGTGGACGACAAGGGGCGCGGCTATGTGAACATCCTTGCCGCCGACAAGCTGATGCAGAGCCCAAAGCTCTACGCCACCTTCCTGCTCTGGCTGCTGAGCGAGTTGTTCGAGACGCTGCCTGAAGTGGGCGATCCGGAAAAGCCGGTACTGGTCTTCTTCTTCGACGAGGCCCATCTGCTGTTCGATGACGCCCCGGCGGCATTGCAGGACAAGATCGAGCAGGTCGTTCGCCTGATCCGTTCCAAGGGCGTCGGCGTCTATTTCGTCACCCAGAATCCGATCGACATTCCCGAAGCCATTGCCGGCCAGCTCGGCAACCGGGTGCAGCATGCGCTGCGCGCCTTCACCCCGCGCGACCAGAAGGCGATCAAGGCAGCGGCCGACACCTTCCGCATCAACCCCGATCTCGACATCGAGACCGCGATCACCGAACTCAAGACCGGTGAGGCGCTGGTGTCCCTGTTGCAGGAGGATGGTGCGCCGGGCGTGGTCCAGCGCACGCTGATCGCCCCGCCCCGCTCGCGCCTCGGCCCGGTCGATGCCAAGGAGCGCGCGATCATCCAGTCGATCTCGCCCTGCGAAGGCAAATATGACACCGCCGTCGACCGCGAATCCGCCGAGGAAATCCTGGCCGCGCGTGGCGAGGCCGCCGCTGCCGCCGCGCAGGCAGCCAAGGCCAAGGCCGAAGCCGACAAGGCCGCTGCCGCCCAGGCCAAGGTCGAGGCCAAGCAGCGCGAACAGGAGTTGAAGGAGCAGGCCCGGCGTGACGCCGCCGCCGCGCGCGAGGCGGCCAAGCCCAGCAGCCTCGACAAGGCGGTGCAGTCGGCGACCCGCTCCGCCGCCTCCTCGGTCGGCCGCCAGGTCGCCAATGAACTGGGCCGTGCCGTGTTCGGCGGATCGAGCCGCAAATCCTCGGGCGGTGGCATTGCCGGCCAGCTGGTGCGCGGCATATTGGGCAGCCTGTTCAAATAAGGATGGGCCAGTAAGCATGGACAAGGGGCCGGTCGATTATGTCCGGCCCGTTGCTATCCGCCACGGGATAAGGCTAGAGCGCGGCCATGTCTTCCTCGGCTGCTGCACCCCACCCGCTCCATTACGGCAATTTCCGCGCCTATCTGGTCGGCCGTTTCTGCGCCACGCTGGCGCAGTACAGCATGATGATCCTGCTCGCCTGGCAGGCCTATAATGTCGCGCGGGAGACGATGAGCACGGGCGAGGCATCGGCGCAGCTTGGCCTCATCGGCCTGGCGCAGTTCCTGCCGCTCTTCTTCCTGACGCCGGTGACCGGCTGGGTGGCCGATCATTTCGACCGGCGGATCATCACCCGGCTGACGCTGGCACTACTGATGCTTGCCGCCGCCGTGCTGGCCTTCGCCACCTATGAGGGCTGGGTCAGCCTGCCGCTGATCTTCGGCATCGCGGTCATCGTCGGCATCGCCCGTGCCTTCAACGGCCCGGCCTATGGAGCATTGGCGCCCAACCTGGTGCCGCCCGCCGTGCTGCCGACCGCCATCGCCCTGTCGTCGGTCGCCTGGCAGACCGGCGACATCCTCGGCAAGGCGGTGGGCGGCTATGCCTATGCGATCGAGCCCTGGGCCGCCTATGCGCTGTCGGCGGCCTTGTTCGGCGTCGGCCTCATATCGATGATGATGGTCGGGCCGGTGCCCCAGCCGCCGCGCCAGCAGGGCCGCCATCCGATCCGCCAGATGATCGACGGCTTCACCTATCTCAAGAGCAACCGGCTGGTGCTGGCGACGATCACGCTGGACCTGTTCGCGGTATTGCTGGCCGGTGCGACCGCGCTGCTGCCCGTCTATGCCCGCGACATCCTGCATGTCGGGTCGACCGGCTATGGCCATCTGGCGATCGCGCCGGGGATCGGCGCGGCGCTGACAGCGCTCTGGTTCTCCTTCCGGCCGATGAAGACGCAGGTCGGCCTCAAGATGCTGGCGGCGGTCATCCTGTTCGGCCTGGCCACGATCGCCTTCGGCTGCACCGCCTTCCTGCCGCGCGACATCGCGGTGGAGGCCGGCATCGCCGCGCTGATCGTGCTGGGCGGTGCCGACATGGTGTCGGTGTTCGTGCGCCAGTCGCTGGTGCAGTTGCACACGCCCGATGCGATGCGCGGCCGCGTCTCCAGCCTGTCGCAACTGACCATTTCCGCCTCCAATGAACTGGGCGAAGCGGAATCGGGCTTCCTTGCAGCGCTCGTTGGGCCTATCGCTGCGGTCATCGGGGGTGGCGTCGGCGCCATTCTCGTCACGATATTCTGGGCGCGGCTCTTTCCCGAACTGCGCCTTGCACGCACTTTCGACCCACCCGACTTAAGGGAGGCGGACATCAGCCAGGAGACGGCCCAATGAAAGCTGCCACTATTCTCGATACCATCGGCAATACCCCCCATGTCCGGGTCAACCGGCTGTTCGGGGACGCTGAAGTATGGATCAAGTCGGAACGGTCGAACCCCGGCGGGTCGATCAAGGACCGCATCGCGCTGGCCATGATCGAGGCGGCCGAAGCATCGGGCGACCTGAAGCCGGGCGGCACGATCATCGAGCCGACGTCGGGCAATACCGGCGTGGGCCTGGCCATGGTGGCCGCGGTCAAGGGTTACAAGCTGATCCTGGTCATGCCCGAAAGCATGTCGATCGAACGCCGCCGGCTGATGCTGGCCTATGGTGCCAGTTTCGACCTGACCCCGCGCGAAAAGGGCATGAAGGGCGCGATCGAACGGGCGCTGGAACTGGTGTCGCAGACGCCCGATAGCTGGATGCCGCAGCAGTTCGAGAATCCCGCCAATATCGACGTGCATGTCCGCACAACCGCGCAGGAGATCATCGCCGATTTCGCCGACGCGCCGATCGACGTGCTGATCAGCGGCGTGGGCACGGGCGGCCATATCACCGGCACCGCCGAGGTGCTGAAGAAGCAGTGGCCGAACCTTAAGGTCTATGCGGTCGAGCCGACCCTGTCGCCGGTCATCAGCGGCGGCCAGCCCGGCCCGCACCCGATCCAGGGCATTGGCGCCGGTTTCATCCCGGCGAACCTGCACACCCAGATTCTCGATGGCGTGATCCAGGTCGATCCGGCCGATGCGAAGGACTATGCCCGTCGCGCCGCCAGCCAGGAAGGCATGCTGGTCGGCATCTCGTCGGGCGCCACGCTCGCCGCGATCGCGCAGAAGCTGAAGGAACTGCCCGCGGGCAGCCGCGTTCTGGGCTTCAATTATGACACCGGCGAACGCTATCTCTCGGTGCCCGACTTCCTGCCCGAATAAACGGCACAAAGCCTAGGGCATGACCGGCGGCACTTTCCCTGACCGGCCACATCGCGCGATGTGGCTGATATGGCTGTTGCTGTTCGTCGGTCTGCCCATGGCGGTGGCCGGCTGGGAAAGCCGGCCGCGCGCTGGCGATGAGGTGACGCAGGGCCGCCGGCTGGCGGCTGTTGCAGCCGCCCGCCAGCGCCGACCGGCAACGCCGCCGCCCGCCGTCGAACCCGTCGCGATTTTCGCGCTCGGCCCCGAACAGGCCCGCGACCTCAACGCCCAGATCCCCTTTTCGCGCGATCCCAATCCGTCGGCCCGACCGTTCCTGTTCCGCGGATCGGAAACCGACCTGGCCCGAGCCACGGACTGCCTGGCGGCGGCCCAGCTTTACGAAGCGGGCGACGATGCGGTCGGCGAGCAGGCGGTGGCACAGGTCGTGCTCAACCGCGTACGCCACCCGGCCTTCCCCAAGACGGTCTGCGGCGTGGTGTTCCAGGGGCAGGAACGGACCACCGGCTGCCAGTTCACCTTCACCTGCGACGGCGCACTGGCCCGCACGCCATCCATCGGCGCCTGGGCGCGGGCGCGGGAGATTGCGCGCGGCGCGCTGGCCGGCAAGGTGTTCAAGGCGGTCGGCTATGCCACCCATTATCATACCGACTGGGTCGTGCCCTATTGGAGCGGCAGTCTGGACAAGATCACCGCGGTCGGCACGCACCTGTTCTTCCGCTGGCGCGGCTGGTGGGGCACGCCGCCTGCCTTCCGCCTAGGTGAAGCCGGTGGCGAGCCGCTGATCGCCCGCATCGCCCGCCTGTCCGCCGCGCATCAGGGCCTGCCGGGCAGCGGCCTTCCGGGCATGCCGCCGGTGCTGGCGACCGAAGCCGCCGCCGCGCTGGCCGCCAGGCCGGAACGCGCGATCGGATCGGACTCGCTGGGCAAGACGATCGGCGGCGTCCGGCTGATCGCGATCGCACCGGGCGGGCGCAGCTTCCTGGTCGAACTCAATCGCAGCAGCCCGCCGGAAAGCTGGCCCGCGCTGGCCGAGACCTTTTGTGCCGGCCGGCCCGAATGCCGGATCATGGGCTGGCGCGGCGGCGCCGTCCCGACCGGCCTTCCGCTCAACGACGCCCAGCTTGAGGCGATGAGCTTCGCCTATATCCATTATGTCGGCAACGGATTGCAGCGCGCGCTGTGGAACTGCAGCCAGTTCCCCCGCCCGACCAAGGCCGAATGCATGCGCCAGCGCGTGCCGACCGCGACGCCAGCGCCGCCGCCAGCCGCCGTCACCCTGCCTTCGCTGGACGGGGTACGGCGCAAGGAGCGGTTCGAGACGGTCAAGATTGCGCCGGCCCAGCCCACCGCGCCACCGATCGTGACACCGAAGGTGACACCCGTAACGCCATCCGGCTCCTGATGCGGACGGCGCTGGCGGATTTCGTGCGCAATTACGTTATGGTATAAAATCACGACATTCTTCGGGGGCAAGATGGTTACGCGGCGGGGCTTTATCGGACGGGCGGGTGGCGCGCTGGGTGTCACTTTCGGTGTCGGCCTGGGGCTGGATGGCGCGGTTGCGGCCACGACCGGACCGTCAGATGGCTGGCCCGACGAGGCGCCCTTCCGCTTCACCGGCGATATGACGGATTTCGAGGCGGCACAGCGCGCACTGCTGCCCCTCTATGACGTGGAGCGGGATTTCGCGACCTTCGACGCGGCCTATTATGGGGCGATGACCCGGCCGGTGGCGGCCAGCTATCGCGCCTATTCGCAATGGGTGAACCGCAACAATTCGCTGTTCCTGCGCAATGCCGCGCCCGGCCATCCGCGCGACGCCGTGCTGGATCGGTCGCGCGCGGCTGTGGCAAAGCTGCTCGGCGCGCAGACCGAGGAGATCGCGCTGTCGGGCGGCGGCACCGAAGCGCTCTATGCACTGATCGCCAATTATGCGCTGCTCAAGGCCGGCGACGCGGTGATCTATGCCGATGTCGACTATGACGAGATGCAATTTGCCTGCGACTATCTGGAGCAGAGCCGCGGCGCCCGCATCGTCCGCTTCAGCCTGCCCGAGCCGCATACGGAAGCGAATATCCTGGCCGCCTATGACAGGATATTGAAAGAAACGCCGCGCGCGAAGCTGCTGCTGCTCACCCATTTGTCCAACCGCAACGGGCTGGTGCCGCCGGTCAAGGCGATCGTCGCCATGGCCAAGGCACGGGGCGTCGACGTGATCCTGGACAGCGCCCAGGCGGTCGGCCACCTGCCCTTCACGATCGAGGAGACCGGCGCCGACTTCATCGGCTTCTCGCTGCACAAATGGCTGGCCGCGCCGCTCGGCACCGGCGGCATCTATATCCGCAAGGACCGGCTGCAGGACATTTCCCCATGGCTCGGCAACCGCATCCATGGGCCGGAGGATATTCGCGCGCGCATCCCGACCGGCACGGTCGACTTCGCCGCCCGCCTGACCATCCCGCGCGCGATCGCGGTGCAGGATGCGATCGGACTGGATGCCAAATATCGCCATCTCGTCCGGCTGCGCGACTATTGGGTCGAGCGGGTCCGCGACATCGTCGGGCTGGAGATATTGCTGCCGCAGGAGGCCGGCCGCTTCGGCGCCGTCACCGGTTTCCGCCTGCCCGGCATGAAGGGCCCGGATGGCGCCAAACAGGCGGCCAAGCTGTTCCTCGACAAATATCGCCTGCTGGTGGTGGCCAAGGCCGGGCTCGCATCCGGCCCGGTGCTGCGCGTGACACCTGCGCTGTTCAACAGCAGCGCCGAGCTGGACCGGCTGGTCGCCGCGATCAGGGCGGAGCGGAAACTGTTCAGCTAAGACGGTCCGCCGCCTGTGTGAGCAGGCGCCGGGCTTCGTCCGTCACCGCTATTGCGGCGGGTGAGAGCGACCGGCCGGCCCGTCGCACCAGCGCGATCTCGCTCTGTATGGGCGGGCGGTCAACCAGATCGAGAATGACCAGCGCACCGGCCGCGATGTCGGCCTGCGCCGCCGCCGGCGCCCCAACCCAGACTGCGTTCGAGCGCAGCGTCAGATCCCGCAGGATATGAAAATTGTCGCAGATGAAAGCACCGGTCATGTCCGGCAAGCCGGCCAGAACCAGATCAGACGCGCTGGCAATGGCAAAAGGGTCCAGATCCGCCCGACCAAGCCCGGTCCGCCCGGCCAGCGGGTGCCCGCTGCGCACCAGCAGTCCGACCTCGATCGCCCCGACCATCTGCACGCTGAGCCCCTGCACATCGGCCAGCGGCCAGCTATTGCCGAAGATCAGTTCGATCTGATCGTCCATCAGCGCCTGGACCAACTGGTCGGGCGTGCGGATCATGGTCCGCAGCAGAAGGCCGGGGCGGGTGCGCTGCACATAGGCGCCAAGATCGGGCAGCAGCAGGCTGGCCATCAACGGGCCAAAGCCGATCGCGACCTCTCCCGCCTCACCGCGTGCCAGGAGCCGCAGGTCGCGATCCATCCCTGATGCCAGTCCGACCAGATCGCGCGCCTGATCGATGATCTGGCGGCCGATCGCGGTCGGCATCACCCCGCTGCGGCTGCGATCGAACAGTCGCACGCCATAGCGCACCTCGAACGCGGCGATCGAGCGGCTGAGCGCCGGTTGGGTGATGTTGAGCTGCTCGGCCGCGCGCGAAAAGCTGCGGGTCTGCGCGACGGTCAGGATGTGGCGAAGGCGAAGGATATCCATGCACAGATGTTATCCTAATCGCATCCAATATGCATTGGACGATATGCATCACACACAGCACCCTGAAGCGAACCGTTCCTGAACGGACGACAGGGAGAGACCATGCACGCATTCCTCTATGCCAGCGCCGGCGCCGCTGCGCTGATGATCGCCGCCGCCAGCCCGGCGCAGACGGTGCGCACCACCCTGCCGATTCCCCCCGCGCCCTTCGACGGGGTCATTGCGCCCGATGTCGCCCATTCGCGCCCGATGCCGGTGCAGCCGGTTCGCGCGCCAGCCGGCGCGCCCAATGTTTTGCTGTTCATGAGCGACGATGTCGGCTTTGCCATGTCCAGCGCCTTTGGTGGCCCGGTGCCCACACCCAATTTCGAGCGACTGGCGGCGATGGGCCAGCGGTACAACCGCTTCCACACCACGGGCATCTGCTCGCCCTCCCGCGCGGCACTGCTGACCGGGCGCAACCATCATGCCGCGGGCAATGGCTATCTGAGCGACCTGCCGGCGGGCTTCCCCGGCTATATGGGCCGGATGGGACCGGAC
Organism: Sphingomonas sp. S-NIH.Pt3_0716; assembly: GCF_003950715.1. Lineage (NCBI taxonomy): Bacteria > Pseudomonadati > Pseudomonadota > Alphaproteobacteria > Sphingomonadales > Sphingomonadaceae > Sphingomonas > Sphingomonas sp. S-NIH.Pt3_0716. The sequence goes on along the minus strand of NZ_QLJK01000002.1, from coordinate 174,477 downwards.
ACCGCCACGATTGCCCAGATGCTGCGCCTCAATGGCTATAACAGCGCAATGTTCGGCAAGGACCATAATGTGCCCAAGAGCGAGCAGAGCGCGGCCGGGCCGTTCGACAACTGGCCCACCGGCCGGGGTTTCGAATATTATTATGGCTTCATCGCCGGGGATAATGATCAATATTCCCCCACCCTGTTCCGGGGGATCAGCCGGGTCGCGCCGGAGGAGAATAAGGGCGACCTGCTCGACAAGCGCCTGGCCGACGAGATCATCCGCTATGTCCATAACCAGAAGGCAGCCGCCCCGGACAAGCCCTTCCTGATCTATTATGCGCCCGGTTCCACCCATGCCCCGCATCAGGCGCCCGCCGACTATATCGCCCGCTTCAAGGGCCGGTTCGACCAGGGGTGGGACCGGATGCGGGAGGAAAGCTATCGCCGGCAACTGACCATGGGCATCCTTCCCAAGGGCACGCAATTGACCGCCCGGCCGGCCGAAATTCCCGCCTGGAACAGCTTTGATCCGCAACAAAGGGCCTTTGCCGCGCGGACGATGGAGGTCGCTGCGGCGCAATTAGTCTATCAGGACGAACAGTTTGGCCGGGTGCTCGACGAACTGGAGCGCATGGGCCTGCTGGAGACGACGCTGATCAGCGTGATACTGGGCGATAATGGCGCCGCCGCCGAAGCCGGTGTCGACGGCACCGTCAACGAGATGCAGACCGTCGGCCGCCATAATGAAAGCCCGCAATGGCTGGCATCGAATATCGACCGCATGGGCGGACCGATGACCTATGGCACCTATCCCGCCGGCTGGGCCTGGGCGATGGACACGCCGTTCCGCTGGACCAAGCAGGTGGCGTCGATGCTGGGCGGCATTCGCAACGGCATGATCATGGCCTGGAAGGGGCATGTCGCAAAGCCGGGCAGCATCTGTGCGCAGTTCGGGCATCTCAACGATATCGTGCCCACCGTGCTGGAAGCCGCCGGCCTGCCCGTACCGGCGAGCGTCAACGGAATCGCGCAGAAGCCGATCGATGGGAAAAGCCTGCTCCCCAGCCTGAGCCAGTGCCAGCCCAAGGTGCCGCGTACCCAATATTTCGAGATCGGGGGCAAGGCTGCCCTCTATCAGGATGGCTGGTTTGCCAGCATGGACGATGGCCGTGCGCCCTGGGTCGCGATGCCACCGGGTGGCGCCAATCCCCCCGTCACCTGGACACTCTATGACCTGGAGCGCGACTTTTCGCAGTCGACTGACCTGTCGACCTCTCAGCCCGACCGGCTCAAGGCGATGCAGGCCACATGGCAGACTGAGGCCGAACGCAACCAGGTCTTCCCGCTGGACCACCGCTTCGGCGCTGGTCGGGCGGAAGGCATGGCGGCCTTTATCGGCGGCGGCAGGCGCCATTATGAATATTGGGGCAAGGATATCAGCCTGCCAGCGGTCGGCCAGCCCTTCCTGGTCGGTCGATCCTTCACCATCACCGCCCAGTTGCGCTTAGACAAGCCGGACGCATCAGGCGCCATCATGGCGCTGGGCAGCCATTTTGGCGGCTGGAGCCTCTATCTCGACCATGGTCGCCCGAGCTTCATCTTCGCCCGGTCGACCAAGCCCGAAGAGGTTGCACGGGTCGCAGCGGCCACCCCTCTTTCCGCCGGCAGCACGTCGATACGGCTGCGCTTTGTCACCAGCGGCTTCGGCAAGCCGGCAGAGGTCACGCTCAGTTCCGGCGAAACACAATTGGCGCAGCTTTCGCTGCCGGTCAGCTTCCTGATGCCGGCCGGCAACGGCGAGACGCTGGACATCGGCCAGGACATTGGCGTGACCGTCACCGACTATGCGACAGCCCACGGTCGGCTGGAAGGGGATGTCCGCCATCTGACGATCGACATGGATTGATCCTGCCCCCTTCACAAAGCCGCCCCCTTTTCCTATATGGGCGGTTCGAAATCGGTCCGTTCCTGTCCTCCCCGGATGGGATGGTCCGTCCCCCTCATCGCTCGGGGTCCGGTTCGCATGGCGCACGAAACCGGCGGAATTGGGCGAGTTTGGCGGGCAACAAGACGCTGACAGTGCGGATCGGACAGTCCCGGCCCGCACTTTTTTGCGTGGAATATGGGGTGCGAATCACCCCGGATTCCAGAGCATCCGGACTGAATTTCCGTTGCAATGCGGAAAAACACGACGAACAGACGACAGGCAGGAACCGCATGGCGACCAAGGCTCTCCCAACGATCAACACCGGCGCTAAGAAGCGCATCCGCAAGGTGTTCGGCGACATCCACGAAGTGGTGCAGATGCCGAACCTGATCGAAGTTCAAAGGGAGAGCTACGAACAGTTCCTCCGTTCCAACCCCGCGATCGGCTATGTCTCGGGCCTGGAAAAGACCCTGCGCAGCGTCTTCCCGATCCGCGACTTCGCCGGCACCGCCGAAATGGACTTCGTCCATTATGAGCTGGAAGACCCGAAGTTCGACGTCGAGGAATGCCGCCAGCGTGGCATCACCTATGCCGCGCCGATGCGCGTCACCCTGCGCCTGATCGTGTTCGAGGTCGACGCCGACACCGAAACCCGTTCGGTCCTCGATATCAAGGAGCAGGACGTGTACATGGGCGACATGCCGCTCATGACGCAGAACGGCACCTTCATCGTCAACGGCACCGAGCGCGTCATCGTGTCGCAGATGCACCGTTCGCCGGGCGTCCTGTTCGACCATGACCGTGGCAAGACCCACTCGTCGGGCAAATATCTGTTCGCGGCCCGCGTCATTCCTTACCGTGGCTCGTGGCTCGACTTCGAGTTCGACGCCAAGGACATCGTCAACGTGCGTATCGACCGCAAGCGCAAGCTGCCGGTCACCGCGCTGCTGTACGCGCTCGGCCTCACCGCCGAGGAAATCCTGGGCCAGTTCTACAACAAGGTCACCTTCGTCCGTGGCGAAGGCGGCTGGCAGATCCCCTACACCGCCGAAGCCTGGCGCGGCCTGAAGCCCGCGTTCGACATCGTCGACGCCAAGTCGGGCGAAGTCGTGTTCGCCGCCGGCCACAAGATCAGCCCGCGCGCTGCCAACAAGGCGGAAAAGGATGGCCTGGCCACCCTGCTGATCCCGACCGAGGAAGTCTATGGCCGCTACAGCGCCTATGACCTGATCAACGAGAAGACCGGCGAGATCTACATCGAGGCCGGCGACGAAGTGTCGCCTGAAAACCTCGAAAAGCTGGACAAGGCGGGCATCGACCGCCTGGAGCTGCTGGACATCGACCATGTCACCACCGGTCCCTGGATCCGCAACACGCTCAAGGCCGACAAGGCCGAAGAACGCGACCAGGCCCTGAGCGACATCTATCGCGTCATGCGCCCCGGCGAGCCGCCGACGAAGGAAACCGCCGAAGCGCTGTTCGCCGGTCTGTTCTTCGATCCGGAACGCTATGACCTCTCCGCGGTCGGCCGCGTGAAGATGAACATGCGCCTCGACCTCGATGCCGAGGACACCGTCACCACCCTGCGCGTCGAGGACATCCTGGCGGTCGTCAAGGAACTGGTGAACCTGAAGGACGGCAAGGGCGAGATCGACGACATCGACAATCTCGGCAACCGTCGCGTCCGCTCGGTCGGCGAACTGCTGGAAAACCAGTATCGCGTCGGCCTGCTGCGCATGGAACGTGCGGTCAAGGAGCGCATGAGCTCGGTCGACGTGTCGACCGTGATGCCGAACGACCTGATCAACGCGAAGCCCGCCGTGGCCGCGGTGCGTGAATTCTTCGGCTCCTCGCAGCTGTCGCAGTTCATGGACCAGACCAACCCGCTGTCGGAAGTCACCCACAAGCGCCGCGTTTCGGCCCTTGGGCCGGGTGGTCTGACCCGTGAGCGCGCCGGCTTCGAAGTCCGCGACGTTCACCCGACCCATTATGGCCGCATCTGCCCGATTGAAACGCCCGAAGGCCCGAACATCGGTCTGATCAACTCGCTGGCCACCTTCAGCCGCGTCAACAAATATGGCTTCATCGAAACGCCGTACCGCAAGGTGATCGACGGCAAGGTGACCAACGACGTCGTCTATCTGTCGGCGATGGAAGAAGCCAAGCACACGATCGCGCAGGCCAACGCCGAAACCAATGCCGACGGCACGCTGGCGGAAGACCTGATCTCCGCCCGTGAAGCCGGCGAATTCCTGATGGCGCCGCGCGACAACATCACCCTGATGGACGTCAGCCCCAAGCAGCTGGTGTCGGTCGCGGCCTCGCTCATTCCGTTCCTGGAAAATGACGACGCCAACCGCGCCCTCATGGGATCGAACATGCAGCGTCAGGCGGTGCCGCTGGTCCGTGCCGAGGCGCCGTTCGTCGGCACCGGCATGGAAGGCACCGTGGCCCGTGACTCGGGCGCGGCGATCGCCGCCAAGCGCGCCGGCATCATCGACCAGGTCGACGCGACCCGTATCGTGATCCGCGCCACCGGCGATGTCGAACCCGGCCAGTCGGGCGTCGACATCTACACGCTGCAGAAGTTCCAGCGCTCCAACCAGGACACCTGCATCAACCAGCGTCCGCTGGTGAAGGTGGGCGAACTGGTGCAGGCCGGCGACGTCATCGCCGACGGCCCGTCGACCGAGTTCGGCGAGCTGGCGCTGGGCCGCAACGTGCTCGTCGCGTTCATGCCCTGGAACGGCTACAACTACGAAGACTCCATCCTGATCTCCGAGCGGATCGTGAAGGACGACGTCTTCACCTCGATCCATATCGAGGAGTTCGAGGTCATGGCCCGCGACACCAAGCTGGGTCCGGAAGACATCACCCGCGACATTCCGAACGTCGGTGAAGAAGCGCTGCGCAACCTCGACGAGGCTGGCATCGTGTACATCGGCGCCGAAGTGGAGCCGGGCGACATCCTGGTCGGCAAGATCACCCCCAAGGGTGAATCGCCGATGACCCCGGAAGAAAAGCTGCTCCGCGCGATCTTCGGTGAGAAGGCAAGCGACGTGCGCGACACCTCGCTGCGCCTGCCGCCGGGCGTTGCCGGTACGGTCGTGGAAGTCCGCGTGTTCAACCGTCACGGCATCGACAAGGACGAACGCGCCATGGCGATCGAGCGGGAGGAAATCGACCGTCTCGCCAAGGACCGTGAAGACGAACGCGGCATCCTCAACCGTGCGACCTTCAACCGTCTGCAGGAAATGCTGATCGGCCAGACCGCCACTGCCGCCCCCAAGGGCGTCAAGAAGGGCGTTGTGATCGACGAGGCTCTGCTGGGCGAAGTCGAGCGTCACGAATGGTGGAAGTTCGCGGTCGAGGACGATGTCCGCCAGACCGGCATCGAAGCCGTCAAGGCGCAGTATGACGAAGCGGTGAAGCTGATCGTCGAGAAGTTCGAGGATCGCGTCGACAAGCTGCAGCGCGGCGACGAGCTGCCGCCGGGCGTGCTGAAGATGGTCAAGGTGTTCGTCGCGGTGAAGCGCAAGCTGCAGCCGGGCGACAAGATGGCCGGCCGTCACGGTAACAAGGGTATCATCAGCCGCATCCTGCCGGCCGAAGACATGCCCTTCCTGGAAGACGGCACCCCCGTCGACTTCGTGCTGAACCCGCTGGGTGTGCCGTCGCGCATGAACGTCGGTCAGATCTTCGAAACCCATCTGGGCTGGGCCGCACGCGGCCTGGGCGCCCAGATCGGCCAAGCTCTGGACGCATGGCGTGACGCCAATCCGAACCCCGAGGCGGGCCAGCCCCCCGAGGCGGTGAAGGAACTGCTCAAGACGATCTATGGCGACAATTATGTCGCCGAAATCGAGGCGCGCAGCCCCGAGCAGATCGTCGAGCTGGCGCAGAATGTCCGTGCAGGCGTGCCGATGGCGACGCCGGTGTTCGACGGTGCCGTCGAATCCGACGTGTCGGCGATGCTGAAGCTGGCGGGCCTGGACGAATCCGGCCAGGTTTCGCTGTTCGACGGCCGTACCGGTGACGTGTTCGACCGCAAGGTGACCGTTGGCTACAAGTATGTCCTGAAGCTGCACCACCTTGTCGACGACAAGATCCACGCACGTTCCATCGGCCCCTACTCGCTCGTCACCCAGCAGCCGCTGGGCGGTAAGGCGCAGTTCGGTGGCCAGCGCTTCGGTGAAATGGAAGTGTGGGCGCTCCAGGCTTATGGCGCCGCCTACACGCTGCAGGAAATGCTGACGGTGAAGTCGGACGACGTGGTCGGCCGCACCAAGGTCTATGAGGCGATCGTCAAGGGCGACGACACGTTCGAGGCCGGCATTCCCGAAAGCTTCAACGTGCTGGTCAAGGAAATGCGTTCGCTGGGCCTCAACGTCGAACTCGCCGCGATGGACGAGATTGACGACGACGGCATGGCGGCTGCGGCGGAATAAGGGATGCGCGGGCGCTGCTCCGGCAGCGCCCCCTCCCCTGCTTCGCCCGAAAATTACACCCTCTAGAGGGACTTGAGATATGAACGAACTGACGAACTTCGCCAATCCGATCCAGAAGCCGGAAACCTTCGACCAGATCCAGATTGGCCTCGCCTCCCCGGAGCGCATCCGCAGCTGGTCCTTCGGCGAAATCAAGAAGCCGGAAACCATCAACTATCGCACGTTCAAGCCCGAGCGTGACGGCCTGTTCTGCGCCCGCATCTTTGGTCCGATCAAGGACTATGAGTGCCTGTGCGGCAAGTACAAGCGCATGAAGTACAAGGGCATCGTCTGCGAAAAATGCGGCGTGGAAGTGACCGTGTCGAAGGTCCGCCGCGAGCGCATGGGCCATATCGAACTGGCCGCGCCGGTTGCCCACATCTGGTTCCTGAAGTCGCTGCCCTCGCGCATCGGCCTGCTGCTCGACATGCAGCTCAAGCAGCTTGAGCGCGTCCTCTATTTCGAAAGCTATATCGTCACCGAGCCGGGCCTGACCCCGCTGGAGAAATATCAGCTGCTGACCGAGGACGAACTGCTCGACGCGCAGGACGAATATGGCGAGGACGCCTTCTCGGCCGGCATCGGCGCCGAAGCCGTCAAGCAGATGCTGATGGATCTCGACCTGGAAGGCGAGAAGCAGGCGCTGCTGGACGAACTGGCCGTCACCAAGTCGGAACTGAAGCCCAAGAAGATCATCAAGCGGCTGAAGGTCGTCGAGAGCTTCCTGGAATCGGGCAACCGCCCCGAATGGATGATCCTCGACGTCGTGCCGGTCATCCCGCCGGAACTGCGCCCGCTGGTGCCGCTGGACGGTGGCCGCTTCGCGACCTCGGATCTCAACGATCTGTATCGCCGCGTCATCAACCGCAACAACCGCCTGAAGCGCCTGATGGAGCTGCGTGCGCCGGACATCATCGTCCGCAACGAAAAGCGCATGCTGCAGGAAGCCGTCGACGCCCTGTTCGATAACGGCCGTCGCGGTCGTGTCATCACCGGTGCCAACAAGCGTCCGCTCAAGTCGCTGTCCGACATGCTCAAGGGCAAGCAGGGCCGCTTCCGTCAGAACCTGCTCGGCAAGCGCGTCGACTATTCGGGTCGTTCGGTCATCGTGACCGGTCCGGAACTCAAGCTGCATCAGTGCGGCCTGCCCAAGAAGATGGCGCTCGAACTGTTCAAGCCCTTCATCTACGCCCGCCTCGACGCCAAGGGTCTGTCCATGACCCTGAAGCAGGCCAAGAAGTGGGTCGAGAAGGAGCGCAAGGAAGTCTGGGACATCCTCGACGAAGTCATTCGCGAGCACCCGGTCATGCTGAACCGCGCGCCGACGCTCCACCGCCTGGGCATCCAGGCGTTCGAGCCGGTCCTGATCGAAGGCAAGGCGATCCAGCTGCATCCGCTCGTCTGCTCGGCCTTCAACGCCGACTTCGACGGTGACCAGATGGCCGTCCACGTTCCGCTCTCGCTGGAAGCCCAGCTGGAAGCGCGCGTGCTGATGATGTCGACCAACAACATCCTGTCGCCCGCCAACGGCAAGCCGATCATCGTTCCCTCGCAGGACATGGTCCTGGGTATCTATTACCTGTCGATGGAACGCGAAGGCGAGCCGGGCGAAGGCATGCTGCTGTCCGACATGCAGGAGGTCCATCAGGCCCTCTATGCCAAGGCGGTCACCCTGCACTCGAAGATCATCAGCCGCGTGCCGCAGACCGACGAAAATGGTCAGCAGTATATGAAGCGCTTCGAGACCACGCCGGGTCGCATGCTGCTGGGCGAATGCCTGCCCAAGTCGCACAAGGTGCCCTTCGACGTCGTCAACCGCCTTCTGACCAAGAAGGAAATCGGTGACGTCATCGACCAGGTCTATCGTCACACCGGCCAGAAGGACACGGTGCTGTTCGCCGACGCCATCATGTCGCTGGGCTTCCGCCACGCGTTCCAGGCCGGCATCAGCTTCGGCAAGGACGACATGGTCATCCCCGACAGCAAGGTGACGATGGTCGACGAGACCAAGGCACTGGTGGCGGATTATGAGCAGCAGTATCAGGACGGTCTGATCACGCAGCAGGAAAAGTACAACAAGGTGATCGACGCCTGGAGCCGTTGCGGCGACCAGGTCGCGAACGCCATGATGGACGAGATCCGTGCCCAGCCCAAGGATCCCAAGACCGGCCGTCTGGCGCCGATCAACTCGATCTACATGATGGCGCACTCGGGTGCCCGTGGTTCGCAGGCCCAGATGAAGCAGCTGGCCGGTATGCGCGGCCTGATGGCCAAGCCGTCGGGCGAGATCATCGAAACGCCGATCATCTCGAACTTCAAGGAAGGTCTGACCGTCCTTGAATATTTCAACTCGACCCACGGTGCCCGTAAGGGTCTGGCCGACACCGCGCTCAAGACGGCGAACTCGGGTTACCTGACCCGCCGTCTGGTCGACGTGTCGCAGGACTGCACCATCGTCGAGGACGATTGCGGCACCGAAAAGGCGCTGGAGATGAAGGCCATCGTACAGGGTGGTTCGGTCATCGCCTCGCTGGGCGAACGCATTCTGGGCCGTACCACGGCGCAGGATATCGTCGACAGCAAGGATGGCACCGTCATCATCCCGATCGGCACCCTGCTGGACGAAGCCATGATCACCCAGATCGAGGCGATCGGCACGCAGGCCGTGAAGATCCGCAGCCCGCTGATCTGCGAAAGCCGGATGGGCGTTTGCGGCAAGTGCTACGGCCGTGACCTCGCCCGTGGTACGCCGGTGAACATCGGTGAAGCCGTCGGCGTCATCGCGGCGCAGTCCATCGGTGAACCGGGCACGCAGCTGACCATGCGTACCTTCCACATCGGCGGCGCGGCGAACTTCAACGAAACGTCGAACCTGGAAGCCCTGTCGGACGGCACGATCGAGCTGCGCGACATGCCGACCATCACCGACAAGAATGGTCGCCGCCTGTCGCTGGCCCGTAACGGCGAAGTCGCGATCATCGACAGCGAAGGCCGCGAACGCGAAACGCACCGCCTGCCTTATGGTGCCACCATCCTGTTCGCAGATGGCGATGCCGTGAAGAAGGGCGATCGCTTCGCCGAGTGGGATCCGTTCACCATGCCGGTGATCACGGAAAAGCCGGGTATCGTTAAGTATGTCGACCTGATCGACAACAAGACGCTGACTGAACAGACCGACGAAGCCACCGGCATCGCACAGCGCGTCGTCATCGAACATCGTGGTGCCGCCCGGACGAAGGAAGATCTGCGTCCGCGCCTGACCCTGATGGACGACAATAGCGGTGAAGCCGCCCGCTACATGCTGGCGGTCGGTGCGACCCTGTCGGTCGACGATGGTGCGGAGGTTCAGGCCGGTGACGTGCTGGCGCGTGTCAGCCGTGAAGCGGCCAAGACCCGCGACATCACCGGTGGTCTGCCGCGCGTTGCCGAGCTGTTCGAAGCCCGCAAGCCCAAGGACAATGCGATCATTGCCAAGGTCTCGGGCCGCGTGCAGTTCCTCAAGGATTACAAGGCGAAGCGCAAGATCGCCATCAATCCCGAGGATGGCGGCGAGCCGGTCGAATATCTGATCCCCAAGAGCAAGGTGATCGACGTTCAGGAAGGCGACTACGTGAAGCGTGGCGACAACCTGATCGGTGGTTCGCCCGATCCGCACGACATTCTGGAAGTGCTCGGCATCGAGCCGCTGGCCGAATATCTGGTCGCCGAAATCCAGGAAGTCTATCGCTTGCAGGGCGTGAAGATCAACGACAAGCACATCGAGACGATCGTTCGTCAGATGCTGCAGAAGGTCGAGATCATCGAGTCCGGCGACACCACCCTGCTGGTGGGCGAGCAGGTCGACCGCGAGGAAATGGACGAGATCAACAGCAAGCTGCAGCCGGGCTTCGCCCCTGCTGCCGGCAAGCCGGTGCTGCTCGGCATCACCAAGGCCTCGCTGCAGACCCGTTCGTTCATCTCGGCGGCGTCCTTCCAGGAAACCACCCGCGTCCTCACGGAAGCGGCGGTCCAGGGCAAGAAGGACACGCTGGTTGGCTTGAAGGAAAACGTCATCGTCGGCCGCCTCATCCCGGCGGGCACCGGTGCCGGCATGAACCGCCTGCGCGTTGCCGCCTCGTCGCGTGACGCGGCGATGCGGGCCGCGCTGCGCGCTTCGGCCCAGGTCGACCTGATCGCGCCGAAGAGCGCGGCCGAGGAACATGCGGCCGAACTGGCCCAGGGTCCGGAAGCCGCGATCGGCGACGATCCGCTGGGTGCCGTGCAGGGTGATGATTTCACCACGCAGGACATGGACTGACTTTGAAAAGGCGGGAGCCGCTTCCTACATCAGAAGCGGCTCCCAGCCCGGTTTTGAGAGAGACCGACATATTGCCCGCCGGATCAGCGATGATCCGGCGGGCTTTTCTTTGTCCGGTAAAGGCAGCCGGTCGGCGATCGAGAGGATCGACAAAAAACTAGGAGGAGGCTGCACAAAGCGCTTGACCGACTCTGAATCGCCGCCTATCTGCGGCCTCCCAAGCGGGGCACACCCTGCTGATGATGCCCGATCCTCTAATGGTAAGAGAGCGGACTCTGACTCCGTCAATCAAGGTTCGAATCCTTGTCGGGCATCCAATTCTTCCCCATCAGATAAAAACTGACCAGCAATGATGTCGCGCGCCCTATGGACGTAGGCGGCCATCACCCCTATATACCGGTCGGTATGGAAATCACGGCAACACAGAGTGGCAGGGGCCGCCCGCGGGAGTTCGATCCCGAGGAAGCCCTGGCGGCTGCGCTTCAGGTCTTCTGGCGGCGCGGCTATGAAGGCGCGTCGCTGGCGGAACTGACCGAAGCGATGGGCATCACCAAGCCCAGCCTCTATGCCTGTTTCGGCAACAAGGAAGCCCTCTTCCGCAAGGCGCTAGACCTCTATGAGCGCGACAAACTCTGCTATTTGAAGTCGTCGCTGGAGGCACCGACCGCCAAGGCAGTGGCCGAGCGCATGCTGCGCGGATCACTGGCGATCCAGACCGGCAACAAAGATCCCCAGGGGTGCATGGGCGTCATCAGTTCGGTCGGCGGCACCGCCCATTCCGAATGTATCCGCGATGAGGTATTGGCCCGCCGCGCCTCGTCCGACCGCGCCCTGCTCGACCGGTTCGAACGCGCCCAGGCAGAGGGCGACCTGCCCGCCGGAGTCGAGCCGCAGGCCCTCGCCTGTTACCTCTCGACGGTGATCCAGGGCATGGCCGTGCAGGCCGGTGCCGGTGTGCCGCGCGATCGGCTGGAACAGCTGATCGATACAACGCTCACCATGTGGCCGAGCAAATAGCGGAATTTATTTCGCTTTTGCAGCGATGCGGGTCTTGAAATTGCCGCACTGCAAATAAAATACCTCCCGGTACAAAAAGACGGTTGACGGGACAGCCCCCGTTAATATATACCATGCGGTACACAATGATGCTGGGTGTGTAGCCCAGGGAGGTCATCATGCAGCAATTCCACCATCGGCGCTGTCGACGATAGCGTCACCTAAAGGGGCGGTTTCCCGGTAACGGGTTCCTCCTGTTTCATCATCTTTGCGCCCTCTTCGCGACGGTTTGTGCCGTTCGCGCCGCAAGGACGCATGCCCGCATCTTCGGGCGAGTTTTTCGGGACGCGATCCGCGCTTTTCCGCGCGCGGACGTGTGCCCGCTTCAGACAGCAGGAAGGAACAGGCCATGGCTTTCCTTGATTTCGCCCAGGCACTTGCCGGTCCGCAGATGGCGGTCGGCGCCCCCCGCCCCACTCCCGCCGTACCCGCCATCAGTGTAGCGGCCCAGGCAACCAGCTTTTCCGCCCAGGAATGGCAGATCGTCGACCTTGCCCGCACCGACGGGTTGCGCTCGCTGCGCGGTCCCGGCCGCTTCGCGCGTCTGCGCAAGTGGATCTGGGGCGAGGAACATAGCCCTACCCTGGCCAGCGAACGGCTGGAAGCACTGCGCCGCCTGGCCGTCGAGGCCTGGCACAAAGGCTATGCCGTGTCGCTTTCCGCCCTCGCCGCCTTCCGCGCGGCCGGATTTTCCACCGCGCAGCTCGAATTGCTGCTCGCCACCATCAGCGCGGGTCGCACCGCCCGCGTCCCCCGGAGCTAATCCATGAACCAGTTCACCAAGATCACAGCCGACGGCACCGCGTCGGACGTTCACACACCACCGGGCAACCGCTGGTCACGCAAGCATGGCGGCATCGCCGCCGTCGCGCTCATCGCCCTGTTCGGCATCGGCTGGAAGCTGGTCGACCGCCCGTCGGCCCAAGCCGCAGCCGCGCCGCTGGCGGCGGTCGGCGTATCCGCGCCGCTCGCCCGCAGCGTGACGCAGTGGGATGATTATGTCGGCCGCTTCGCCCCCAGCCAGACGGTCGAGATCCGCCCCCGCGTATCGGGCGCGGTGACCGCCATCCACTTCCGCGACGGCGACTTCGTACGCCAGGGACAGTTGCTCTTCACCATCGATCAGCGCCCCTTCCAGGCCGCCCTGGCCGAAGCCCGCGCCAGCGTCGCCTCCGCTCGCAGCGCGCTGCTGCTGGCCCAGAATGACTATGGCCGCGTCCAGCGGCTGACCGGCGACGAAGCCGTGTCGGCCAGCGAAGTGGATTCGCTCCGCTCGCGCCTGCAGGCGGCACAGGCCGCCCTGGCCGGCGCGCAGGCCCGCGAACGCAGCCGGGCGCTGGATGTAGAATTCACCCAGGTCCGTGCCCCGATCTCCGGCCGCGTGTCGGATCGCCGTGTCGACATCGGCAATCTGGTATCGGGCGGCGAAGGCAGCACCGCGTCGCTGCTGACCACGGTCAACAAGCTCGACCCCATCTACTTCAACTTCGATGCGTCCGAAGCGCTCTACCTCAAGTCGCAGCGCGACAAGGAGAATGGCGGCGCGGTCGAGGTGCGGTTGCAGGATGAGGCGGACTATAACCACAAGGGCCGGCTCGACTTCACCGACAATGGCCTTGATCCCCGGTCGGGCACGATCCGCATCCGCGCAGTCTTCGACAATCCGGGCAATTTCCTGACCCCCGGCCTGTTCGGCAATATGCGCCTGGCCAATGGCGGCAAGGCCAATGCCCTGCTGGTCCCGGACGAGGCGATCCAGTCCGACCAGGCACGCAAGACCGTGCTGGTGGTGGACAAGGATGACAGCGTCGCGGTGAAGCCGGTCGAGCTTGGCCCGATCGTCGACGGGCTGCGCATCATCCGCAGCGGCCTCGATCCCAAGGATCGGGTGGTCGTGACCAATCTCCAGGCGGCAATGCCCGGTGCCAAGGTTGCGGTGAAGCCGGCCCGGATCACCCCGACCCCGGCGCCCGTCACCCCGGTCGACAGCGCCGCCCCGGTCGCCGCCCAGGCTACCTTCGCCCGGTAAGCACTGACCCCACCCTTCACACGGGTGGGGTCAATCAAACGAAATCCCAAGCCCGTGATCCGGCCCGGCCGGATCGCGCGGTATCCCTTTCGCTCGTTCGCAAAGGATGATCCGATGCGTTTCTCCCGTTTCTTCATCGACCGGCCGATCTTTGCCGCCGTCATCGCGGTGGTCATCACCGTGGTCGGTGCGCTCGCCTTTATCGGCCTGCCGGTGTCCCAATATCCCGACATCGTGCCCCCCACGGTCACGGTTTCCGCCCAATATCCCGGCGCATCCGCCGAAACGGTCGCGTCGACCGTGGCCGCGCCGATCGAACAGGAAATCAACGGCGTCGACGACATGCTCTATCAGAGCAGCCAGTCGACCGGCGACGGCAAGGTCGTCATCACCGTCACCTTCAAGATCGGCACCGACCTGGATGCCGCGCAGGTGCTGGTGCAGAACCGCGTCGCCGTCGCCATCCCCCGCCTGCCCGAGGAAGTGCAGCGGCTGGGCGTCGTGACCCGCAAGACCACGCCCGAATTCCTGATGGTCGTGAACCTGCAGTCGCCCGACGGCACCTATGACCGCGACTATATTTCCAACTATGCCCTGACCCAGGTGCGCGACAGACTGGCTCGTCTGGATGGCGTGGGCGACGTGCAGCTGTTCGGTTCGCGCGACTATGCCATGCGCATCTGGATCGATCCCGATCGCGCCGCCGCGCTGGACCTGACCGCCGGCGAGATCGTCTCCGCCCTGCGAGCACAGAATGTCCAGGTGTCGGCCGGTTCGATTGGCCAGCCCCCCTATGACCGGGGCGAAGCCTTCCAGCTTGGCGTCGAGATGCAGGGCCGCCTGACCACGCCCGATCAGTTTTCCGACATCGTCATCCGTTCGGACGCCGATGGCCACCAGGTGCGCGTGCGCGATGTCGCCCGCGTCGAGCTGGGCGCGCAGGATTATGGCACCAACACCTATCTCAGCAACAAGCCGACGGTCGTCATCGCGACGATGCAGCGCCCCGGCTCCAACGCGCTCGACGCGGCGGAGAAGGTCAAGGCGGAGATGGAGCAACTGTCCAAGCGCTTCCCCAAGGGCCTGGAATATAGCATCATCTACAACCCCACCGAATTCATCAGCCAGTCGATCGACGCCGTCTATCACACGCTGTTCGAAGCGGTGATCCTGGTCGTCATCGTCATCCTGATCTTCCTGCAGAACTGGCGTGCGGCGGTCATCCCGATCCTCGCGATCCCGGTCTCGCTGATCGGCACGGCGACGATGCTGGCGGCGGTCGGATACTCGCTCAACAACCTGTCGCTGTTCGGCCTGGTGCTGGCGATCGGCATCGTCGTCGATGACGCGATCGTCGTGGTCGAGAATGTCGAACGCAATATCGAAAATGGCATGAGCCCGCTGCAGGCGGCGCGCGTGTCGATGGACGAAGTGTCGACCGCGTTGATCGCGATCGTGCTGGTGCTGTGCGCCGTGTTCGTGCCGACCCTGTTCATCACCGGCATTTCCGGTGCCTTCTACCAGCAGTTCGCGGTCACTATCTCGACCGCGACGGTGATCTCGCTGATCCTTTCGCTCACCCTGTCGCCAGCTGCAGCCGCCCTGCTGCTGAAGCCCAAACATGGTGCCCATGACCTCGACAATGCGCCGCGCTGGCGCCAGGTCGCGGCCAAAGCGGCGGATCGCTTCAACCAGGGCTTTGATCGGATGAGCGCGGGCTATGCGCGCCTCACCCGCTTCCTTGTCGCCCGGCCCAAGAAGATGCTGCTGACCTATGCCGGCCTGATCGCCGCCACCATCGCCCTGTTCTGGGTAACGCCCGGCGGCTTTATCCCGGCACAGGACCAGGGCTATTTCCTGGCCGTCGTCCAGCTGCCTTCGGGCGCATCGCTGGAGCGCACCGACAAGGTGACGCGCGAGGTCGCGGCGAAAATCCTGCCGATCAAGGGCCTGCGCGGCGCGGTGATGTTCGCCGGCTTCCACGGCCCGTCGCAGACGCAGGCGCCCAACAGCGCGGCGATCTACTTCCCGTTCAAGAGCTTTGCCGAGCGCAAGGCCGAAGGCGCCACCTATGCCGGGATCATGGATCAGGCGAACAAGGCGGTTGCGGGCTATGACAAGGCGCGCATCCTGCTGGTGCCGCCGCCGCTGATCCAGGGCATCGGCTCGGCCGGTGGCTATCGCCTGATGCTGGAGGACCGGGAGGATCGCGGCTATGCGGAACTCAACAAGGTCGCCGGCGAGCTGATCGGCAAGGCCAATCAGAGCCCCAGCCTGGCGCAGGTCTATACATTGTTCGACGTCGGCACCCCGCGCATCTTCGCGGATGTCGATCGCCGCAAGGCCGACCTGCTGGGCGTGCCGCCCGAGCGCGTGTTCGAAGCGATGCAGGTCTATCTCGGCTCTGCCTTCGTCAACGACTTCAACCTGCTCGGTCGCACCTATCGCGTGACCGCCCAGGCCGATGCCGAACATCGCGGCACCGTGGCCGACATCGCCAACCTGAAGACCCGGTCGAACAGCGGCCAGATGGTGCCGATCGGTTCGGTCTCCACCTTCCGCGACAAGACCGGTCCCTATCGCGTGGTCCGCTACAACCTGCTGCCCGCGGTGGAAATCGATGGCGACACGGCACCGGGCTATTCGTCGGGCCAGTCACTGAGCACGATGGAGAAGCTCGCCGACGCCGCCCCTGCCGGCTATGCCAGCGAATGGACCGGCGTTGCCTATCAGCAGATCAGTGCCGGCAATACCGCAGGCATCGTCTTCGGCATGGCGGTCTTCTTCGTCTTCCTGGTGCTGGCGGCGCAATATGAAAGCCTGACCTTGCCGCTGTCGATCATCCTGATCGTGCCGATGTGCCTGTTCGCGGCCATGCTGGGCGTGAACCTGCGCGGGATGGACAACAACATCCTGACGCAGATCGGTCTGGTCGTGCTGATCGCGCTCGCGGCGAAGAACGCCATCTTGGTGGTCGAATTCGCCAAGCAGGCGGAAGAGGAACAGGGGCTGAGCCCGGTCGAAGCCGCGGTTCAGGCGGCGCAAACCCGTTTGCGCCCGATCCTGATGACCAGCTTCGCCTTCATCCTGGGGGCGGTGCCGCTGGTGATCGCCAGCGGGGCCGGTGCGGAACTGCGCCAGGCGCTGGGCACGGCGGTCTTCTTCGGCATGACCGGCGTGACGGCCTTCGGCCTGCTCTTCACCCCCACCTTCTATGTCGTGTGCCGCGCGCTGGGCGATCGCTTCGCCCGCCGCCGGCGCCCGGAGGCTGACGATGCTGCGGCATTGCAGCCGGCCGAATGAGGACAAAAGCCATGACAAGGAACCTGATTGCCCTGTTGCTCGGCGCCAGTGCCCTGACGGCCTGCGCCGCCGGGCCGGATTACAAGGCCCCCGCCACCCCGACCACAGCCGCCGCCCCCTTCATCGGGGCGGCGAGCCCGGCGGTCGCCCAGAGCGCCGCCGATGACCATTGGTGGCGGCTCTATAACGACCCGCTGCTCGATGGACTGGTCGGCGATGCGCTGAAGGCCAATACCGACATCCGCGTCGCCGTCGCCCGGCTGGAACGCGCCCGCGCCCAGTTGCGCGGCGCCCGCTCCGACCGGTTGCCCAGCACCAATATCAGCGGCTCTCCAACCTATGGCCGGGTGTCGCAGGCCCAGACCCTGCCCGGCATGGACCGGGAAAACTGGACCGTCGATATGGGGCTGGACGTCGCCTATGAGGTCGACCTGTTCGGCCGGGTGAAGCGCAGCATAGAGGCCGCGCGCGGCGATGTCGGCGCGGCCCAGGCCGATGCCGATGCCGTCCGCGTTGCCGTCGTCGCCGATACGGTGCGCGCCTATGTCGACGCCACCGCCTCGGCCCAGCGGCTGGCCGTCGCGAAGGAGACGGTCGACCTGCTCGACAAGTCGATCCGCATCACCAGCGCCCGCTTCGACGCCGGCCGGTCCGACCGGCTGGACGTGATCCGGGTCACCACCCTGCGCGAACAGCAGCAGGCGCTGATCCCCAATCTGGTCGCGGATCGCAATGCCGCATTATTCCGGTTGGCGACGCTGACCGGGCGGACGCCGCAGGAACTGCCCGCGTCTGTCCAGAACGCGACCGTGACACCGAATGTGACACAGCCCATCCCCGTCGGCGACGGCCAGGCGCTGCTGGCACGGCGGCCGGACGTGCGCGCGGCCGAACGACGGCTGGCGGCCGACACGGCGCGCGTCGGCGTGGCCACCGCCGATCTCTATCCGCGCATCACCCTGGGCGGATCGATTGGCACCACCGCGATTGGCGGCGGCAATCTGTTTGGCGCCGGACCGCTCAACTTCCTGCTGGGGCCACTGATCAGCTGGGCCTTCCCCAATCAGGAAGCCAACCGGGCGAAGATCGCGGCGGCCAGGGCGGATGGCGACGCGTCGCTCGCCGCCTTTGACGGCACGGTGCTGCAGGCGCTGGAGGAAACCGAGACGGCGCTGTCCAGCTACGCCAATGCGCTGGAGCGGCGGGCGACGTTGCAATCGGCGCGGGACGAGGCGGCACGGGCTGCACGGATCAGCCTGGCGCGCCAGCGCGAAGGGCAGATCGACTTCCTGACCGTGCTGGATGCGTTGCGCACCCAGGCTTCGGCCGACGCGGACCTGGCGACCGCCAACCGCTCGGTCGCCTTTGCCCAGGTGGACCTGTTCCGCGCCCTGGGCGGCGGCTGGACCACGACCTGATACGGAAAGGGCGGCGTCTTCCAAAACGCCGCCCTTTTTGTCAGACGATGAAGTTGCCCTGATGGGCGAATGTCTCGATCTCATGCCGGCCGCTCGGCGCCTCGCGTGCCTGCAGCGCTTCGGGCAGGCTGGCCTTGTCGCCCTGCCGCCCGATCGCGATCGCCGCCTCGATCCGGAAACGCTCCGGCACGGCCAGTTCGGTGCGGGCCTTGTCGAAATCGACGCCGGTCATCGCATGGGTATGATAGCCAAGCCGCGTCGCCTGCAGCGCCAGCGTCGCCCAGGCGGCGCCGGCATCGAAACTATGGCTGTGCGAAGGCTTGTAATCTTCCGATCCCGGCGCGGCCATCAGCGTGTCGGAAATGACGAAGACCAGCGCCCCGGCATGCTGGACCCAGCCCTGATTGAACGGAAAGAGCAGGTCGAGGAAGCGCGCCCAGTCGGCACTGTCGCGATGGGCATAGAGGAAGCGCCAGGGCTGGTAGTTGAAGGCCGAAGGCGCCCAGCGGGCGGCATCGAACAGCGTGTCGATATCGGCCTGGGGAATGGCGGAGCCGTCAAAGGCGCGGGGCGACCAGCGCTCCAGGATCAGCGGATCGACGGGACGGGTAACTTCGCGCGGGCTGGTGGCCATCTGGATCTCCTTCAAGGCGATGACGCGATCGGCGCGCCATGCTGTTGGAAATCTATCTAGCGGATGTTCCGCCGCTGCGAAGAGGCGTTGGACTTTCGCCCTGGAAACACAGGGTTTCCCCGATCAGGCGCAGGCATCCTGTGGCTGGCGTTCGCGGTCGACACGCGACCCCGGAGCATTACGGTCATCGGCATCGCGCTCGAACAGCACGACGGCAGGTTCCCTGAAAAGGGCCTGCGCCAGCCGTTCGCGCAGGCGCGTCAACGGTCCGTCCTGATCCTGATAGGCCATATATGCGTCCTCTCTGCCGACTCGGGCGGCTTATCTACCGATGGTATAGAGAATCGTCCCCCAAGCAATGCTGGCCGTCGCGGTAGAAAAGCTATCCGTCCCGGCCCCTTCGGAAAATCATACGCAAATACTATGCAGCCGCCCCGGCCCGCGTCTCGCATTCAAACGGAAGAGGGGCCTAATCGGGCGCTCGCTAACGACCCGGTCCGCCTCCCGCGGCGGGCGTGATGCGGGAGTTACCCCCATGCAGGATCTCTTGTGGATCGGCATCATCCTGGCGCTCACGGCGGCTAGCCTTGGCTATGTCCGGCTGTGCGGCGACGCCTGAAGGAGGGATGCCATGACCATCGACCTCTGGCTCGCGGCGATCACCGCCGCCGGGCTTCTCGTCTATCTCGTTGCCGTGCTCGCACGGCCTGAACGCTTTTAAGGGGGGCCGCACATGACCTTCCAGGGATGGCTGCTGATCGCAGCCTTTGTCGGCATCTTGCTGGCGCTCACCAAACCGATGGGCCTGTGGCTGTTCGCCCTTTATGAGGGCCGCCGCACCCCGCTTCATGCCGTATTCGGCCCGGTCGAGCGGGGCTTCTACAAATTGTCGGGGATCGATCCCGACGCCGAGCAGAGCTGGCGCCGCTACGCGGTTCACATGCTGCTCTTCAACGTCGCGCTGCTGCTCTTCACCTATGCGGTGCTGCGTCTGCAGGGGCTGCTGCCGCTCAATCCTCAGGGCTTTGCCGGCACCAGCAGCGACCTCGCCTTCAATACGGCGATCAGCTTCACCACCAACACCAACTGGCAAAGCTATTCGGGCGAGTCGACCATGTCGAACCTGGCCCAAATGCTGGGCCTCTCCATCCACAATTTCCTGTCGGCCGCCACCGGCATTGCCCTGGCCTTCGCCCTGTTCCGCGGCTTTGCGCGGCGCAGCGCAGCGACGATCGGCAATTTCTGGGCCGACGTCACCCGCGTGACCCTCTATCTGCTGCTGCCGATCTGCATCGTCTATGCCCTGTTCCTGATCGCGAGCGGCGTGCCGCAGACGCTGGCCGGGTCGGTCGACGTGACCACGCTGGAAGGCGTGAAGCAGACCCTGGCGCTTGGCCCCGTCGCCAGCCAGGAAGCGATCAAGATGCTGGGCACCAATGGTGGCGGCTTCTTCAACGCCAACAGCGCCCATCCCTTCGAGAATCCGACCGCGCTCACCAATCTTGTGCAGATGCTGTCGATCTTCGTGATCGGCTTTGGCCTGACCTGGACCTTCGGCAAGGCCGTTGGCAATCCACGCCAGGGCTGGGCCATCCTCGCCGCCATGCTGGTGATCTTCCTCGCCGGCGTCACCGTCACCTATTGGCAGGAAGCGGCCGGCAATCCGGTGCTCCACAATCTGGGCGTCGCCGGTGGCAATATGGAGGGCAAGGAAGTCCGCTTCGGCATCGCCGCCTCCGCCCTGTTCTCGGTCGTCACCACGGCGGCAAGCTGCGGCGCGGTCAACGCCATGCATGACAGCTTCACCGCACTGGGCGGCATGATCCCGCTGTTCAACATCCAGTTGGGCGAAGTCGTGATCGGCGGCGTCGGCGCAGGCATCTACGGCTTCCTGCTGTTCGCCATCCTGGCCGTGTTCGTCGCGGGCCTGATGGTCGGCCGCACGCCGGAATATGTCGGCAAGAAGATCGAGAGCCGCGAAGTCAAGCTGGCCGTGCTCGCCATTGCCGTGCTGCCGCTCATCATCCTGGGCTTCACCGCCATCGCCAGCGTCACCGACGCGGGCCTGGCCGGGCCGCTCAACAAGGGACCGCATGGCTTCAGCGAGATCCTCTACGCCTTCACCAGCGCCGTCGGCAACAATGGCTCGGCCTTTGCCGGCCTGTCGGCCAACAGCCCCTTCTATAACGGGATGCTGGGCGTCGCGATGTGGATCGGCCGCTTCTTCATCATCATTCCCATGCTGGCCATCGCAGGCAGCCTGGCCGCGAAGAAATATACGCCCGAAACCGCCGGCAGCTTCCCCACCACTGGGGCGCTGTGGACCGGTCTGCTGGTCGGCATCGTGCTGATCGTTGGCGGCCTGACCTTCCTGCCCAGCCTCGCCCTTGGCCCCATCGCCGATCATCTCGCGATGATCCGTGGCCAGCTTTTCTAAGGATCCATGCACATGGCCCGATCCTCCAACAAATCCGAACAAAAATCGCTCTTCACGGCGGACCTGATCGTCCCGGCTTGTCGAGACGCCTTCCGCAAACTCAATCCCAAGGAACTGATCCGCAACCCGGTGATGTTCACCACCGCGATCGTCGCGGTCCTGCTGACCGTCCTGCTCCTTGTCGGGCAGGACAGCCTGGCCGTCGGCTTCAAGCTGCAGCTGGTGATCTGGCTCTGGCTCACGGTCCTCTTCGGCACCTTTGCCGAGGCGCTGGCAGAAGGCCGTGGCAAGGCGCAGGCCGCCTCGCTGCGCGCCACCAAGGCGGAACTGACCGCCAAGCGGCTGAAGGGCCATGGCGAAAGCTATGAAAATGTCGCCGCCAGCGCGCTGAAGCTGGGCGACGTGGTGCTGGTCCAGACCGGCGACCTGATCCCGTCCGATGGCGAGGTCGTGTCCGGCGTCGCCTCCGTCAACGAAGCGGCCATTACCGGCGAATCCGCGCCGGTGATCCGCGAGGCGGGCGGCGACCGTTCGGCCGTGACGGCGGGCACCCGCGTCATTTCCGACGAGATCCGCGTCCGCGTCACCGTCAATCCCGGCCAAGGCTTTCTCGATCGCATGATCGCGCTGGTCGAGGGTGCGGAGCGGCAGAAGACGCCGAACGAGATCGCCCTCACCCTGTTGCTGGTCGGCCTGACCATCATCTTCCTGATCGCGGTCGGCACCATCCCCAGCTTCGCCAGCTATGCCGGCGGCGCCATTCCGGTGGCGATCCTTGCGGCGCTGCTGATCACCCTGATCCCGACCACCATCGCCGCCCTTCTGTCGGCGATCGGCATTGCCGGCATGGACCGTCTGGTGCGCTTCAATGTGCTCGCCAAGTCGGGCCGCGCGGTAGAGGCGGCGGGCGACATCGACGTGCTGCTGCTGGACAAGACCGGCACCATCACCGTGGGTGATCGTCAGGCGACCGAATTCCGTCCGGTCGGCGGTGCCACCCCGGCCCAGCTCGCACAAGCCGCGCTGCTCGCCAGCCTGGCGGACGAGACGCCCGAGGGCCGTTCGATCGTGCTGCTGGCCCGCGAAGGCTTCAACCAGTCGGTAGACGCGCTGCCCGCCAATGCGGAGATCATTCCCTTCACCGCCCAGACCCGGATTTCCGGCGTCACCATCGATGGATCGACGATCCAGAAGGGGGCGGTGGATTCGGTGCTGAAGGCCAATCCGGGCCTGGGTTCCACCCCGGTCGCCAACGAACTGCGCCGCATCACCGACGAGATCGCCCGTGCCGGCGGCACCCCGCTGGCGGTGGCCAAGGACGGCAAGCTGCTGGGCGCGATCTTCCTCAAGGACATCGTCAAGGCCGGCATCCGGGAACGGTTCGGCGAACTGCGCCAGATGGGCATCCGCACTGTGATGATCACCGGCGACAACCCGCTGACCGCCGCCAGCATCGCGGCCGAGGCCGGGGTCGACGACTTCCTGGCGCAGGCAACGCCGGAGGACAAGCTGGCCCTGATCCGCAAGGAACAGCAGGGCGGCCGCCTGGTCGCGATGTGCGGCGACGGCACCAACGACGCCCCTGCCCTGGCGCAGGCCGATGTCGGCGTCGCCATGAACACCGGCACCCAGGCTGCCCGCGAAGCCGGCAACATGGTCGACCTGGACAGCGATCCGACCAAGCTGATCGAGGTAGTGGGTCTGGGCAAGCAGTTGCTGATGACGCGCGGCGCGCTCACGACCTTCTCGGTCGCCAATGACGTGGCCAAATATTTCGCGATCATCCCGGCCATGTTCGTGGCGCTCTATCCGGGCCTTGGCATCCTCAACGTCATGGGGCTGGCCACGCCGGAAAGCGCGATCCTGTCGGCGATCATCTTCAACGCGCTGATCATTCCCTGTCTGGTGCCGCTGGCGCTCAAGGGCGTGACCTATCGCCCGATCGGCGCCGGTCCGCTGCTGGCCCGCAACCTCGCAATCTATGGCCTGGGTGGCCTGATCGCGCCGTTCGCCGGGATCAAGCTGATCGACCTTGCCGTCAACGGCCTTGGCCTCGCCTGAGGAAGGACAAATCCATGTTTACCGATTTCAAATCCGCTTTGCGTCCGGCCCTGACCATGACGCTGCTCTTCGCCCTGCTGCTGGGCATTGCCTATCCGCTGGCGCTGACCGGCATCGGCCAGGCGGTGTTCCCGTCCCAGGCCAATGGCAGCCTGGTCGAGGATCAGGGCAAGGTCGTCGGTTCGACCATCATTGGTCAGGCCTTCACCTCGGACATCTATTTCCACAGCCGTCCGTCGGCGGCGGGCAAGGGCTATGACGGCCTTGCCTCCTCCGGCTCCAACTATGGTCCGACCAGCCAGGCGCTGGCCGACCGCGTCAAGACCGACGTCGAGACTCTTCAAGCTGCTACACCTGGTCGTTTTGTTCCGTCCGATCTGGT
Organism: Sphingomonas sp. S-NIH.Pt3_0716; assembly: GCF_003950715.1. Taxonomy (NCBI): domain Bacteria; kingdom Pseudomonadati; phylum Pseudomonadota; class Alphaproteobacteria; order Sphingomonadales; family Sphingomonadaceae; genus Sphingomonas; species Sphingomonas sp. S-NIH.Pt3_0716. The sequence continues at coordinate 150,462 of NZ_QLJK01000002.1, read as the reverse complement.
GACCACCTCTGCCTCGGGGCTTGACCCCCATATCAGCCCCGAGGCAGCTTTTTATCAGGTCGATCGCGTCGCCGCTGCGCGCGGGATCGATGCGGCGCGCGTCCGCAGCCTGGTAGAACAGAGCATCGAGCAGCCCCTGCTGGGCTTCATCGGCGAACCCCGCGTCAATCTGTTCGATCTCAATCGACGGCTGGATGCAATTGAAGCTAAACGGACCAAGTGAACGAACAGCATCGCCCTGATCCAGAAGCCTTCCTGCGCGCAGCTGCGCAGGAAGGCCGTGGCCGCCTGAAGGTCTTTCTCGGCGCCGCGCCGGGGGTGGGCAAGACATGGGAGATGCTGACCGAAGGACGGCAGCGGCGCGAGGCAGGCGTCGATGTCGTCGTCGGCGTGGTGGAGACCCATGGCCGGCGTGAGACCGAAGCGCTGGTCCATGGTCATGAGATCATCCCCCGCCGCACCGTCGACCATCAGGGCCACAGCCTGGGCGAGATGGATATCGACGCGATCCTGGCGCGCCATCCGCAGCTGGCGCTGGTCGATGAACTCGCGCACAGCAATGCGCCGGGCAGCCGCCACCCCAAACGCTATCAGGATGTCGAGGAATTGCTGGGCGCCGGCATCGACGTCTATTCGACGATCAACATCCAGCATGTCGAAAGCCTCAACGACGTCGTCGCCTCCTTCACCCGCGTCCGCGTGCGGGAAACGGTGCCCGATTCGATCCTGGAACATGCCGAGATCGAAGTGGTGGACATTCCGCCCGACGAGCTGATCGAGCGGCTGAAGGACGGCAAGGTCTATATCCCGCAGGAAGCCAGCCGCGCCCTCAACCATTTCTTTTCCAAGTCGAACCTGACCGCCCTGCGCGAACTGGCGCTGCGCCGCGCCGCCCAGGCGGTCGATGCCCAGATGCTCGATTATGTCCGCGCCCATGCGCTGGCGGGCAGCTTCGCCGCCGGCGAGCGGGTGATCGTGGCGGTGAGCGAACAGCCGAGCGCCGCCGGTCTGGTCCGTTCCGCCAAGCGGCTGGCCGATGCGCTGCGCGCGCCCTGGACCGCCATCCATATCGAAACCCCGCGTGGGCCGCAGCTGTCGGACGAGGACCGGCAGCGTCTGGCCGATACGCTTGCCCTCGCCTCCCGCCTGGGCGCCGAAACCGCCTCCATCCCCGCCCCCAGCGTCGCCGACGGTCTGCGCGGTTTCGCCGCCGACGCGCGCGCTACCCAGATCGTGATCGGCAAGTCGGCGCGCAGTTGGTGGTTCGAATTGCGCCATGGGTCGGTGGTCGACCGGCTGGTGCGCGACATCGGCCCGGTCGCCGTCCATGTCATGCCCGGCGAGGAAAGCGCGCCGCGCCCGCGCGCCGCCAGCAGCGGCCATTGGGGCGACCCGATCGGCTATGTCTGGTCGATGCTGGCGGTGATCGGCATGACCCTGCTCGGCCGGCTGATGCTGGAGGTGATCGACCTCGGCAACATCGCCCTTCTCTATCTGGTGCCGGTGATGTTCGCGGCGGCCAGCCATGGCCTGCGCACGGGTCTTGCCACCGGCCTGGCCTCCAGCCTTGCCTATAATTTCTTCTTCCTGCCGCCGACCGGCACGCTGACCGTCAGCAATCCGGAAAATGTCATCTCCATCCTCGTCTTCCTGGGCGTGGCGGTGGTGACCAGCCAGTTTGCCGCGCGGATGCATGCCCAGTCGGTGCTGGCCCAATTCAGTGCGCGGCAGAATGCAACGCTGGCCGGCTTCTCGCGCCAGCTGACCGCCTCCCCCAGCCTGGAGGAAATCCGCCACGCCATCTGCGCCGAGATCGCCCGGCTGTTCGACGTGCGAGCCGTGCTGATGATCCCGTCGGATGAAGGGCCGCAATTGCGCGCCGCCTATCCGCCCGAGGACCGGCTGGACGAGATCGAGCGCGCCGCCGCCCGCTGGGCAATGGAGCATGGCGAGCCGGCCGGGCGCGGCTCCTCCACCCTCACCGCGTCGGACTGGCTGTTCCTGCCGGTGACGGCCAAGGACGCGGTGCTGGCCGTGATCGGCCTGGCCCGCGAGGATGCCGGCGAACCGGTCCGATCCGATCAGTTCCCGCTGCTGATGAGCCTGATCGACCAGGCCGCGATCGCGCTCGACCGCATGGCGCTGGAGGAGGCGATGCTGGAAGCCGGACAGATTCGCGAGCGGGACCGGCTGCGCTCCGCCCTGCTTTCCTCGGTCAGCCATGATCTGCGCACGCCGCTCACCACCATTATCTCGGCGACGCGCGAGATGCGCACCCACCCCTCGCCCGAACTGATCGATACGCTGGATGGCGAGGCCCAGCGCCTGTCCCGCTTCGTCGCCAATCTACTCGACATGGCGCGGGTGGAGGCCGGCGCACTGCCGATGCGGGCGGAGGCGACCGACCTGTTCGATGCGGTCGCCAGCGCCGCCCATGACAGCCGCAGCGCGCTGGCCGATCGCCAGCTCGACGTGCAGATCCCACCCGACATCCCGCTGGTCCGGGTCGACCCGGTGCTGCTGCACCATATCCTCATCAACCTGCTCGACAATGCCGGCCGCTATGGCGATCCCGGCACACCCGTGACCGTGCGCAGCCTGCGCGAGCCCGACGCCATCAGCCTGTCGGTGATCGACCAGGGGCCGGGCATCCCGGCCGGCATGGAGGCGCGGGTGTTCGACACCTTCACCCGGTTGGAAGGATCGGATCGGTCGAAGACCGGCACCGGCCTTGGCCTCGCCATCGTCAAGGCCTTTGCCGAGGCGATGGGGCTCAGCGTATCGGCGCGCACCGTTGCCGCCCCGCCCGGCGCCTGCTTCACCCTGCACATTCCCCAATCCCTCATCCTCACCGATATCATGGAAAAGGACATCGCATGAAGCCGCGCCACAGCCTGCTGATCGTCGACGACGAACCGCAGATCCGCCGGCTGATCCAGGCCGCCCTCGCCCGCGCCGATTATGCCACGATCGAGGCGCAGACCGCGCGCGAGGCGCTGGACAAGCTGCGCAGCGAGCGGCCCGACATCACCCTGCTGGACCTGGGCCTGCCCGATCGCGACGGGCTGGAGCTGGTGCCGATCATCAAGAAGGAAAGCGACACGACGCTGATCATCGTGTCGGCGCGCGACGCCACCGACGAGAAGGTCGCCGCGCTGGACCTGGGCGCCGACGATTATCTGACCAAGCCGTTCGACACCGACGAACTGCTTGCCCGCGTGCGGGTGGCGCTGCGCAATAGGATGACGCGCGATGGCGGATCGACCAAGGTGACGGCCGGCGACCTGACGATCGACCTGGTCGCCCATATCGTCACGAAGGGCGGAGTCGAAGTGCATCTTACGCCCAAGGAATATGGCGTGCTGGAGCAGCTGGCGCGCTTTCCCGGCCGGGTCATCACCCACAAGCAGATCATGGACCATGTCTGGCCCAACGAACATGCCCATCATGTCGAATATCTGCGCGTGCTGGTGCGCGGCCTGCGCCAGAAGCTGGAGGCCGACCCGCAGCGGCCCCAGATCATCAGCAATGAACTGGGGATCGGCTACCGCCTGAAACAGGGTGCAGACTGACTTCTCTCCGATCGTCATCCCGGACTTGATCCGGGATCCATTCAGAGCTTCCTCACAGCCGTAGCGCCGAATGGATCCTGACTTTCGTCAGGATGACGGCAACGAGGAAAGCCTTAGATCTCGATCTGCGACCCAAGCTCGACCACGCGGTTGGTCGGCAGGTTGAAGAAGGCCATCGGGCTTTCGGCATTGCGGATCATCCAGGCGAACAGCTTTTCGCGCCACATCGCCATGCCCGGCCGTTCCGACGGGATCAGCGTCTGGCGGCTGAGGAAATAGCTGGTGTCCTTGACGCTGATCGGTCCACCACAGTCGTGGACCGACTTCATCGCCGCTGGAATATCCACATCCTCCATGAAGCCGTGACGCAGGATAAGCCGGTAAAAGCCCGATCCATGATCCTCCACCGTCGTGCGCCCCTGCAGCGGCAAATACGGCACGCCCTGGGTGCGCACGGTCAGGATGATGACCCGTTCGTGCAGCACCTTGTTATGCTTCACATTGTGCAGCAGCGCTGGCGGCACGCCGTCGGTGGTGGAGGAGAGGAAGATCGCCGTCCCCGGCACGCGCTTGAGCGAGGCCAGCGTCGATCGCACGAACAGGTCCAGCTCCATCGCCCCTTCGCGCAGATAATGGCGCATGATCCGCCGCCCGGTCGCCCAGGTGGTCAGCACGGTGAAGACCACCGCCGCGACCAGCAGCGGGAACCATCCGCCATCGGGGATCTTGGTCACGTTCGACGCGAAATAGGCGCCGTCGATGATCAGGAACAAGCCGGTGACGCCCGCCGCCGCCGGCAGTGGCCAGCGCCATACGCTGAAGGTCAGCACGCCCAGCATGCAGGCGGTGATGACCATCGTGCCGGTCACTGCGATGCCATAGGCGGCCGCCAGGTTGCTGCTGTTGCCAAAGCCCAGCACCAGCAGGATGACGAAGATCAGCAGCAGCCAGTTGATCAGCGGCACATAGATTTGGCCGGCGGCCGAGGCGCTGGTGTGCAGGATGCGCAGGCGTGGCAGGAAGCCCAGCTGCACCGCCTGCTGCGTGACGGAGAAGGCCCCGGAGATCACCGCCTGGCTGGCGATGATCGTCGCCATGGTGGCCAGGATCACCAGCGGCAGACGCGCCCAGTCCGGCGCCATCAGGAAGAATGGATTCTGTGCCGCCGCCGGATTGTCGAGCAGCAACGCCCCCTGCCCCAGATAGTTGAGCATCAGGCAGGGGAAGGCGGCATAGAGCCAGGCGATGCTGATCGCCTTGCGCCCGAAATGGCCCATATCGGCATAGAGCGCCTCCGCCCCCGTCACCGCCAGCACGACCGAGCCGAGCGCCAGGAAGGCGAGCTTGGGGTCGATCGCGAAGAAGCGGATCGCCCAGAGCGGATTGACGATGCCGATGATTTCGGGGTGCTGCATGACATTGACGATACCGAGCGCGGCGAGCGTGATGAAATAGATCGCCATGATCGGGCCAAAGGCCATGCCGACCATCGCCGTGCCGAAGCGCTGGATCAGGAATAGTGCGATCAGGATCAGGATCGCGATCGGCAGCACCATATCCGCCAGGCTCGCCTGCACGATGGTCAGGCCCTCGACCGCCGACAGCACCGAAATGGCCGGTGTGATGATCGCGTCGCCATAGAAGAGCGCGGTCGCCAGCACCCCCAGCATCGCGATCGCCGGGGTCCAGCGGGTCTCGCCCAGCCGCCGGCCGATCAGCGCCAGCAGCGCCATGCTGCCGCCTTCGCCATCATTGTCGGCGCGCATGACGATGAACACATATTTGACGGTGACGATCAGCGTCATCGTCCAGAAGATCAGCGAGAGGACGCCATAGATATGCAGCGGATCGACCGCCAGCGGGTGATGGCCGACGAAGCTTTCCTTGAGCGCATAGAGCGGCGAGGTGCCGATGTCGCCGAACACCACGCCCAGCGCACCGAGCGCAAGCGCAGCCGGTCGGCCGTGCGGCGTGCGATCCTGGCCTGCGGCCGGATCCCCCTGTTCAGTCATCTATGCGTGCCCTTCGTCTTTCTATCGGGCCGCCATGCCATGAAAGGCCATTTGAAAACCATAGGGGTCTGCCCTCCTCGGCATAGGATTCGCATATGATTCCAGCCCGGACGGCCTGCATCAGCTTCAAATGCTATGAAATCCCTACGCAATCTGCCGGTTCCCTGTCTCGCATCCCTATGCCCGTCCGCTTAATTGCGATGCCGCCGCAACGGAGGCGGCACGTGATGCATAATTGGCGTCCCCGCTGGACCTTGAAGATCGGCCTGCGCCTGCTCGGCCTCGCCTTGCTGGCCACGCTCTGGCCCGAAGGGCGCGCCTTGGCTGCGCTCGCCCATGGCCATCCAGCGGTCACCATCGGCCAATTGTCGCTCGCCGCGCTGGCCTTTCTTTGTGCCAGCGGCGGGATGGCGCTGCTGTTGATGGGCCCCGACCTGTGGAAGCCGGTGCGCCTCGCTGATCGCTGGACCGCGCGATAAGGTTCATGACCAAGATTTCATGATGGGATCATCCGGCGGGAAGCCGGGCCGGCCTATTGCCGCGTCATCGTCGCAGAGGAGTAGCGACGCGCGGACCACAGGCCATGACCAGACCAATTTTCTTCGATCCCACCGGCCGGCGCGGCATCTGGGCGCGGCGTGCCCTCGCCGCCCTGCTGTGCGCCATCATCGCCGCCACCATCGCCTTTGCGACGACGCTGATCGCCGTCCCGTCGGAAGGCGATCTGGCGCTGCCTTTACCCCAGCCACGCGCCGCGCATCTGACCGGCATGTCGCGGCTGCGCCATGACCTGTCCAAATGGCTGCCGCGCTGGCCCGGCCATGTCGCACAGGCCCGCCCGCTCAATGTCGGCTTCTATGTCCCCGATGAAGAAAGCAGCATCGCCTCGCTGCGCCGTCATGTCGGCCAGCTCGACTGGGTCGTGCCCGCGTTGGTGACCGTGCCCGGCAGCGATCCCGCGCCCCGTTTCCATGCCGACCCGCGCCTCGACCAGATGATCGCGAGCATGGGCCGACCGCCCAAGCTGCTGCCGATGGTCCAGAATCTGGATGCCCATGGCTGGAACGGCGCCGGCACCGCCCGTCTGCTCGCCAATCCGGCCGCCAGCCGCCAGCTCGCCCAGCGGCTCGCCGCCTCGGTCGCGGCACATCATGATGCCGGACTGGTGATGGACTTTGAATCGCTGCCGTCCGGCGCGCTGCCCGCCTATCTCCATTTCCTGCGTCAGCTGCGCAGCGACCTGCCCGCCCGCGCCAAGCTGGCCGTCACCGCCCCGGCTGGCGAGGAATGGCCGCTCGCCCGCCTCGGCCAGGTCGCCGACCATGTCATCTTCATGGCCTATGACCAGCATTGGCAGGGCGGCACGCCCGGCCCGATCGCGGCGCAGGACTGGTTCGCCCGCGCGGTCGAGGATGCCAGCCGCCGCGTCGGCCGCGATCGCATCATCGTCGCGCTCGGCAGCTATGCCTATGACTGGCATGATGGCGGCGCCGACGCCCTGTCGCTCGACGAGGCCTGGCTCGCCGCCCATGACAGCGACGCCCCGGTCAGCTTCGATCCCGCCAGCGGCAATGCCGGCTTCGCCTATGATGATGACGGCCATCGCCATCAGGTCTGGATGCTCGATGCCGCCGCCAGCTGGAACGAGTTGCAGGCGCTCCGTCGCCTCGGCATCCAGGGCGTGGCGCTGTGGCGGCTGGGCAGCGAGGATCCGGGCATCTGGTCCGATCTCACCGCCTTCCGCAACGGCAGCCGGCCCGACCTGCGTCAGGTCGCGAGCAAGCTCGACACCGATGTCGAGGGATCGGGCGAGATATTGCGCATCACCGCAACGCCGACCGATGGCAGCCGCTCGATCGCCTTCGGCCCGCAGGGGACGATCTTGCGCGAAACCTATCATGTCCTGCCCACCCCCTATCAGGTGCGGCGGACCGGCGGCGCCCAGCCCAAGATGCTGGCGCTGACCTTCGACGATGGCCCGGACGCGACCTGGACGCCGAAAATCCCGTCGGTGCTGGAACAGCATCATGTGCCCGGCACCTTCTTCGTCATCGGCGAAAATGCACTTGAGCATCCCGGCCTGTTGCAGCGGATCGTCGCCGACGGCGACGAGATCGGCAACCATAGCTACAGCCATCCCAACCTTGCCACCTGGTCGGACGAGAGCACCCGCCTCGAACTCAACGCCACCCAGCGGCTGGTCCAGGCCTATACCGGGCGCAGCATGAAGCTGTTCCGCGCGCCCTATTTCGGCGACGCCGAACCGACCACGGCGGACGAACTGGGTCCGGCACTGGCAGCGCAGAAGGCGGGCTATACGGTCGTCGGCCTGCACGTCGATCCCAATGACTGGCAGCGGCCGGGCACCGATACGATCGTTCACCAGGTGATCGATCAGGTCCATGCCGCCGATACCGAGCGGTCCGGGAATATCATCCTGCTGCACGACGGTGGCGGCGAACGGTCGCAGACGGTCGCGGCCCTGCCGCAGATCATCACGACCCTGCAGAAGGAAGGCTATCGCTTCGTGCCGGTGTCGCGTCTTGCCGGCCTGTCGCGCGAAGCGGCGATGCCGCCGGTCCGTGCCGGCGACCTGACCGCCGTGCGCGTCGATGTCGGCATGTTCATCACGCTCGCCCTCATCTCGGCCCTGCTCGGCTGGATATTCTATGTCGCCATCTCGCTCGGCATTGCCCGCGCGCTGCTGATGACCTTCCTCGCCTGGTTCCAGACCCGCCGCGACCGCCCGGCTCCGCCCGTCTATCAGCCAACCGTCTCGGTCATCATTCCCGCCTATAATGAGGCGCGGGTGATCGAGGCGTCGGTGCGCCGCGTGCTGGCCAGCGACTATCCCGCATTGCAGTTGATCGTCGCCGACGACGGGTCGAAGGACGAAACCAGCGCCATCGTCGCCCGCGCCTTTGCCGACGATCCGCGCGTCACCCTGCTGACCTTGCAGAATGGCGGCAAGGCGGCGGCGCTCAACCGCGCCCTGACCGAAGCCACCGGCGAGATATTGATCGCGCTCGACGCCGACACCCAGTTCGAGCCGCTGACGATCGCGCGGCTGGCGCGCTGGTTCGCCGATCCCGCCATCGGCGCGGTGGCGGGTGACGCCCGTGTCGGCAACCGGGTCAATCTCGTCACCCGCTGGCAGGCGCTGGAATATATTACTGCGCAGAATCTGGAGCGGCGCGCGCTCGCCGGCTTCGACGCCATGACGGTGGTGCCCGGCGCCGTCGGTGCCTGGCGCCGGGCGGCGCTGGATGCCGTGGGCGGCTATCCCGAAGACACGCTTGCCGAGGATCAGGATCTGACCATCGCGATCCAGCGCGCCGGCTGGCGCGTCACCTTCGATCCCGAGGCGATTGCCTGGACCGAGGCACCCGAAAGCTTCAAGGCGCTGTCGAAGCAGCGCTATCGCTGGGCCTTCGGCACGCTGCAATGTCTGTGGAAGCACGCCGCCATCCTGCGCAGCCGCAAGCCCACTGGCCTCGCGCTGGTCGGCATGCCGCAGGCCTGGCTGTTCCAGATCGTCTTTGCCGCCATCTCGCCGCTGATCGATCTGGCGCTGCTGCTGTCGATCGCCGGGACGATCCTGCGCGTGCAGCAGCATGGCTGGGCCCAGACCAGCGGCGACGTTGCGACCATGGCGCTCTATTGGCTGGTGTTCACCGGCATCGACATCGCCTGCGGCTGGATGGCTTATCGGCTGGACGGCAACAAGGTGCGCTACCCCGCCCATCTGCTGGTCGCCCAGCGCTTCGTCTATCGCCAGATCATGTATTGGGTCGTCGTCCGCGCCATCGCATCGGCCATTGGCGGCTGGGTCGTGGGATGGGGCAAGCTGGAACGGTCGGGCCGCGTCTCGGTCACACCCGCTGCAGCGGTCCCCGGCATGAACAAAGTGTAACATGACACGCAACCCCGCCTCGCCCATTCTACCCGCAAAGACAGCTCAGGACATGGCCAGGAACATGGAGGCCCCGCGCATAGACAAGACCGCAACCAGCCGCCTGCTGATCGGCCTGGCGCTGTGTGCGGCGTTGATGAGCGGCGCCTTCTTCCTGCATGTCCGCCGCGATGCGGAGGATCATGGCAGCGTGTCGGGCGCGAGTGCCCAATTGCTGCCCGGATTGACGCTGGAAAATGCCGAGCCGGCCGGCACCGGCCTTGTCGTCACCAGCATGGAATCGAGCGGCCCGGCGGCCCGCGCCGGCATCGCCGTGGGCGACGACCTCATCCGTATCGACAGCACGCCAATCGCCTCGCTGGACCAGGCCAATGCCTATCTCAGCCAGCATGGCAACGCCCATCTCATATTGGGCTTGCGGCATCAGGATGCCGTCCGCATGGTGGCGCTCGACCGTTCGCCAGATTAGGGGGCCGCGCGCATGAGCCACAAGATTCTGGTGGTGGAGGATGATGCCGCCACCGCCGCCTATATCGTCAAGGGCATGACCGAGGCGGGCTTTACCGTCGATCAGGCCGACAATGGCCGCGACGGCCTGTTCCTCGCCAGCGACGGCAGCTATGGCGCGATCATCCTCGACCGGATGATGCCGGCGATGGACGGCATGGCGATGCTGAAGGCGCTGCGTGCCGCCAGCATCGAAACCCCGGTCATCTTCCTCTCCGCGCTCGGGACGCCCGAGGACCGGGTCGAGGGGCTCACCAGCGGCTCCGACGATTATCTGACCAAGCCCTTCGCCTTTGCCGAACTACTCGCGCGCGTGCAGTTGCTGTTGCGCAAGGCCGGCGGCAATGCCGCGGTCGTCACCAGCCTGCGCTATGACGATCTCGACATGGACCTGCTTGCCCGCCGGGTGAAGCGCGCCGGCAAGGCGATCGACCTGCAACCGCGCGAATTTCGCCTGCTCGAATTCTTCCTGCGCCACCCCGACCAGGTCGTCACCCGCACCATGTTGCTGGAGGGCGTGTGGGACTATCATTTCGACCCCGGCACCAATGTGATCGACGTGCATATCAGCCGCCTGCGCCGCAAGCTGGACGATGGATCGGACCGGCCGCTGCTGCATACGGTGCGCGGCATGGGCTATCGCCTGGGCCTCGATGGCTGAGGCGAAGGTGCCGGCTGGAGCAGCGACCGGCTGGCGCGGCTTTGCCCGGTCGACCATCGGCCGCTTCGTCGGGCTCGCCTTCCTCTGCCAGTTCCTGGTGACCGGCGGCGTGCTGCTGTTCGTGCAGCAGGCGAGCCAGCGCACCGTCGTCGCCGCCGACCGCGATGCCGTCCATGACCTGCGCGACGAATTGTTGCGGATCGCGCGGGAGCGCGGGGCGGCCGGGCTGCGCCAGGATATCGAACGGCGCCTGCCCACGGTGCGCAGCGAGCGCATCGTTCTGTTGCTGACCGATGCGCAGGGGCGGATTGTCGCGGGCAATCTGGGCGCCTGGCCGACGACAATTCCCGACAATACCCCCTGGCGCACGATCGAGCTGTACCGCATCGGCGGCGAACAGCCCGAGCCGATCGGCGTCAGCACATCCCGCCTGCCCGATGGCGGCCGCCTGCTCGCCGGCATCGTCACGTCCCACAGCCTGCAACTGACCCGCATCTATGAGGAGGCGCTGACCATCGCCTTCCTGATGAGCTTGCTGCTCACCCTCATCATCGCGATCCTGCTCGGCCGGGTACTGACGCGCCAGATTTCCGCGATCGCCGACACTGCCAATGCGGTCGCCGTCGGCGCCTTCCATCGCCGGGTCGCGACCGACGGCAGCGGCGACGCCTTCGATCGGCTGGGCCAGTCGATCAACGCCATGCTGGAGCGGATCGACGCGCTGGTCAGCCAGTTGCGGATGATGACCGACGGCCTCGCCCATGACCTCAAGTCCCCCGTCACCCGCCTGCTCTCGGTGGTCGAGCAGGCCAGCACCCAGACCCGCGACGACCAGGCCCTCGACGCGCTGGAAAAGGTCCATCGCGAGGCGCAGACGCTGCAGGGGATGCTCTCGACCGCCCTGCTCATCAGCCGCACCGAGGCCGGTTTCGGCAGCGACCGAATGCGCGACACGACGATCGCCGAACTGCTGGAGGATCTGGCCGAAGTCTATGGCCCGCTGATCGAGGATAGCGGCTTCACCCTCCATGTCGCGGCCCCCGCTGGCCTCGCCTTCCCGCTTCACCGCGAACTGGTGAGCCAGGCCATCGCCAATCTGATCGAGAATGCGCTGAAATATGCCGAGGGCGGCGATCGTATCGCGCTTGAAGCCGCGATGGATGGCGACGCGCTCACCATCAGCGTCAGCGACAATGGGCCGGGCATTCCCGCCGACCAGCATGAGGCGGCGATGAAACGCTTCGGCCGACTCGACCCGTCGCGCACCAAGCCCGGATCGGGGCTGGGCCTGTCGCTGGTCGAGGCCGTGGCACGACTGCATCATGGCGCACTGCTGCTGGGTGATGCCGCCCCTGGCCTGCGCGCGACATTGCGCCTGCGCCGCCCCGCCTGAGCGGTGCCCGATTTTCCAGCGATTTCAGGGAAAAGGCACATCCCGGCCGACAGCGTAGCGCGTGCAGTCGCCGGCCATCGACCGGGATGAAGCATTGCCACCCTTTTGGAGAGGGGAGTGACAACGTTGTCCTGCACATTAGCGCGTAGCCGCAGGGGTTGCAACAGCGATTTGCCACGGCTCGTCGCAGGACATGAAAAAAGCCGCCAAGCCCTTGCAGGCCGGCGGCTTATTTCTGTCGGTTGGCTTGTATCAGCCGGCGTAGAGATTGGTCGGCAGGCCCTTCACACCGCATTCCACCTCGAAAAAGGCGCCGTCATAGTCGGATTCGGGCAGGCCGATCGCGGCCGAACTGACGAACATGCGGTCGAGGTCGGGACCGGCGAAGGTGATGTTGGTCACCTGCTTGGCCGGCAGTTCGATCGCCCGATCGAGCTTACCCTCGGGCGAGAAGCGGCTGATCCGCGAACCGCCCCAATGGGCCACCCACAAATAGCCTTCGGCATCCACCGTCATGCCATCGGGATGGCCATCGGCTTCGGTGAAGGTGATGAAGGGCTGGCGATCGTGAATCGCGCCATCCGCGCCGCGGCGGAAGCGATACATGATCCGGCGGCCGGTATCGCTATGATAGAGATATTCGCCACAGGCCGAGAAGGCCGGGCCATTGGGCACGCGATAGCCATCGTCCATCACCGTGACCGAACCATCGGGATCGAGGCGATAGAGCGCGCCGACATCCTGCCCTTCGGCCATGTCCATCGTGCCGCACCAGATGCGGCCATCCTTGTCCGCCTTGCCATCGTTCATGCGATTGCCGGGCAGATGCGGTTCGGGATCATGGATCGGCGTGATCGCCAGCGGATCCAGCGTGAAGCTGGCAAAGCCGCTCTGGAAGCCGCCGATGAAGCCGCCCTGCGCCCGCTCGGCCACCCAGCCAAGCGGTTCGGGCATGGCCCAGCGCGACACCTGGCCATCGTCGAGCGACAGCCGGTTGAGCGCCGGGGCCAGGATATCGACCCAATAGACCGCATTTTCACGGGCGGACCAGAGCGTCCCCTCCCCCAGCGTGTCGCGGATGTCGCCGCGTTCAATCTTGCGCCAGGCGGTCATGTCAGCGCTTCACCGACAGGCGATAGACCATCTGGTGGTGATAGGGCTTGCCCGGATCGACCCGCGCAGAAACGAAGCTCGGCTGGTTGGGCGAGTCGGGGAATTTCTGCGGTTCCAGCGCGATGCCGTCGCCCATGCGATACACATGCTGGTTCTTGCCGATGAAGGTGCCGTCCAGGAAATTGCCGGTATAAAATTGCACGCCCGGCTCGGTGGTCAGCACTTCGAGCACGCGGCCCGATGCCGGATCTTCCAGACGCGCGGCAAGGCCCGGCGTCTTGGTCAGCCCCTTATCGAGCGCGAAATTATGGTCATAGCCGCGGCCCGCGATGATCTGCGCATCATGGCCATCGCGGATGCCGTCGGCAACGCGGCGACCATTGCGGAAGTCGAACACCCCGCCTTCCACCGGCTTCAGTTCGCCGGTCGGGATCAAATTGGCATCGACCGGGGTATAGGCCTTGGCCGGAATCGTCAGCACATGGCCCAGCGCGCCGTCGGTCGAGCCTTCGCCGCCCAGGTCGAAGATCGCATGGTTGGTCATGTTGACGATGGTCGGCTTGTCGGTCTTCGCGTCGAACGCGATGCCCAGATTGCCGCTTTCATCCAGCGTGTAGGTGACGGTGACGTCCAGCTTGCCGGGATAGCCCGAATCGCCATCGGGGCTGACCAGCGACAGTATCAGCGTCGCGACCGGGCCACTCTTGACCGACACGACCTTCCACACCTGCTTGTCGAAGCCCTTGCCGCCGCCATGCAGCGAATTGACCTTGTCGTTGAGCGGCAGCTGATAGGCCTTGCCGTCGAGGCTGAACTTGCCGCCCGCGATGCGGTTGGCATAGCGGCCCACGGTCACGCCGAAGAAGTTGGGATGGTCGACATAGCCGGCCAGATCGTCATAGCCCAGCAGCACGTCGGCGCTCTTGCCGTCCTTGTCCGGGCCGGACAGCGACTGGAGCGTCGCGCCATAGCTCAGGATCTTGGCCGACACGCCATGGCTGTTGCTCAGCGTGATCGTCTCGATCGCGGTGCCGTCCGCCAGCTTGCCGGCCGGCGCGCGGCTGGCATCCGCCGCCATCGCCGTGCCGCTTGCGAGCGACAGGGCCAGTGCGTATGACAGCGCTGTTTTCAAATCGACGACCTTTCGCATGGACTTCCTCTCGTGAAACCTAGGCCCATTGACGGGCCGTTACGGGGGATATACTCCGACAAAATAAGCGGACGCAACCCTAGATCGGTCTCGTCAGCTAGTGGAACTGCACTGGAGAAGGATGAATGGCAGGACCGATTTCCTCAGGCGCTGCGCCGATCGCAACGCATAACCCCGGCACGCGTTATGGGCCCGCGCTCGCGCTGCTGGCCAGCCTCTTCTTCATGTGGGGCTTCATCACCGTCATCAACAACACGCTGCTGCCGCATCTGCGCAGCGTGTTCGAGCTGAGCTATACCCAGACGACCTTGATCGAATCGGTCTGGTTCATCGCCTATTTCGTCGCCTCGATTCCCTCGGCCAAGCTGATCGAGCGGGTCGGCTATCAGAAGTCGCTGGTGATCGGCCTGCTGATCATGGCTGCCGGCGCGCTGGGCATGACGGTCGCCGCATCCATCCCCTCCTATGGCGTGACCCTGGTCATGCTGTTCGTGATCGCCAGCGGCATCACGCTGCTGCAGGTCGCCGCCAACCCCTATGTCGCGGTCGTCGGCAAACCGGAAACCGCCTCGTCGCGCCTCAACCTGGTGCAGGCGATGAACTCGGCCGGCACGATGCTGGCCCCGATGTTCGGCGCCTATCTGATCCTCGGCCGGTCGAAGGCCGGCACGGCGCAGGGCGAAGTCGTCCTGACCCAGGCCGAACGCCTGGCCGACGCCCAGTCGGTGATCCTGCCCTATGTGCTGGTCGCGATCGTGCTGGTGGTGCTGGCCTTCGTCATCGCCCGCTTCCCCCTGCCCGCCATGGGCAGCGCAACCTCGCGCCTCGCCAAGGAAGAGCGCAAGAAGCATTCGCTCTGGTCGCACCGCAACCTGGTGTTCGGCATCCCGGCGATCTTCATCTATCTGATCGCGGAAATCGGCGTCGCCAACCTGTTCGTCAATTTCGTCAGCCAGCCCACCATCGCCAACCTGACCCATGAACAGGCCGGCAATTATCTGTCGCTGCTGTGGGGCGGCATGATGGTCGGCCGCTTCGCGGGCTCGGCGATCATGCAGAAGTTCGACGCGGGCCATGTCCTCGCCGCCTTCTCGGTCGGCGCCTTCATCGTGATGATGGTCACCGTCTTCACCACCGGCCCGGTCGCCATGTGGTCGCTGATCCTGGTCGGCCTGTTCCACTCGATCATGTTCCCGACCATCTTCACCCTGGGCATCAAGGGCCTCGGCCCGCTGACCGAAGAAGGTTCGGGCCTGCTGGTGATGGCAATCGCCGGCGGCGCACTGGTCGTGGTGCAGGGCTGGATGGCCGACCATTATGGCCTGCAGACCAGCTTCCTGCTGACCGCCGCCTGCGAACTCTATGTCCTCTTCTACGCCCTGTGGGGATCGAAGACGACGCAGGCGCTGCCGGAGCCGGAACTGCACTAATCATCGGGGCAGCAGCCCAACAGAAAAGGCCGGGGTGGACATCCACCCCGGCCTTTTTTCTTTGGGTTGTTTTGTTAGCTACCGCACCGGCCCGCACCCCCACCCGGCCGCCCAGACATGGTATCCTGATGGGAGGCCGGGTGGGGGTGCGGGCCGGTGCGGCTCTTAAAAATGCGCTCTTCCGCGCATTTTTCGTCAGACGCCTCAGCGCCCCATCGTGCTCGCCGTGTCCTCCAGCGCCAGGTCGACCAGCACGCCCATCGCCTCGGCCGCCGCGACCGGATCGCCCGCCGCGATCGCATCATAGACGCGGACATGGTCGGGAATCGGGTTGCGCGGCAGGGCGCGGGCGCGCTGCTTGAACTGGGTGGTCCAGTTGACCGCCGCGCCGATGCTGGCAGTCAGCGTCAGCAAGGCATCATTGCGCGTCGCGTTCAGGATCGCATTGTGGAAATCGCGGTCGGCCGCGCGCCCTGCCTCGGTCGCCAGCGTATGGCGGCGCATCGCGGTCAGCGCATCCTTCATGATGCGCAGATCCTCCTTGTCGCGCCGCATCGCCGCGAGCCGCGCCGCTGCAGGCTCGACGATAGCGCGCAGCTCAAACAGGTCGCGCACGAACTGGATGTCGGGTTCGCCGGCAAAAGCCCAGGCCAGCACTTCGGGGTCCAGCAGGTTCCATCGATTGCGCGGCAGCACGCGGGTGCCCGCCTTGGGCCGGCTTTCCACCAGCCCCTTGGCGGTCAGCACCTGGATCGCCTCGCGATAGGCGCTGCGCGATACTTCCAGTTCCTCGGCAAAGGCGACTTCGCCCGACAGCGTGTCGCCGGGCTGATATTGGCCGGACAAGATCGCCATGCCCAGCTTGTGCGCGATCGCGCCATGCAGCCGGCGGCCGGGGCCGCGCGTCGGCTTGGCCGCCCCTCCGCCATTGTCCGCCCCTGCCCCATTTCCGGGCGGCTTCCCCTGTTCCATTCACGCTCCTCTCGGCCTGCCCCTCATCAGGCATGGCTCTTCTTAAAAGACAATCATTGCCATTACCATCTTCCTGTAATATGTCGGAGTAATTAAGGGATGGAAAGGGAAAAGGCGGCCGCCATTCGGCTGATTGCCCGACCTTTCCAGGCAGCGCGCCAGCATGGCGCAAAGCGGGATTGTCTAGCCAATACCAGCGCCACGGATCGGCGCGCGGGAGGAGAGTTTTTCATGACATTGCGTCTGTTGCAGCACCGCGCCGAAAACGGCGTCCGGTCCGTGATCGCGGCCGAAGGTGACACCGCCCATTTCGTTCCCGGTTTCGACAGCATCCGCGCGCTCGCGCTGCATGCCATCGACCGCAAGATCAGCCTGGCCGAAGCGGTCGCCGCCGCAGGCAAGGGTGATGCTGTCAACATCGGTGTCGCTTTCGAGGCCGGCGAACTGCTCGCCCCGATCGACCATGAGGATGGCGCCCATATCCAGCTGACCGGCACCGGCCTCACCCATCTCGGCTCGGCCGAGGGTCGCGACAAGATGCACCGCGAGGCGGCCGCCGTCGAAAAGCAGACCGATTCGATGCGCATGTTCCTGGAAGGGCTGGAGGGCGGCAAGCCCGCCGCCGGCCAGACCGGCCAGCAGCCCGAATGGTTCTACAAGGGTGACGGCTCGCAGCTCGTCGGCCCGACCGATCCGCTCACCATGCCCGCCTTTGCCAAGGATGGCGGCGAGGAACCGGAAATCGCCGGCATCTACATCATCGGCCCCGACGGCATGCCCTATCGCCTCGGCCTCGCGCTCGCGAACGAGTTCAGCGACCATGTGACCGAGCGCCACAATTATCTGTGGCTCGCCCACTCCAAGCTCCGCCAGGCCTCGCTCGGCCCGGAACTGCTGGTCGGCACCCCGCCCGAGCATATCGAGGGCACCAGCCGCATCCTGCGCGACGGCCAGACTATCTGGGAAAAGCCGTTCCTGTCGGGCGAAGGCAATATGTCGCACAGCTTCGCTAACCTGGAACATCATCATTTCAAATATGACCTGTTCCGCCGCCCCGGCGACGTCCATGTCCATTTCTTCGGCACTGCCACCCTGTCCTTCAGCGACGGCGTGCAGACGCAGGAAGGCGACGTGTTCGAAATCATCGCCGCGCCCTTCACCCTGCCGGTGCGCAATGCGCTCAAGCGCGCCGAACCTGTCGAAGTGACCGTACAGGCGCTCTGAAGCGATGGACCCGATCCGCATCGCGATCATCGGCATCGGCAAGATTGCACGCGACCAGCATGTCCCCGCCATCCGTGGGAACAGCGCGTTCAGTCTTGCCGCGACGGTCAGCCCGCATGATGCCGGGCTGGACGGCGTGCCGCACCATGCCAGCCTGGACGAATTGCTGGAACAGGGGCCGGCCGTCGATGCGGTCGCGCTCTGCACCCCGCCCCAGGTCCGTTACGACCTGGCGGCGCAGGCCCTGGCCAAGGGCATCCATGTCTTCCTGGAAAAGCCGCCCGGCGCGACCCTGGCCGAAGTGGCCGCGCTCAGCGCCCGCGCCGACAAGGTCGGGGCCAGCCTGTTCGCGGCCTGGCATTCGCGCTTTGCCGCCGGCGTCGCTCCGGCCCGCGCCTGGCTCGCCGAGCGGCGGATCGACAAGGTGTCGATCATCTGGCGTGAGGATGTCCGCGTCTGGCATCCGGGCCAGGCCTGGATCTGGCAGCCCGGCGGTCTGGGCGTGTTCGATCCCGGCATCAACGCCCTGTCGATCGCGACCCATATCCTGCCCCGCCCCTTCTTCCTGAAGGACGCAACCCTGGTGCTGCCGGAAAACCGCGCAGCGCCGATTGCCGCCGACATGCTGTTCCGCGACACCGCCGGCGCCGAAATCCACATGGATCTCGACTGGCGCCAGACCGGCCCACAAAGCTGGGACATCATCGTCGAGACCGATGCCGGCCCCTTGAAGCTCAGCCATGGCGGCGCCGTGCTGTCGCTGCCCAGCGGCACCGAGCATGGCGAGGATATCGAATATGCCGGCCTTTACAGCCGCTTCGCCACATTGATCCGCGGCGGCCGCAGCGATGTCGATACCGACCCGCTGCGCCTGGTTGCCGACGCCTTCCTGCGCGGCAAGCGGGAAACCACCGACGCATTTCACGACTGACATTCGAGAGGAGAGAGGAATGTTGAAAGCCCTGCGCCGTACCACGGCCGCGCTGCTGCTGTGCGCCACCGCGCTCGCCCCAGCCGCGCACGCCCAGACCGGCGGCAAGCCGACCACGGCGACGATCCATGCCGACCAGCCCGGCGCCGTCTATGACAAGCGCGTCTTCACCCAGTTTGCCGAGCATCTGGGCAATGGCATCTATGGCGGCCTGTGGGTCGGCAACGACAAGTCCATCCCCAACACCAACGGTTTCCGCAACGACGTGGTCGCCGCGCTGCGCAACCTGTCGGTACCGGTGATCCGCTGGCCCGGCGGCTGCTTCGCCGACGAATATCACTGGCGTGAGGGCATCGGCCCCAAGAAGGACCGCCCGGTCAAGGTCAACACCCATTGGGGCGGCGTGACCGAACCCAACACCGTCGGCACGCACGAATTTTTCGAGCTGCTGCGCCAGGTCGGCGCCGAAGCCTATATTGCCGGCAATGTCGGCAACGGCACGCCCCAGGAAATGGCCGAATGGGTGGAATATATGACCGCGCCCGCCGGCAGCCTTGCCGAACTGCGCGCCAAGAACGGCCATAAGGAGCCCTGGGCCGTTCCCTATTTTGGCATCGGCAACGAGCTGTGGGGTTGCGGTGGCAACATGCGCCCCGAATTCGCCGCCGACGAAACCCGTCGCTACGCCACCTTCGTCAAGGCGCCGGCCGGCACCAAGATCATGAAGGTCGCCGCCGGCGCCAATGTCGACGACTATAACTGGACCGAAACCATGATGCGCGTCGCGGGCGACAAGCTCGATGGCGTCTCGCTCCATTATTATGTCCATCCCGCCGGTGGCTGGCCGCCGCGCGCACCCGCCGTCGACTTCGACGAAAATGGCTGGGCCGACGCACTCAACGGCGCGATGCACATGGACGAACTGATCACCAAGCACAGCGCGATCATGGACAAGTACGACCCCAAGAAGCGCGTCTTCCTGGCGGTCGACGAATGGGGCGCCTGGTATGCCCAGGATCCGGGCACGCATCCTGGCTTCCTGCGCCAGCAGAACACGCTGCGCGACGCGCTGATCGCCTCGATCCATCTCGACATCTTCGCCAAGCATGCCGACCGCGTCCGCATGACCGCGATCGCGCAGATGGTGAACGTGCTGCAGGCGATGATCCTGACCGACGGCAAGAAGATGGTGCTGACGCCCACCTATCATGTCTTCGAGATGTACAAGCCCTGGCAGGACGCCACCGTGCTGCCGATCGACATCCAGACCCCCTGGTATGCGAAGGATCAGTACACCATGCCGGCGGTCAGCGGCTCGGCGGTCAAGGGCAAGGACGGCAAGGTCCATGTCGGCCTGTCGAACCTCGACCCGAACCAGACCAACACCGTCACCGTGAAGCTCGATGGCCTGAGCGCCAGCAGCGTCACCGGCCGCATCCTGACGGCGTCGGCGATCAATTCGCACAACAGTTTCGACGCGCCCGAAACCGTCAAGCCCGTCGCCTTCACCGGCGCACAGGTCAGCGGCGGCACGCTGACCGTCGCGCTGCCGCCCAAGTCGGTGGTCGTGCTCGAACTGCAATAAGGCTTTTCGCCAACTGGGTGGGCGGCTCCTCGGGGCTGCCCGCCCATTTTTCGTTTCCGATAATTTGGGGAGAGGCCGGCAGATGCGGCAGACCATCATCACCTTGGCAAGCCTTGCCCTGCTGGCCGGCAGCGCAGTTGCGCAAGCGCCAACCGAGCAGCCCGCGACCACGCTCAACGATCGCCTGACCGGCGACCTCGTCCCCACCCATGACCCGGTCATCATTCGCGAAGGCAGCACCTATCATGTCTTCAGCACCGGCCATGGCGACCGGCTGATCGAGACGCGAACCTCGCCCGACCTTGTCCACTGGACCGCCGGCAAGCCCGTCTTCACCGCCCTGCCCGACTGGGCCAAGCAGGCGATCCCCGGCAGCAACGGCATGTGGGCGCCCGACATCAGCTTCGTGAACGGCCGCTACCGCCTCTATTATTCGGTTTCGACCTTCGGCTCGAACCGCTCGGCCATCGGCCTTGCCACCAGCCCGACGCTGGACCCCAAGGCGAAGAATTTCGGCTGGCGCGACGAGGGGCTGGTCGTCATGTCGACCAGGGAGGATGATTATAACGCGATCGACCCCAATTTCATCATCGACCGCGATGGCCGCCACTGGCTGAGCCTCGGCAGCTTCTGGACCGGGATCAAGCTGTTCGAGTTGGATCCCAGGACCGGCAAGCCTAAGGATCCCAAGGCCAAGCCCTATTCGATCGCGCGCCGCCCTGCCCCCGCCGGCGGCCCGGCGCCGGTGGAAGCGCCCTTCATCGTCGACCATGGCGGCTATTATTGGCTGATGGTCAGCTATGACTATTGCTGCAAGGGCGTGAACAGCACCTATTACACCGTGATGGGCCGCTCCAAGGACATCACCGGTCCCTATCTAGGCAAGGACGGCAGCCCGCTGATGGAAGGCGGCGGCAGCATCTTCCTGCGCGCCGACCTGCAGGAACAGCAGCGCTTCCGCGGCCCCGGCCATGCCGGCTGGCTGCATGATCGCGATGGCAAGGACTATGTCGTCTACCATGCCTATGACAAACAGGCGAACGGCGCCCCCACCCTGCGCATCGCCCCGGTGCGCTGGGGGGCTGACGGCTGGCCCGTTGCCGATTATTGATCCAATTGTCTGACTATCGCCGCGTCCCGCCGCGGCATCAGGAGAGAGAAGAATGAATTTCGCCCTGTCCCGCCGTGGCTTCCTTGCCAGCACTGCCGCCTTGTCGGCCGCGCCGATCGCCGCCCGCGCCGGTGCCGCCGCTCCGGCCGTTGCGGCCCCGGTGCCGGTCAATCCGCTGGTCAAGCAGCGCGCCGACGCGCAGGTCTTCCTGCACGATGACGGCTATTATTACATGACCGGATCGGTGCCCGAATATGACCGTCTGGTGCTGCGCCGCTCCAAGACCCTGGCCGGCCTTGCCACCGCCGAGGAGGCGGTGCTGTGGCGCCATGAGGCAAGCGGCCCGCGCTCCGGCTTCATCTGGGCGCCCGAACTCCACCAGATCGACGGCAAATGGTATATGTATTTCGCTGCCGGCCCGAGCGGCGGCGGCGACGACGTGTTCCGCATCCGCACCTATGCCGTGGTATGCGACGGCGCCGATCCGATGACCGGCAAATGGAGCGTACTGGGCGAATTCCAGGCCCCCTGGGACAGTTTCAACCTCGATTCGACCAGCTTCGTCCACAAGGGCGTGCGCTATTTCGCCTGGGCCCAGAAGGAACCGGGCATCAACACCAACAGCAATCTCTACATCGCCAAGCTCGAATCGCCACTGAAGCTGGCCGGGAAGGCGACCCGCCTGACCGTGCCGACGCTCGACTGGGAAGTGCGCGGCTACAAGGTGGCCGAAGCCCCCGCCGTCCTGCATCGCAACGGCCGCCTGTTCATGACCTATTCGGCCAGCGCCACCGACGCGCGCTATTGCCTGGGCATGCTGACCGCGGACGAGAATGCCGACCTGCTCGATCCCAAGAGCTGGACCAAGTCGCCCCAGCCGGTGTTCAAGACCTGCACCGAAACCAGCGTCTATGGCCCCGGCCACAACAGCTTCACCGTGGACGAGAAGGGCCGCGACATCCTCGTCTATCATGGCCGCGACTATGAGGCGATCCAGGGCGACCCGCTGTTCAACCCGGACCGCCACACCCGCGTCCAGCGCCTCTATTTCCAGGCTGACGGCACGCCGGACTTCGGCGTGCCCGTGGGCAATGGCGCGATGCCGGAACGGTTCGTCTCGGCTGCCGATCCCAAGGCGCTGCTGGCCCATCAGGGCACCGACCTGATCGCGGGGAATCCCGCGCTCGCCCAGACCCAGTTCCGCCAGTCGCCCGGCCGCGCCGGCGCGAAGAGCGTGATGCTCTCCCCCATCCTGCTGCCCGATCATTATCTGGTCGCGGCCAAGGACGGCACGGTCAGCCTGATGAAGGATGATCGCAGCGCCGATTTCGCGCTGCGCAGCCAGTTCGTCCGGTTCGAGGATGCAGCCCAGGGAACGGTCCGCTTCGCGACCATCGCCGTCGCCGGCAAGCATCTCGCCGCGATCGACGGCCGCATCGGCCTGGCGCGCAGCAAGGATCCGCGCACGCAATGGTACGCCGACTGACCGCGACTCGCCGAGTCTGACAAATAGGGCCATGGGCTCGCGCCGCCAAAAGCCGCGCAAGCCCATGGCCTTTCGGCTTTTTATGGCCTGAAACGCCCGAAAAACCGGGCCAGAATCGCTGCGGCAAATTTGCAACATGGGTGCCACGTAGCGCAACCCCGGCCCAATATTTCACTTGCGCTTCTCAGCATGTGGAAATAATTAGTCAGAGTAATTCGTGGGCATGGCAACGGGCCAGCCCCTTGGGGAGGACTTGAAAATGGCTATCCGGCCGATCGCACTCTGTTCTGCGTCGCTTGTCGCGCTGACCCTGTCGGGCGCCGCCTTCGCGCAGACCGACGCCGCTCCGCAGACCATCGCGCAGGACGCGCCGACCGAAGATATCGTCGTCACCGGCGTGCGCGCTTCGATCGTCGGCGCCCTGAACGTCCGCAAGGAATCGACCCAGATCGTCGATTCGATCGTGTCCGAAGACGTCGGCAAATTGCCTGACAATAATGTCGTCGAAGCGCTTCAGCGCGTAACCGGCATCCAGGTTACCGACCGCGCCGGCGGCGAAGCGGCGACCATCACCATTCGCGGCCTGACCGACCCGTTGACCACCCTTAACGGCCGCAACATCTTCACTGCCGCCGGCACGTCCTTCGCCCTGCAAGACATCTCGGCCAACCTCGTGAAGCAGGTCGATGTCTACAAGACGCGTTCCGCTGACCAGCTCGAAACCGGCCTTGCCGGCCAGATCGACGTCCAGACCCGCCGCCCGCTCGACTTCGATGGCTTCACCATTTCCGGCCTGGCGCGCGGCGTCTATTCGGAGCTGGCGGACAAGTTCAATCCGAACGTCGCGCTGCTGGTCAGCGATCGCTGGGAAACCGGCATCGGCGACATCGGCTTCCTGATCAACGGCAGCTACACCCGTGCCCATTATCGCAACCAGAATCTCCAGGCCGGCGCCATGGTGCCCTTCGCCACCGAGAATCCGCCCGAAGGTTCGGGCCTGACCCCGCTGCAGCGTATCTTCCCTGGCGCGACCAACGAGAACTGGACGCCGGGCCTCGACGCCGGCCTGCCGACCGCACCGGGTTCGACACTCAACATCAACGGCGTCGAAACGCCCTATTATCTCTCGCGTGACGCCGTCATCGCCTCCGACCTCTACGGCAAGCGCGAGCGTCCGTCGGTCAACGCTGCGCTCCAGTGGGCGCCCAATGACAGTTCGGTTTACACCGCCGAGGTGTTCTACACCGGCTTCCGTGGGGAAACCTTCAACAGCCTGCACTTCAGCTTTGCCGACTGGTGGGGCAACCTGCCCGCCGACGTGGCCAACAGCTTTGAACTCTATGATGGCACCAACATCATCAAGTCGCGCCAGATGGGCGCGGTCGCCGGCTTCAACAGCGGCGACATGGCGACCAACAAGACAGACAGCTATGTCTATGCGCTGAACGCCAAGTGGGACGTGGGTGAGCGCGGCAAGATCGTCGCCGACATCGCCTATCAGGACAGCAAGAACGAAACCTCCTTCTTCGCTATCCGTACCGATCGCGGCCCGCTCGACATCGACGTCGATTTCAACGCGGGTGGCGGCCTGCCTGCCTACAGCTTCGCCAATCAGGGCGTGCTGACCGACGCAAGCCAGTGGACCGTGGGCAACCTGTTCGACAGCGGAACCAAGAACACCGGCAGCGCCCTGACCATGATGCTGGACGGCGAATATAAGTGGGATGAAGGCTTCCTGCGTCGCATCAAGGCCGGCTTCCGCTTCGATGATCGCAATGCCGATTCCTACGTCCGCGATCAGGGCGCCGGCGGCCTGCCGGGCATGACGCTGGCGGCCTTCAGCCAGGGCACTCCCTTCACCAACAGCGGCTTCTTCGACGGACGCGCAGACATCCCGACCAGCTGGGTGCTGGCTGACCCGCGCAGCATGGACAAGGATGCTGTCCGCAGCCTCTATCGTTCCGTAGCCCCCGGCCTGTTGCTGTCGGACGAAATGACTTTCGGCCATGTGTTCGGCATCAACGAAACCAATCTGGCCGCCTATGTCATGGCCGATGGCGAAGTCGAAATCTTCGGTCGCCCGCTGCAGCTTCAGGCTGGCGTGCGCTTCGTTGCGATCGACACGCTGTACGACTATTTCGACCGCGGCAATAATTTCGCGCGCACCACCGTGTCGACCGGTTCGGAAAAGTTCCTGCCGTCCTTCACCGCGCGCTATAATCTGACCGACAATCTGCGCATCCGCTTCAACTATGGCGAAACGCTGCGCCGTCCGGCCTTTGGCGATCTCAACCCCAATCTGGCGCTGACGGGCGATCTCTCCCGCATCGGCTTCGGCTCGGGTTCGTCGGGCAACGCCAATCTGCGTGCGACCCATTCGAAGAATATGGACCTTGCGATCGAATGGTATTTCGAACGCAACAGCGCCATCTATGCGACCGCTTTCCGTCGCAAGATCGACGGCTTGGTCGTACCGCTGACCGTGCGTGAGTTCATCCCGAACAACTATCTGCCGCGCAACGAAACCTATACCGAATATTTCAATATCACCCGGCCTGAAAACGCCTCGAACGGCACGCTCAAGGGTGTGGAACTGGGCCTCACATACTTCCCGTCCTATCTGCCGTCGATCCTCGATGGTCTGGGCTTCACCGGCAGCGCGACGATCCTGGATTCCGAACAGACGATCCCGGTCGTCAACAATGAAGGTGAGATCACTGGCACCGCCAAGTCGGCCTTCTTCGGCGTGTCGAAGCTGTCCTACAACGCCACGCTGGCCTATGACAGCGGCCCGGTCGGTGCCCGCCTGTCCTACATCTGGCGCAAGGGTTTCCTGAACAACAATGAAGGCCGCTCCTTCGCCAACCCGATCGGCATGTGGCGCGCGCCCGAAAAGAGCCTGGACTTCCAGCTGACCTGGAACGTCAATGACGATATCGGCGTCACTTTCGACGCGGTGAACATCACCAAGGCGAAGCAGCAAAACTATTACAAGTTCGGCGATGTCGGCAATCCGACGGAGTTCAACTCCAGCACGCTGCTGATTGATCGGACCTTCGCTCTGGGTGTTCGCTTCAAGTTTGACTGAGTGCCCGATGGAGCGCGGCGTCTCCTCGCTGCGCCCCATTTTCATGGCGGTCGTTCCGGGAACCTCTCCAACTCCCCGGAACGGCCGCCATATTTGTTTCAGGATATAGGGAGACGGACGATGCACGCGATGAGGATGCTTCTGCTGGCAGGAGCTGCCATGATCGGCATGGGCGCCGCCTCTCCCCCTCCCGGCTCCGTCGGCCTCGATACCCATGCCATCGCGGTGCAGCGCTTCGGCAATGACGCACCCTGGTATCAGGATCGCATCCCCTTCTTCGAATCCGCCGACCCGAAGATCGACGCCGTCTATTATTATCGCTGGCAGATCTTTCGCGGCCATCAGCGCGACCTGGGCGAAGAAGGCTATATCACCACCGAATTTTTCGACGATGTCGACTGGCAGCGCCATCCCTATGCCAGCCTCAACGACGCGACCGGCTTTCACCTGGCCGAAGGTCGCTGGCTGAACGACCGGCGCTTTGCCGACGATTATATCCGCTTCATGTATCGCGGCGGCAATGACCGCCACTTCACCGACTATATGGCGGACTCGGTCTGGGGCCGTTACCTGATCGATGGCGACAAGGCGGGCGTGCTCGAACATCTGCCGGTGATGCGCCACATCTACCGCCTGTGGGACGAGAAGTTCGACTTCGACAAGGGGCTCTATTTCGTCGAGCCGCTGCTCGACGCAACCGAATATACCGTCTCCTCGATCGACGCATCGGGCGGCAAGGACGGGTTCCGCGGCGGCGACGCCTTCCGCCCCTCGGTCAACAGCTACATGTATGCCAATGCCCGCGCGCTGGCGAAGATGGCGACCATGGCCGGCGACACCGAAATGACGCAGGAATATGAAGCCCGCGCGCAGGCGCTGAAGGACCATGTCCTTGCCGACCTGTGGAGCGAGAAACTCGGCCATTTCATCGACCGGCACCAGAGCCGCAAGAATCCGCACGTCAAATATTGGGATCCGATCCGCAACCGCGAATTGGTCGGCTATCTCCCCTGGATGTTCGACCTGGTCCCGGACGAGGCGAAATATGCCGGCGCGTGGACGCATCTGCTCGACCCCGCCTCGCTCGCCGGCAAGGCGGGCATGCGCACGGTCGAAGCCAATTACGAATATTATATGCGGCAATATCGCTATCTGGGCGACGCGCCGGAATGCCAGTGGAACGGCCCGATCTGGCCCTATCAGACGACCCAGGTGCTGATCGCCATGGCCAACCTGCTCGATCATCACAGCCAGCAGGGCCCGGTGACCCGCAGCGACTATATGCGCCTGCTGCGCCAATATACCGCGCTCCATTATCAGGGCGACCGGCTCGACCTGGAGGAGGATTATCATCCCGAAACCGGCAAGCCGATCGTCGGCCTCGATCGCAGCCATCATTATTTCCATTCGGGCTATAATGACCTGATCCTGGGCGGTCTGGTCGGCATCCGTCCGCGCGCCGACGATGTGCTGGAGGTGAACCCGCTGCTGCCCGACGCCGGCGATCCGCAGGCGCTGGCCTGGTTCCGGGCGCAGGACGTGCCCTATCATGGCCATCGTATCGCCGTGACATGGGACGCGGACGGCAGCCATTATGGCCGGGGCAAGGGCCTGTCGGTCGAGGTCGACGGCAAGGAAGTCGCCCGGCGCGAGACATTGGGCCGGATCGAGCTGCCGGTGGCGCGCGTCGCCAATGCGCCCGTCGCCCGGCCGATCAACCGCGCCGTGCAACTGGTGCGCAGCCAGTTCCCGATGGGCAGCGCGTCGAGCAACGCCGACCCCGAAAATGTCCATGACGCGATCGACGGCCGCACCTGGTTCTTCCCCGAACTGCCCAATGGCTGGTCCTCCGCGCCGGGAGAGGCCAACCAATGGTATGCCATCGACCTGGGCAAACCAGTGTCCATCGGTCGCGCCGAACTCGCCTTCTTCGCCGACGGCAAGCAGTTTGCCGTGCCGCAATCCTATCGCCTGCAGGCCATGGTCGATGGCCAATGGCGCGATGTCGCGACGCCCAAGGGCGCGCCGCTCGCCAATGGCGTGACCGATCTGCGCTTTGCGGGCCGCGCCGCGCGCCAGTGGCGGGTGCTGATGCGCCAGCCCCATGGCAAGGCGATCCGGCTGGCGGAAATCAAGCTGTTCGACCGCTGAATTGGCTATGGCCCTCGATCGTGACGCAGCCTAAACGGACCGTCGCCCTGTTCAGCAAGCTGTGTTAGGGCGGATCGATCGGCGGCCCGGCACTGCAGGCCGCCAGCAATAAAGGGCATGATGGTGACAGCGGCTGGCGAGCTTCGGTTTCGCTTTCGATTGCTCGGCGATTTCCGCCTGATCGACGAGGCGGACGGACGCGACCATAGCCCGCGCAGCCGCAAGGCCTGTGCCCTGCTCGCCCATCTCGCGCTGGAACCCGACCGTCGCGCCAGTCGCGACCGGCTGGTCGGCCTGTTGTGGAGCGACCGGGGCGAGGTGCAGGCCCGCGCCAGCCTGCGCCAGGCGCTGACCGACCTGCGTGCGCATCCTGCCGCCCCGCTCATCCATATCGAACGGCGCGACCTGCATCTGGCGGAGGGCGGCTTTTCCAGCGATCTGGGCGAGATACTGGCCTGCGCCGCCGCCAACGACCTGGCCGGACTGGCCTGTATCCTGGATGGCGCGGGCAGCGCGATACTGGACGGGCTGGAGGGGCTGGATCGCAGCTTCGACGACTGGCTGATGATCGAGCGGCAACGCTGGCGCGAGCGCATCGTCCAGGATGTGCTGCACGCTGTCGAGCGCAATGGCCAGGACGATCTGCTCGACCTGCGCCGTGCGATCCTGACCCAGTTGCAGCGGCTCGACACCGGCGATGAACGGATCGCCCGGCTCGGCATGGCGCTCGACCAGAAGGCCGGCGACCATGTCGCGCTCCACCGCCGCTACCGCCAGTTGGAGACCGGGCTGCAACGCGATCTGGATGCCCGCGTGTCGCCCGACACCGAAAGGCTGCTGCGCGAACTGACGACGGTCGGATCGGTCATCGCTCCCGCCCCGCGCGCGACCGCCGCGCCCGCCATCGCCACAATCCCGCAGGCCAATGTCGAGCCGCCGATCCTGGTGATCGCCCCATTCAGCCTGATCGGCGATGGCGGCCCGGACGGCGCCCTGCTCACCAGCATCTGCCATGACGATCTGCAGACCGCCCTGGGCGGCATGCGCGACCTGCGCATCCTGTCGGTCGACGCGCCATCGGCCGAGCGGATGAAGGCCGCCGCCCCCGCCTCGATCGCCAGCTATGCGCTGGACGGGTCGGTCCGCGCCGACGGCGATGGCTGGCGCATCAACCTGCGCATGACGCGGATCGACAGCGGCTTCCTGGTCTGGACGCGCCAGTTGACCGTGCGCCAGGGCGAATTGCTCGCCGCGATCGACGATCTGGTCGCCCGGATCGCCGGCGCCATCCTGCCGGTGGTCGAACGCGATGTCGGCAAGCTGATGGAAGGACGCGTGCCCAGCGGGTCGGACGCCTATCCGCTCTATTTCACCGCCCGTGCCAAGATATTGGCCGCCGCCAGCCTGGCCGAGGTGCAGGAAGGTGCCGACCTGCTGGAGCGCGCGATCCTGCTGGAACCGCGCCTGACCAACGCCTATCTGCAACTGGCGCGCCTCTACAACACCGATTTCATGCAGTTGATGGCGGGCCATGACGCCGCGCCGCTGCGCGCCCGCGCCTTCGATCTCTGCACCCGTGCGGTCGCGCTGGAACCCACCCATGGCGGCGTGCAGTCGCGCCTCGCCTGGTGCTATTTGCGGCGCGGCGACATGAAGCAGGCGATGCAGGGCTTCATGACCGCGCTCGACCTGACGCCCTTTCACGCCGACGGCATCAACGAGATCGGCTTCGGCCTCGTCCATCTGGGCGAGATGAAGGAAGCGCAGCGCCTGATCGCCCGCGCCTTCGAACTGAACCCCTTTCCGTCGGACGAATATTTTTCCGATCTCGCGGTGCTCTACGCCCTGTCGGGCGAGCATGAGGCGGCGGAAACCCAGTTCGAGATCGGCCGCAATCGATCGATCCATTATCTGGCGGTGCGGGGCGCCAATCTGGGCATGCTGGGTGGCGCGAAGCGGGCCGTCTCGGTGATCGACGAACTGCGCCAGCGTTTCGCCAGCCTGTGGCAGGGCGATACTCCGGCCCGCGACGCCGATCTGGTCGACACCATGATCCAGTTCCTGCCGCTGCAGGGGCCGGCCGAACGCAGCCTGTTCCTGACCGGGCTGGAACAGGCCGGATTGCGCATCACGCCGCGCTGATCTCCGCGCGCAGGCTGCGCAGGAAGAAGCTTTGCGGCGGCGGCGCGACACGCGGCGCGGCCACCGGCCCCGCTATCGTCCGCAGCAACAGCTCCGCATCCTTGCGCTTGAGGCTAAGCCCCTGATCGATCGGTGGCAGGTCGCGCCCGGTCGCCTGGCGGAAGACGTCGCCGATCAGCGCCCAGCTGCGATCCCGGAAATTCATCCGCCGCGCCAGCCGCAGCAGCAGCGCACGGTCGCCCGCTGCCATCTCCACCTGCGCAATCGCATGTTCGGCATCGACCAGCGCCAGCGTCATCGCGCGATGGCCCAATTCTGCCGGCGCATGACTGACCATCACCGCATCGTCCCGCTCGATCTGCCCCGTCCCGTAAGCCTGCGCGATCGCGCCGATGCCCACCATGCCGAACGGCGCCAGTTCCGCCGCACGCAATGCGCCCAGGCTCGCCGCACCATAGACGGCAATGCCTTCGGCCATCACCTGGATGATTTCCTTGTGCCAGACCGATGGCGTGGTTTCGAATAGTCCGTCGATCAGGCCGATCGCGGCCGGTCGTTCGATCGCGGCACGCAGCATGTCGCCGCGCCGCGCCGGTCCGCGCAACGCGACGCCATCGGGCAAGGCCATCGCGGAACCGCCCAGGCTCGGCCCGGCAAAGACGATCGCATGCAGGCTCATGCAGGCTCCATCGCCGCTTGCATCGTGCCTGTGCGCGATGGCCGGTCATGATCGCCAAAGGCCGGCACCAGCAGCTTCACCACATCGATGCCGAGGTCGGGCCGGGTCAGGTCATGACAGGCGACCGGCCCTGCTCCCACCATCGCACAGCGATCGAGCAGCCAGGCCAGATCATCCTCCGCCCCGTCATGCGCCACGGAGGGCACCGCCGACCAGGGTCGGGTTGCCGGCGCGAAATCGAGCATCGCCAGCAGGAAGCCCTGCCGCTGCTGCCCGGCATCGCGATAGCGCGCCGGATCGATATCGTCGCGCGCACCGGCGATCAGCGCGGCACGGGTCTGCGCCGCCTCGCAAATGGCGCGAGCGAGTGCGACGCCGGCATCGGGATGGCATCCCGCCCCCATTGCCGGCGGCAATTGCACGCTGCGGGCCACACCGCGTTCCGTGATGGCGCAGCCGATCACCGCTGCGCCGATCGGACCGGTCATGTCCCACAAGGACAGCGACAGCCCCGCGCGCCGCACCCGTGCGATCAGGCTGCGCCCCAGCCGGTCGGTCACGCTGTCCAGATCGATCGCGCTTGCCCGGCGCGCACGCAGCCCCTGTTCCAGCCAGCGGGCATGATCCTCGCGCTCGATCAGCTCGCACAGCGCCGAACAGCGCGCCTCGGCCGGGGTGTTGCCGGATGCCAGCCCATTGCTGTTGGGCCACAGATCGGGTTCGGCCGGCACGGTGAAATCCATCGTCACCAGCCCATGGGGTATCCGCATGGGCCGGCCGCTCAGCAGGTCGATCGCCTCGACCCAGCCGCGCGGTCGGGCCGGATCGAAGGATGCGCCCTGCTTGTCAGCCCGCGCCATCTGGCTCCAGAGCCGGGCTTCGCCGGCATCGGCACAACTGTGGCTGCTGGCGGGACAGGTTTCGGCGTGATGCAGTTCGATCGCTTCCATCAGCGCGGAGACACGCGCGGCATCAGGCGTGGCGCCCTTGCCCTGCGACACCGACAGCGACAGTGACAGGGGACGGACCGCCTGGAATACAGGGATGCCGATGCGGTCGAGGCCGGTCACATCGGCCAGCCGCGTGACACCCAGCGCACGGGCCACAGGCGCGATCCGTGCGAGGGTGTCGGCAGGACGGCGGGAGCGATGCGCCCCGCGCCGGAACATCTTCATGGGCGCGATCGGCCTCAGGCGAAGTCGGCCTTGCCCGACCCGATCTCGGCAAAATAGGCGCGAGTGGCGCGCTGCTGTCCCGGCAGGGCGACCGCATCCAGAACCGGCCCATCGGTGAACAGGCCGGCCACGCCGGCGATCGCCGCCTTGGCATCATCGCTGTCATCGTCGGCGGCCAGATAATGGACCTGCTCGACAAAGGCATAGCCAACGACCTTGGCCGGATCGGCCGGGTCGGTCAGCTTGATGACATAATTGGCGTCGGTGTCGTAGGATTCAGCCATATATACCCCCATAGTTCGTGACGGATCAAAAGTAGGTTGCGGAACCGTAATGACAAGCAGGGCGAGGACAATGAGGGAAAACCCTATCAACGCCGCACGGAGCATATCAGACATAAGCGAAGGGTTCGACTGAGCGCTTCACATACATGGCCTTGCCATTCGGGCTGACCGACACGCCCCAATAGCATGCCTCGCCCATCCCCGGTTCGATCGAGATGCGCACATCCTTGCTCGGCAATTCCACCTGCACCGGATCATTGCCGGCCGGCAGGCTGAGTTCCAGCGTGTGGGCGACGCCGATCTTGGCGCGGGTCTTCACATGGTCGAGCCAATGCACCAGCCGGTCGCCGATCGAGATACGGACGCTGTCATCCTTGAATCCCTGTTCGAGTGCGATGGTGATTTTGCGAAATTCCGACATTGTTGGTCCCCTTTCGGAATGATGGGGCGCACCGCCATGACAGGCGATGCGCCTGCATGGATCAGATACTGAGGCCGTTCGCCTTGAGGGCCAGCATGCGCTGCATGTCCTGGCCGAGGTTAAAGCCACCGATGACATCGCCCGCCCGCACCGCGTCGAAGCCCAGCCCCGCCTGGCGCAGCGCCGGGGCAACCCCGCCATCCAGTGCGCGGGCAAGCTTGCCTGCCTCGCGCAGGAAGCGGGTATGGCCAACGGCATTGACGGCGGCATCGGCACTGCCCTCGGTCGCGATGGCCAGCAGGTGGCGAGCTTCCTTGAGATCGGCGTCATAGACCTCGATGCGGCGGGCGGCCGCAGCAGGGGTCTCACCGGGCCGTGCCCGCTCATCCACCTGCAGCAGCTTATACTCGTCGGCCAGCGGGCCGGCGAGCGCGATCGCCGCCTGGCGCGCGAGCGGATGCTGACGCATCCGCGTGGCCGCCCGCAGCGCATCGACTGCCGATTGAACGCCACGCGTGCCGTTGACGGCCAGCACCTGGCCGACTTCCGGGGTGAAGATATCCTGCGCCAGCCGCTCTTCCTCGCGGCTTTCGGGCGGCTCCACCTTCACCTCCAGCGGGTTGGAGATGACGGCCCGGCCATCGACGACCAGCATCGCCTGGATGGTGTAGCGGCCCGGTTCGGCCATGTCCCAGCCATTGCGGCCGGCGCCGACCAGCACGCTGTCATAGAGCGCCTCACCCTGACCCAGAATGATTTCCAGGCTCTCGCCGCAATGGCGCGAATAGGGCGACCATTGGCGCGCGGGCCGGCCATCCTTGCTGATGATCAGGGTCAGGCCGGCCCGTTCCGACAGGCGCGCCGCCGATGCCAGCTTGGGCCGGCCACTGCGGTTGACCAGTGCCATCTCGACCACCGGCGGCAACAGATAGGGCAAGCGATTGTCGCGGGCATTGACCGACAGGGTCAGGCCGAACTCCTCATTGGGGTCCAACGCCACCTGCGAGAAGCCA
This sequence comes from Sphingomonas sp. S-NIH.Pt3_0716, assembly GCF_003950715.1. Taxonomy (NCBI): domain Bacteria; kingdom Pseudomonadati; phylum Pseudomonadota; class Alphaproteobacteria; order Sphingomonadales; family Sphingomonadaceae; genus Sphingomonas; species Sphingomonas sp. S-NIH.Pt3_0716. Next base: position 116,449 of record NZ_QLJK01000002.1, on the reverse strand, counting down.
TGCTGGTCGAACCAGTCGGCATTGCCCATCTGCACGAAGCGTTCGGGGCCATGGCGCATGAACAGCAGTTCGGGATCGGAAAAGCGGAAGTCGAAATCGGCAAAGAAGGCCGCCTGGCCGCCCGCCACCGCATAGGGATAGTTCATGAAGCTGCGCGCTTCGGGATCGTCGGCCAGCGGAATCCAGGGCGTGCCCAGCGACTTCTGCCAGCTATGCGCCAGGTTGAAGGCGTGGCCGACCTCATGCGCGGCCGTCCAGAAACGCATCCGCCGCACCCAGGCGTCGGGATCGGCATCGCCCGCCGGCGGATGGGCGATGAAGGCGTCGGTGAAGATCGCCGTCCCCTGGCGATGGTTCGACCCGATATCGTCGAACATGATGCCACCCAGGCTGCTGCCCTGCACATGGAGCGAGGCGAACAGCACCCACAGCGACCATTGCGGCTTGTCGGCAAAGCGCGACCAGTAGATCTGCATCGCATCATGCATTTCCTGGTCGGTCCAGCGCTGGTCGGCGCCGGCCGCACCGAGCGGGATGGCGCCATTGCCGGGCGCATCGCTGACGTTGAAGCCCGCCCGCCGATAGACGGTATCCAGGCTCAGCGTCTCGCTGGCCATGGTCGCGGGATGATTGGGATGATCGTGCGTGCCGATCTCCGTCACGCGGGTCGCACCGGCCACCGTGTCATATTCGAACTCGGCCGGACGGAAGCTTGCAGAGCTGAACTGATAGGTGCGCACGAAGCTCGCTACGCCGCCGCCGCTGAAGGTCGCCTCCACCTTGCGCTGGGCGGCCAGCAGGCTCTTCGTCACCTTGAGGCTGATCTGGGTATGGGGGATGGCGCCGACCTGGCCATCCTTGAACCAGATCTGGCCGCTATAATGATTGGCCCCGGTCCGGGTCAGCGCCGCGACCCAGCTGACCACCGGCCCCAGCGGGCCGGCGCGCGTGCCGCTGACCGTCATCTGCGGATAGCGGCCATCGACGTCCAGCCGCAATTCCTCGCGCGTGTAGAGCGTCAGCGCATTGATATCGTCGTCGAAGCGATCGACCGCACCGGGCAGCGCGCGCGGCATCGGGAAGCGCGGCGAGCGCACGAAATTGTAGCGGCCGCTGGCCTGCACCAGCAGCGGCAGGTGCCGCACCGGCCGCAGCTTGGGGTCGATGTCGAAACCGGCCATGTCGGTATCGAGCGCGCTGTCGCCGTCAAAATCGGCGGGATCGAAATCGGCAGTCATCATTCCCTCCTGTCGGCGCGCGTCGGGTGCCCGCGCTCGCAGGATGGGGAATGGCATGGCCAGTGTGAGGCCAGGCGTCGGTCGAACGTGAAAAAAGTGTCAATCCGACCGAAAAATCGCTTTCCGTAGCGTCAATATCAGGAAAATCGCACCACATCCCGCAGCGATCCCGGCATGCAGCAGCCAGAAGGCAGTGGCCGGCATGCGGGCGTAGAAGCCCCCCACCCAGCCAACCAGAATATTGCCCAGGAAGAAGACGAGATAATAGAGGCCTATCGCCAGCCCGGCCTGGCGCGGCGGCGCGGCGCGGGTGAACAGCGCCAGGCTGACCGGCAATATATGGGCAAAACCGATGCCGTTGAGCAGATGAAAGGCAATCGCCCAGCCAAGCCCCGTTCTGCCGTCCGCACCCGCCAGCGCCGATCCCAGTGCCAGGCAAAGCATGCCCCCGGTCGCAAAGAGCGCCCCGATCGTCAGCTTGGCCAGATCGCCGGGCTCGGGCCGATGGCGCGCATAGCGGCGATAAACGAAAGGCAGGCCGGCAAGGATGGCCAGGCCCAGCCCCGCGTCGAGGGTGATGAGCCAACTGGTCGGCACGCGCAGCCCGCCCAACGTCAGTTCCAGATGCGCGTCGCCCCAGATCAGATAGGCGTTGAATATCTGATTGTTGGGCAACAACGCCACCGCCAGCAGCGGGATCAGCAGGACGATACCCAGCAGGCCACGCAGATCCTGCCCGGTCATGCGCATGCGCCCCTCCGATCGTGGTCCGCGCTCATCAGCCGGCAGATGCCTGCGTCCGGCGAGATAGATGATCGTGGCGATCGCCATGCCGACGCCGGCGACGGCAAAGCCGACATGCCAGCCGCGCGTTTCCGCCAGCGTGCCGATCACCAGCGGTGCGGCGATCAGGCCGATATTGATCCCCAGATAATAAAGCTGGAACGCGCCGTCGCGACGCGGGTCATCATGGCGATAGAGCGCGCCGATCTGGCTGGCGAGATTGCCCTTGAACAGGCCGCTGCCCAGCACCAGCAAGCCGAGCGCGGGCAGGAAGGCGGCCTGGACCGCCATCAGAAAATGCCCCGCCATCATCGTCAATGCGCCCAGCAGCACCGTGCGATGCCGGCCCAGCAGCCGGTCCGCGACCAGCCCACCCAGGATCGGTGTCACATAGACGCTGGCAAAATAGGTGCCGACAATGGCGGAGGCGAGCGGCTGGCCGTCGAGCCCGCCATAGAGCTGGCGAAAGGCATCGAAGAAAAGCAGGCCGTCGGCCTGTCCCGGCTGCAGCAGATGCTTGATCAGATAGAGGGCCAGCAGCGACTGCATGCCATAATAGGAAAAACGCTCCCACGCTTCGGTGAACAGCAGATAGGCGAGGCCCCGCGGATGGCCCAGAAAAGCGCGATCGCCCTGGTTCATGGCTGCGCGCCCGGCCCCTTGTAGATGACGCCGTCCTTCATCACGAAGCCGACCTGGCGCAGCGCGCCGATGCTGCGGGTCGGATCGCCCTCGACCGCGACCAGATCGGCGAGCAGGCCCGGCTTCACCGCGCCCAGCCGGTCGGCGATGCCGAACAGTGCCGCATTGCCGCTGGTCGCCGCGACCAGCACGTCGCGGGGCGCCATGCCGGCGGCGGCCATCAGCTCCGCCTCGCGGGCATTGTCGCCATGGGCGAACACGCCGACATCGCCGCCCAGGCAGATGGCGACACCCGCCGCCCGCGCGCGATCCAGCGCCTGGCGCGCCTGCGTCACCGCCGCCGGCGCCGGTTCCGCCCCGGTCCAGCCACGATAGCGGGCGGTGGCATCGGACGCCGCCAGGGTCGGGCAATAGCCGACACCATGCGCCTTCATCAGCGCGAAGGTCGCGGCGCTGCCCTCATAGCCATGCTCGATCGTGTCGACCCCGGCCAGGATCGCCCGGCGCATCCCTTCGTCGGTGGCGGCATGGGCCGCGACCTTGCGCCCGGCGCTGTGCGCAGCCTCCACTGCCGCTGCCATTTCCGCTTGGGTGAAGGTCGGGCGGCTCGGCTCGCCCTTGCCCCAGCGATAATCGGCATAGAGCTTCACGACATCGGCGCCGGCCGCGATCTGTCGCCGCACCGCCGTCACCAGATCGGGGCCGCCGGCTTCCTCCGCGCCCAGCGGCACGGCGACGCCCGGCTCGAAACCACGCGGGCCATAAGCGCCCGGTGCCACCAGCGCTCGCGTCGCGACCAGCATGCGCGGCCCGGCGATGATCCCCTGCTCGATCGCCTGCTTGAGGCCGACATCGGCATAGCCAGCCCCTTCGGTGCCCAGATCGCGCACGGTGGTGAAACCCGCCATCAGCGTCGCCCGCGCCGACACCGTGGCTCGCACCGTGCGCAGCGCCAGCGGCTCGTGCAGCACCTGATCGTCCCAGCTCGTCTCGTTATAGGGGTGCAGGAACAGGTGCGAATGGCCCTCGATCAAGCCGGGGAGCAGGGTCTTGCCGGGCAGGTCGATGACGGTCGCTCCGGCTGGCGCATCGATCCCCGGTCCGGCCGCCTCGATCCGGTTGCCGCGCACCAGCACCGCCCATCCGCGATGCAACGTCGCGCCGTCGAACACGGCATCGGGGCGCAGCAGATAGAGCGCCGGCGCGGCCTGCTCCGCCCCCGCCGGCATCGGCGCGACGAACAGAAAGGCCAGCAGGATCAAAAGCCTGTGCATCGATATCATCCCCCTTGACGGGAGGCTGCTTGCGCCGCCCCGCCCCCTTCATTACTCCCCCTCTCTATGACGAAATTCCTGCCGCGCGCCACCTCCCTTGCGGGGGCATTGGTCGCTCTTGCCGCCTGCCCTGCCCTTGCCCAATCGCCGACCGCGCTCTCGCCGGCCAAGGTCACCATCACCCGCGACCAGTGGGGCATCGCCCATGTCCATGGCGCGACCGATGCCGACGCCGTCTTCGGCATGGTCTATGCCCAGGCCGAAGACGACTTCAACCGGATCGAGACCAATTATCTGGTCAACTTGGGCCGCCTCGCCGAAGCCGAGGGCGAGAAGGCGATCTGGCAGGATCTGCGCCAGCGCCTGTTCATCGATCCTGCCCGGTTGCAGGCCGACTACGCCCGCAGCCCGGCCTGGCTCAAGAAGCTGATGCAGGCCTGGGCCGATGGCCTGAATTATTATCTTTCGACCCATCCGATGGTGAAGCCGCGGGTCATCACCCGGTTCGAACCCTGGATGGCGCTGAGCTTCACCGAAGGCAGCATCGGCGGCGATATCGAGCGGGTGCCGCTGACCCAGCTACAGGCCTTTTACGAGAAGAAGCCGGTGGCGCTGACCATGCTGGAACAGGGCCTTGCCTATCGCGAGCCGCAGGGGTCGAACGGCTTCGCCATCGCGCCGTCGCGGACGGAAGGCGGCCATGCCCTGTTGATGATCAACCCGCACACCAGCTTCTTCTTCCGATCCGAACTGCAGATGAGCAGCGACGAGGGGCTGGACGCCTATGGCGCGGTCACCTGGGGCCAGTTCTTCATCTATCAGGGCTTCAACCGCCATATCGGCTGGATGCACACGTCGAGCGGCATCGACAATGTCGATGAATTTGCCGAAACGATCGTGCCGCAGGGCGATCGCCTCTTCTATCGCTATGGCAAGGAATTGCGCCCGGTCACCGAAAAGACCATCGCCATTTCCTACCGTACCGAAGACGGCAAGCTCGCCCAACGCGCCTTCACCGGTTACTCCACCCATCATGGCCCGATCGTGCGGACGCAGGGCGACAAGTGGATCGCCTTCGCGCTGATGAACAAGCCGGTGCCGGCGCTGGAACAAAGCTATCTGCGCACCAAGACCAGCGATTATGCGAGCTTCCTCAAGGTCGCAGAGAATAAGGCGAATAGCAGCAACAACACGCTGCTGGCCGACGACAAGGGCGAGATCGCCTATCTCCACCCGCAATTCGTGCCGATCCGCGACGATCGCTTCGACTATACGAAGCCGGTGGACGGCAGCGATCCGGCGACCGACTGGCGCGGCCTGCATGACCTGTCCAGCCTGCCCCAGGCGGTGAACCCGAAGGGCGGTTGGGCGATGAACACCAATAACTGGCCCTGGACGGCGGCCGGCGCGGATAGCCCACAGCGCGCGGCCTTTCCCCGCTACATGGACCAGGCCGGCGAAAATCCGCGCGGCCCCCATGCGCAGATCGTGCTGTCGGCCAATGAGCATTTCACCCTCGATAGCCTGATCGGCGCTGCCTATGATCCCTATCTGACCGGCTTCGCGCGGCTGGTTCCGGGCTTGATCGCGGCCCAGGACAGGGCGCCCGATCCGGCGCTGGCCGATGCGGTGCAGAGCCTGCGCGGCTGGGACTTTAAATGGAGCCTGACCTCGACCCAGACGTCTCTCGCCGTCTTCTGGGGCGAGGCGCTGTGGAAGGCGGTAGCCCCGGCGGCCAAGGAAGCGGGCCTGTCCACCATCGACTATATGGCGACCCGCGCGACCGACGCGCAGAAGCTGGCGGCACTGCGCGAGGCGGTCGATCGACTGACTGCCGATTTCGGCAGCATCGCCGTGCCCTGGGGCGAGATCAACCGCTACCAGCGCAATGACGGCGCGATCGTCCAGACGTTCGACGACGCCAAGCCCAGCACGCCCATCCCGTTTGCCTCGTCGCAATGGGGATCGCTCGCCGCCTTCGGCGCGGCGCGCTATCCGGGGACGAAGCGTTATTATGGCACCAAGGGCAACAGCTTCGTCGCGGCGGTCGAGTTCGGGCCGAAGGTCGTTGCCCGTGCGGTCAGCGCCGGCGGCGAGAGCGGCGATCCCCACTCGCCCCATTTCGCCGATCAGGTCGACCTCTATGCCAAGGGCGATCTGCGCCCGGTCTATTTCTACCCCGAAGACATAAAGGCCCATGCCGTGCGCACCTATCGGCCCGGCGAATAAGGATAGATGATGAGAAGCGCCCGTCTTGCCGCCCTGATCGCCTGCGCCCTGCCCTTCGCCGCCTTTGCCCAGCCGCCCAAGCCGGCCGAGGACGTGGTGCTCTATAGCGGCGCGACCATCATCGACGGCACCGGCGCCGCGCCGCGCGGCAATCAGGACATGCTGGTGCGCGGCGACCGGATCGTCGCGCTGGCGCCGCATGGCAGCCTGCCCGCCGCCGATGTCGCGGGCGCGAAGCAAGTCGATCTGGCCGGCCGCTATTTGATCCCCGGCCTGATTGATAGCCATGTCCATATGGCGACCCCGCCCAACGCGGTGCAGGCCAGGGCGATGCTGCGCCGCAATCTCTATGGCGGGGTGACGGCGGTGCGCGACATGGCCGATGATCTACGCTCGGTCGGCGAACTGGCGCGCGAGGCGCGCATGGCCGAGATCCCTGCGCCCGACATCTATTATGCCGCGATCATGGCCGGCCGCCCCTTCTTCGCCGATCCGCGCGTCGCCGCCGCCAGCCAAGGGGTGACGCCGGGGACCGCGCCCTGGATGCAGGCGATCGACGACAAGACCGACCTCAAGGAAGCCATCACCCTGGCGCGTGGCACATCGGCCAGCGCGATCAAGGTCTATGCCGACCTCACTCCGCGCCAGGTCAAAGCCGTGACCGCCGCCGCCCATCGCCAGCATATGCTGGTCTGGGCGCATAGTTCTGTCTTCCCTACCCGCCCGGCCGACGTGATCGCCGCCGGGCCGGATGCGATCAGCCATGTCTGCTATCTCGCCTATCAGCGCGAGCCGGTGATGCTGGCGGCGTATGAGGACCGGACGCCGGTGCATGAAAATCTGCTGGCGCCGGGCGATGATGATCCGGTGATGGCCAATCTGTTCCGCGCGATGCTGAAACAGGGCACGATCCTCGACGCGACCGGCGCGCTGTTCGTGAAATATGAGGCCAAGCGCAAGGCCGATCCCAAGGCGAAGCCGCTGCGCTGCACCGGCGACCTCACCACCCGCCTCACCCGTCAGGCGTGGAAGATGGGTGTCCCCATCTCCACCGGCACCGACTTCGTTGGCGAGGCCGAGGATCCGTGGCCTGCCGTCCATGAGGAACTGCTCTTCCTGGCCCGCAATGTCGGCATGCCGCCGGTCGAGGTGATCCGGTCCGCCACGCTGGTCGGCGCGCAGGCGGCCGGGCAGGGCAATGAAATGGGCTCGATCGAACCGGGCAAGCTCGCCAATTTCGTGGTGCTGAAAAGCGATCCAATCGCCGACATCGCCAATATCCAGACGATCGAGACGGTGGTGAAGCGCGGCAAAGCCTATGCCCGCACCGCCTATGTGCCGGTGACCAAGGAAGAAATGGGGGACGACGAATGAGGCTGGACCGGCGCAATTTCATGGGGGTGTCGGCCGCGATGCTGGCGGCAAGCAGCGCGCGGGCAGCGGGCATTGACGCCGATCCGATCAAGGACATGATCGTCATCAATGCGCTCGGCGGCCTCGGCGATCCCAACCAGCCGGCCGATTCCCTCGTGCCGCAGTTCAGCCCGCGCGTGCTGGCCGAAGCCCATGCGTCGGGCCTCACCGCCGTCAACATCACCATTGGCTATGTCTCCGGATCGGACAACCCGTTCGTCCAGAGCGTGCGCGAAGTTGCCGAGACCGATGCGCAGGTGCGCGCCAACAGCCGCGACCTGATGAAGATCCTGACCGCCGCCGACATCAGCCGCGCCAAGGCGGAGGGGAAGATCGGCTTGATCTATGGCTTCCAGAATGGCGCGATGATGGGCCAGGACGCCAGCCGGGTCGACATTTTCGCCAATCTGGGCGTGCGCATCTTCCAGCTGACCTATAATCCCGCCAACCAGCTTGGCGACGGATCGATGGCACCGGGCAATCGCGGCCTGACCCCGTTCGGGCGCGAGGTGGTAGCGCGCTGCAATGCGCGGCGGGTGATGGTCGACCTGTCGCACAGCGGCGAGCAGACCTGCCTGGAGGCGGCGCGCATTTCCAAACAGCCGATCTCGATCAATCACACCGGTTGCCGCGCGGTCACCAACCTGCCCCGCAACAAGACCGACGCGGAACTCAAGCTGGTCGCCGATCGCGGCGGCTTCATCGGCATCTATTTCATGCCCTTCCTCGACATGTCCGGCCATGCCCGCGCCGAGCATGTCGTCGCCCATATCGACCATGCGGTGAACCACTGCGGCGAGGATCATGTCGGCATCGGCACCGACGGCACGGTGACGCAGATCGACGACCTCAAGGCCTATGAGGCGGTGCTGGCGAAGGAAATCGCCGCACGCCAGACCGCTGGCATCAGCGCCAAGGGCGAACGACCCGACACCTACCCCTTCGTCGTCGACCTGCGCGGCCCGGACCAGTTCCGCAAGCTCGCCGGGCTGCTGCGCGCCAAGGGCTATTCGACGGCCCGCATCGAGAAGATATTGGGCGGCAATTTCCTGGCCTATGCGCAAACCATCTGGGGAGCATGAACCGATGCTCGCAGGCGTAGAACTGGGCGGCACCAAGTGCATCTGCATCCTGGGCTCCGGGCCGGACGATATCCAGGCGCAGGTGGAAATTCCGACCACCACGCCCGCCGAGACCCTGTCGGCGGTGGCCGCGACATTGGCCGGATGGGATTTCGCAGCGCTGGGCCTTGGCAGCTTCGGACCGCTTGATCTTGATCCGGCGTCGGCCAGTTTCGGCTCGATCGTCAGCACGCCCAAGCCGGGCTGGAGCGGGACGGACATCACCCACCTCGCGGCCGGACGACCCTTCATGGTCGATACCGATGTAAATGGCGCGGCGCTGGCCGAGGGTCGCTGGGGCGCGGCGCAGGGGTTGACCAGCTGGGCCTATGTCACGGTCGGCACCGGCATCGGCGTGGGCAGCATCGTGTCCGGCATGCCCGTGCGCGGACTGGGCCATAGCGAGGCCGGGCATATGCGCGTGCCGCGCGCCGCCGGAGACGATTTTGCAGGCAATTGCCCCTTCCACGGCGATTGCCTGGAGGGACTGGCCAATGGTCCCGCGATCGAGGCGCGGACCGGCCAGCGCGGACGCGACGTGTCCGCTGATGATCCGCAATGGTCGTTCGTCGCCCATGCCCTGGCGGCGATGTGCCATAATCTGGCGCTGACCAGCCTGCCCCAGCGTATCCTGATCGGCGGTGGCGTCGCCATGGGCCAGCCCCAGTTGATGCCCCTGATCCGCGATGGACTGACCGCCAGCCTGGCGGCCTATGGCGCGGCGGCGACGATCGCATCGATGGACGACTATGTCGCCCACCCGGCACTGGGCGACCGCGCCGGTCCGCTCGGGACGATCGCCCTTGCCGACATGGCCCTGGCGGCATCGCGGCGCTGATCGCCACGCGGATGCTGCGCCCCTGGACCCTGCCGCTCAAGGAACGGGTGCGGATCGCGCCGGACAGTCCGCGCTACATGCAGATCGCCCATGGGCTGATCCACGAGATCGAGCGCGGCCGGCTGTTGCCCGGCGAGTTCCTGCCAAGCAGCCGGGAACTGGCCGCCGCGCTGGAGGTCAATCGCAAGACCATCGTCACCGCCTATGAGGAACTGATCGCGCAAGGCTGGCTGGTGAGCGCAGGCACGCGCGGCACGATCGTGTCGACCTCCCTGCCCAGCAGCGACGATGCCCCTGCCCCGCCGATCACCCCCGACACCCGCCAGCCGGACGAAACCGAATATCCCTTCCTGGCCGCACCCGACCGGCTGATCGCCATCCCGGCGGGCAAATGGCGCAAGCTGGACGAGGGCGTCGCCGACGGACGCCTGTTTCCCGCCGACCTCCTCGCCCGCGCCTATCGCAAGGCGGCGGAGGGGGCCTCGCGGGCCAATGCGCTCCACTATCGCGATCCGCGCGGGTCGCCACGGCTGCGGCAGGAGATCGCCAGCATGTTGCGGCGCCAGCGCGGGCTGATGGTCGGCGCGGAAAATATCTGCATCACCCGCGGCAGCCAGATGGGCGTGTTCCTGACCGCGCGCATCCTGATCCGGCCGGGCGACGCGGTGCTGGTCGAACGGCTGACCTATGAGCCGGCCGTCGCCGCCTTCCGTGCCTGCGGCGCCAAGATCGTCACGGTCGGGCTGGACGAGGACGGGGTCGATGTTGCCGATGTCGAGCGGGCCTGCCGCAAGCATCGCGTCCGCGCCATCTTCGTGACGCCGCATCACCAGTTTCCGACCACCGTGTCGATGCGGCCCGAACGGCGGCTGCGCCTGCTGGAGCTGGCGCGGCAATTCGCCTTCGCGATCATCGAGGATGATTATGACCATGAGTTCCACTTCGGCGCGCAGCCGCTGCTGCCGATGGCGAGCTACGCCCCGGCGCGGGTGATCTATGCCGGGTCGATGTCCAAGCTGCTCGTGCCGGCACTGCGCATCGGCTATATCGCCGCCGCGCCCAAGGTTGTCGACGCGCTGGCCTATCAGATCTCGCTGATCGACGGCATGGGCAATACCGTGACGGAGGAGGCTGCCGCCGAACTGCTGGAGAGCGGCGAGGTGCGGCGCCATGTGCGCAAGACGGCGCAGATCTACGCCCGGCGGCGCGATGCCTTCGCGCGCAATCTTGACAGCGAAATGGACAGGTTGATCGACTATCGCCTGCCCGATGGCGGCCTCGCCTTCTGGTTGCAGTTCAAGGACATGGCGGCGCTCGACCGGCTGGAAGCGCGGGCCCCCGAGATCGGCCTCAGCTTTGCCTCCTCGCACAGCTATGCGGCCGAGGAAGGGACCGAGCGGGGGCTGCGCATCGGCTTTGCCAGCCTGACCGAGGAAGAGGCGAAAGAGGTGTTGCAGGGGTTGCGCCGCTGCGCCGAACCCTGATCTTTACTTGGACCCCTTCACTTTCCTGAATTGGATGTTTCGGGCGGGTCCAATGCCGGCGCAGTGTCATGCATATGAAATATGCGCCCCGCTCCCCGGACGACATCGTCACCCTGATCGGCGACCATCCGCTTTGCTGGATCGTTTCCCATAGCGAGGCCGGCTTCGGCGCGACGCCGCTGCCGCTGCTGGCCGAATGCGACGCGGACGGTACGCTGGTGTCGCTGCTGGGCCATTTTGCCCTGTCCAACCCGCAGGTCGCGCAACTGCGCACGGCCCCCCGCGCCACCGTGCTGGTGAACGGGCCGCAGGCCTATATCTCCCCCGAAATGCAGTCGAACCCGACATGGGTGCCGACCTGGAACTATGCGATGGCAGTGCTGACCGTCGATGTCGAGCTGTTGCCGGAAGCCACCCGCGAATCGATCGAGACGCTGACTGACCGGATGGAGGCGGGCCGCGCCGCCCCCTGGCATATCGACGATGCCGGCGCGCGGCTGGAACCGATGATGAAGCATATCATCGGCTTTCGCGCCCATGTCCGCGCGATCGACGGCCGGTTCAAGCTGGGCCGCGACGAAAGCCGCCAAGGCATCAAAGAGATTGTCAGCAGCCTGGCCCCCGGCGGGCTGCGCGACTGGATGCAGATCTACAATGAGGACCGGCTGGACGAGACCAGCCGCGAGGGAGCAGAGCAATGATGTTCAGCCGACGCGAGATGCTGGCCGGGGGCGCGACCGGCCTGGCCGGACTGGCATTGAGCAGCAGCCTGTGGGCGAAGGGACAGGTGCTCGACACCGCCTATGTCAACGCGATGGTCTGGACCGGCGAAGGCATGCCGACGGCGCGATCGGCGATCGGCATCGCCGGCGGACGCATCGCCGCGATCGGCGCGGCGGCCGTCAAGGCGCAGTCGGGCAAGACCACCCGCGTCATCGATCTGGGCGGCGCCTTCGTCATGCCCGGCTTCACCGACGCGCACACCCATTTCCTCACCGGCTCCTATCTGCTGAGCCAGCCCAATCTGCGCGAGGCGAAGAGCCCGCAGGAATTTGCCCGCATCGTCGGCGAGGCGGCCAAGAGCCTGAAGCCCGGCCAATGGTTGCAGGGCGGCAGCTGGGACGCAGAACTATGGGGCGGCGAACTGCCCGATCGCAGCTGGATGGACCCGGTGACGCCCAATACCCCGGTCGCGGTGCAGCGGCTGGACCTGCACATGCTGGCGCTCAATTCGCTGGCGCTGAAACTGGCCGGGATCGATCGCAACACGCCCGACGTGGCCGGCGGCATGATCGTGCGTGACAAGGATGGCAACCCGACCGGCATCCTGAAGGATGCGGCGATGGACCTGGTCAAGCGCGCCATCCCCGCGCCGACCGACGCCGACAAGGAGGATGCCGCGCGCCAGGGCATCGCCCATGGCCTGTCCAAGGGCGTGGTTCAGGTCCACACCACCGAACTGGACTGGATCACCCATGACACGCTGCGCCGCCTGCGTGCCAAGGGCGAGACCGACATGCGCTTCTATTCCTTCGTGCCGTTGCAGGACTGGTCGAAGCTCAAGGCGCTGATCGATGCCGAAGGGCGCGGCGACGACTGGGTGCGCTGGGGTGGCCTCAAGCTGCAATATGACGGGTCGCTGGGGTCGCGCACGGCGATGTTCTATCGTCCCTATGACGACGCGCCCGACAATGAAGGCTTCCCGATCCACAAGCGCGCCGATGTCCAGCAATGGACCAATGATGCCGATGCGGCGGGCCTGCAGATCACCATCCACGGCATCGGCGACAGGGCGAATGACGAGGCGCTGGACATCTTTGCCGCCGCCGCCGCGAAGAATGGCAAGCGCGACCGTCGTTTCCGCATCGAACATGCCCAGCATCTGGCGCCGGCCGCGATCCCGCGCTTCGCGCAGCAGCAGGTCATCGCATCGGTCCAGCCCTATCATGCGATCGACGATGGACGCTGGGCGATCCAGCGCGTCGGCGCCGAGCGGCTGAAGGGCACCTATGCGTTCAAGTCGCTGCTCGATGCCGGAGCGAAGGTCGCCTTCGGATCGGACTGGCCGGTGGCGCCGCTCGATCCGCTGACCGGGGTCGCCGCCGCCGTGCTGCGCCAGACGATCGACGGCGCGAACCCGGGCGGCTGGTTGCCCGAGCAGAAGATCAGCATGTTCCAGGCGCTGCACGCCTATACCGCGACCAACGCCTTTGCCGGTTTCAGCGACGACCGGATGGGCCTGCTGAAGCCCGGCATGCTGGCCGATTTTGCGGTGCTGGACGCCGATCTGTTCGCGATCGATCCGGCGAAGATCGGCGCGACCAAGGTGCTGCGCACGATCGTCGGCGGTCGCCAGCGCTTTGGCGAAGGGAGCGACATCTAACAACCGAGCAAGGGAGAAAGCCGGCCGGAACAAGGCCGGTTCTCACATCATAAGGGGAATGACAATGAACAGACTGACGCATCTCAAGACTGTGAGTTTCACCGCCATGGCGGCCGCGACGATCTTGTCCGGCACCGCCCTTGCCCAGGCCCCGGCCGCCAGCGACAGCGAGACGATCATCGTCACCGCCGGCAAGCGCGACGAGGATATCCGCCAGGTCGCCCTGCCGATCAGCGCCGTCACCGGCGAGCAGCTCAAGAAGATGAACGCCAACAGCCTGTCGGACTATATCGTCCGCCTGCCCGGCGTCGTGTTCAACGATTACCAGCCCGGCATTTCCGAAGTCGTGATCCGCGGCGTCGCCGCCACCACCTATCATGAGCAGGGCCAGACCACGGTCGGCTATTATCTCAACGAAGTGCCGGTGGTGGAGCCGGGCTTCCCGATCGGCATCCCCGACGTCGACACGTTCGACCTGCAGCGCGTGGAAGTGCTGCGCGGGCCCCAGGGCACGCTGTTCGGCTCCTCGACGCTGGGCGGCCTCGTCAACTATGTCGCCAATGTCGCCGATCCGTCCAAGGTCGACGCCGCCGCATCGGGCCTGATCGGCACCACCAAGAACGCCTCGGGCGAACTCAACTATGCCGCCAAGGCGATGATCAACATCCCGCTGGTCGCCGATCAGCTGGCGCTGCGCCTGGTCGCGCTGCAGCGGTCGGACGCGGGCTATCTCGACAATCCCGGCATCGGCGTGAACGGCTCCAACGATTATCGCACCCGCGGCCTGCGCGGATCGATCGTCGCCAATCTGGGCGAGACGACCAAGGTCACCTATCTGTCGAGCTGGCAGGACAGCAAGCTGGACGACCAGACCTATCTCGACCTGCCAAACCCCTATGTCCGCAACCTGCCCCGCGCCGAAACCCAGAAGACGAAATTCTGGATGAACAGCCTGCGGCTGGACCAGGAAGTCAGCGACATCGCCAATCTGACGGTGCTGGGGTCGATCACCAAGAAGACCAACACCACCATCTTCTCCTACCCCTATGCCTATGTGACCGGCGTCACCACCGGCGACGGCGCCGCCTATTCGCTGGGCGAGGCCGATGCGCTCATCAAGACGGTCGAGGCCCGCCTCGCCTCGGCCGGCGACGGTCCGTTCAAATGGCTGGTCGGCGTCAGCTACCTTCAGGCCAAGAAGAACAGCTATGACCAGATCTTCCAGGCCGGTGCCGCCGACTATATCGACGCCAATCCCGATCTGTTCGGCGGTTATTCCGGCGCGCAGCTGACGCCGGGCGATCGTCTCTATGGCTATTTCACCAAGAGCACGAACGAGGATTTCGGCATCTTCGGCGAACTGTCCTACAAGCCGGTGGAGCAGATCGAGATTACGCTGGGCGGTCGCTATTATGACACCACCGCCAAGGCCGACGTGCTGAACCAGGCCGGTGCGCTGGGCGGCTATGAAGGCGGCTATACGCTGACCGACAGCAGCGGCAGCGTCAACCAGAAGGAAGACGGCTTCCTGCCCAAAGCGACGATCGCCTGGCGCCCATCGAAGGATGTCATGGTCTATGCCACCTATTCGCAGGGCTATCGCGTCGGCGGCATCAACCCCAATGCCGGCCTGCTACCCAGCATTCCGGAGGCCTATGAGAGCGACAAGGTCAAGAATTACGAAATCGGCGTGAAGGCGCAGACGCCCGACGGCCGCTTCGCCATCGACCTGACCGGCTTCCACCTCGACTGGAACAATATCCAGGCGCGTCTCTTCGGCCCGGCGCCCTCCTATTATTCCTATGTCGTCAATGCCGGTGGCGCGCGGGTCAACGGTGTGGAATTTTCCGGCACGGTGAATGTCAACAAGATCGTCCACTTCACCACCAACGTCACCTGGCAGGATGCGGAGCTGACCGAATTCCTCCCCTATCCGTTCGACGTCGCCGGCCTGGGCGGCTATGCCAAGGGCACGACGCTGCCGGGTTCGTCCAAATGGTCGATCGCCAATAATCTGACGCTCAGCTTCGCCGATGTGACCGGCGCGCCCAGCTTCGACATCGCCCATCGCTATCTGTCGTCGGCGCCAACCAGCTTCGACGATGTCTCGCGCCGTGGCGATTTCAACGTGTTCGACCTGCGCGCCTCGGTCGGCCTGGGCGAGAAGGTCCGGCTGATGGCCTTCGCCAACAATCTGTTCGACAAATATGGCGTGCTGAACGCGCCGTTCGCGAACGATGCGGCGACGCCGCAGGGCTCGATCATCCGGCCGCGCACCATCGGCCTGCGCGCCGACTGGAGCCTCTAACCGCCTTGAAGAACGGGGCCGCATCCGCAAGGCTGCGGCCCCGTTCCCTATCTGCCTTCCTAGCCCCTGACCGAAAGGCCGCAATGCGTTCTCTTGCCTCCCTGCTGCTGGGTGCGTCCCTGCTTTGTGCCCATCCCGCGCTGGCGCAGGACAAGAGCGGGCTAAGCCTGACGCCCACCCGGACGCTGCGCTATGACGCGCATGAGGCGACGTGGATGCAGCCGGACATGTCGCCCGATGGCCGGACGATCCTGTTCGACCTGCTGGGCGACATCTATGCGCTGGACGCAGGCGGGGGCACGGCGCGACCGCTGCTGACCGGCATGGCGTTCGAGCGCAATCCGGTCTTCTCGCCCGACGGCAAGCAGTTTGCCTTCCTCTCCGACCGGTCGGGCGTCACCAATCTCTGGATCGCCAATGTCGATGGCACTGGCCTCAAGCAGCTGTCGCAGGACCAGTCGCTCGCCATCTATTCCTCGCCGGCCTGGTCGCCCGATGGCCGCTCTGTCTATGTCTCGCGCACGGTCCATTCGATCCTGGCGTTCGAGCTGTTCATGTATGACCGTGACGGCGGCAGTGGCATCCAGATCACCAAGGCAGGATCGCCCGACAATTGGGACGCGAAGATGAACGCCATGGGCGCGGTCGCGACGCCCGATGGCCGCACTCTCTATTATGCGACCAAGCGCGGCCATACCTGGACCGAGAATGACCTGCCCAACTGGTCGATCGCGCGCCGCGACCTCAAGACCGGGCAGGACGAGACGATCATCCAGTCGGCCGGCGGCGCGATGCGCCCGGCGCTGTCGCATGATGGCAAGCTGCTCGCCTATGCCAGCCGAAGCACCGCTAATGGGGGTCAGAAGGACGGCCTGCGCCTGCGCAATCTGGAGACCGGCGAGGACAAATGGATCGCCTTCCCGATCGATCGGGACGGGCAGGATGGCGGCTATTATGCCGACCTGCTGCCGCGCTTCAGCTTCATGCCGGGCGACAAGGCGATGCTGATGAGCGTCGGCGGCGGGATCAGGCGGCTCGACATCGCATCGGGCAAGATCAGCGACATCCCCTTCACCGCGCCGGTGCAACTGGGCCTCGGCCCGCTGACCCGCGTGCGGCAGACGGAAGAGACCGGGCCGGTGCGCGTCCGCGTGGTGCAGGCGCCGCGCCAGTCGCCCGATGGCGGCAGCGTTGCCTTCACCGCTTTGGGCGGCCTCTATGTCCAGAAGCTGACAGCGAACATGACACCCAAACGCATTGTCGCGGCCGATGCCTTCCAGCCGAGCTGGTCGCCCGATGGCAAGAGCATCGCCTATGTCAGCTGGACCGCCAAGGAGGGCGGGCATGTCTGGACGATCCCGGCGACGGGCGGCACGCCGCGCCGGCTGACCCAGTTCCCGGCCTATTACAGCCAGCCCGTCTTCACCCCCGACGGCAAGGGCGTGGTGGCGTTGCGCGCGAACCAACATGACCGGCTGCGCACCGCGTCGGAGATCGATCCCGCGCGCCCGACCGACATCATTCACATGCCCGCCGGCGGCGGCGCGACGCGGCTGATCGCCCATGCTATGGGCGCGCGCCAGCCGCAGTTCGGCAGCGAAAGTGACACCCTCTATTTCTATGGCGCGGGCGGCCTGTCCTCGGTTCCGCTGGCGGGGGGTGATCCGCAGCCGCTGCTGCGCGTGCTGGCCCATGGGCTGGGCCAATATTTCCCCGGCCCGGCGCCGGTCGAGGATGTGCGGATCAGCCCGGATGGCAGCCGCGCGCTCATCAAGTCGTTCAGCCAGGCCTATCTGGTCGATATCCCGCCGGCCAATGGCGGCGAGCCGGCGACCGTCAATCTCGACACGCCGGCGGTGGCGCGACGCAAGCTGACACGGGTCGGCGCCGATTTCATCGACTGGGCCGACAAGGGCGCGACCGTCACCTGGTCGGTCGGATCGACCTTCCGCCGGTTGCCGACCGATCAGGCGCTGTCCGCTGCACCGGGCACGGCCGAGACGGCAGCGCAGAGCTTCGCCCTGCCGGTCGAGCTGCCGCGCGATGTGCCCCGCGGCAGCGTCGTGCTGCGCGGCGCGACCGTCATGCCGATGGCCGGCAGGCTGGATGTGATCCGCAATGCCGACATCGTCATCACCGACAATCGCATCGTCGCGGTCGGCGCCAGCGGATCGGTCGCCGTGCCGCAGGGCGCGACGATCCGCGATGTCGGCGGCAAGTTCATCGTTCCCGGCTTCGTCGACACCCATGCCCACTGGTTCGAGATACGGCGCGGCATCCAGGAGCGCGGCCATTGGGACTTTGCCGCCAACCTCGCCTTCGGTGTCACCTCCGCGCTCGACCCGCAGCCCTTCACCACCGACATCTTCGCCTATCAGGACATGATCGATGCCGGCATGATGCGGGGGCCGCGCGCCTGGTCGACCGGGCCGGGCGTGTTCGTGAATGCGGAAATCCACAGCAAGCAGGATGCGGTCGATGTCCTCACCCGCTATCGCGACCATTATCGCACCCGGAACATCAAGAGCTACATGATCGGCGACCGGGCCCAGCGCCAATATATGGTCGAGGCAGCGGCCGAGCTAGGCATGATGCCCACGACCGAGGGTGCGAGCGACATGGTGCTGAACCTGACCCACGCGATCGATGGCTTTTCCGGCAATGAGCACAGCATCCCGGTGTCGCCGCTGCGCGAGGATATCGTCCGCCTGTTCGCGCAGAGCCGCACCAGCTATACGCCGACCATCCTGGTCGCCTATGGCACCACCCCGGCGCTGTTCGACTTCATCATCAACAAGCGGCCGCAGGACGACGCGAAATGGACCCATTTCGTGCCGGCCGGCATCGTCAGCGACAAGCTGCGCAACCGCCACTGGATGCCACCCGAGGCGCAGAGCTGGCAGCAGATCGCGGCAGACGCGGTGCAGATCCAGCGCGCTGGCGGGCTGGTCGGCCTTGGCAGCCATGGCGAGATTCAGGGGCTGGGCTATCAGTGGGAGTTGCAGGCCTTTGCCGCTGGCGGCGCGACGCCGATGGAGGCGCTGAAGGCCGCGACGATCGGGTCGGCCGAGGTGATCGGCCATAGCGACGATGTCGGCAGCCTGGCGCCGGGCAAGTTTGCCGACCTGCTGATCCTGGACGCCGATCCGCTGGCCGATATCGCCAATGCGCAGAAGATCGGCGCGGTGATGAAGAATGGCCGGCTTTACGATCCCGCCACGCTGGACGAAATCTGGCCGACGCCCGCCAGGCTGGACGAACCCTGGTTCGCGCAGGATGGTGCCACCCCGACGCCCTGAGCCGTGTCAGCGCGCCGGGCTGTCCTTCAGCACGGTCGCGCGAAACGCCTCGGCCGGGGGCGACAGAGTGCGATGGTGGATCATCCATAGCGAACTGGTGACGGGCGAGGTGAAGCGGCGGTTGACGACATTGTCGACATGCAGCCGCGCCATCGACCGCGCGATCACGGTCGGGCCGAACCCGGCGGAAACGAGCCCCAGCAAGGTCGCCAGGCTGCGCGCCTCATGCGCGATCCGCGGCACGAACCCCGCCGCCTCGCACTGGGCGAAGAAATGCTCGGTAAAGCCCGCCCCATTGGGCGCGCCATAGAGGACCAGCGGTTCGCCGGCGAGATCGGTGATGCTGGGATCTTCTTTGCGCAATGCCAGCGGATGATCGTCGCGCAATGCGAGCAGCATATCCTCGGTCAACAGACAGTGCGACACCATGTCCTCGGGCAGGACCGGCGGCAGGAAATCGCGCACCAGACCGATGTCGAGCTGATGGTTGCGCACATTCTCGATCTGCTCGTCGCGCCCCTGTTCGCGCAGGATGAGTTCGACCTGCGGATAGGTCTGGCGAAAGCGATAGAGGGCGCTGGCGATCTGCGGCACGAACGGGCCGGACGCGGTGAAGCCCAGACCCAGATGGCCGATCTCGCCACGCTGCGCCCGGCGCGCGGTCTGGCTGGCGCGATCCGCCTGCACCAATGTCGCCCGCGCCTCCGGCTCGAACAGCCGGCCCGCTTCGGTCAGGCGAACACGGCGGCTGGTGCGGTCGAACAGGCGCACGCCCAGTTCCTCCTCCAGCGCCCGGATCTGCTGGCTGAGCGGCGGTTGCGATATGCCCAGGCGCAGCGCAGCCCGGCCGAAATGCATTTCCTCGGCAACAGTCAGGAAATAGCGGAGATGGCGGAGATCCATTGATTCATTCGTTAGAAATATCGATTATGCCATATTATATATTAGACGCAGAATGTCCAAGGGCGCATGGCCCATCGCGGATGTGGCGGTGGTCCTCATCGTCCCATGGCATTGTGCGCGGATTCGCCCCCGATCCCGCTGCGCGTGCCATATTGCGGCCGACCAGCGGATTGCCGTCACATTCATGAATGCCGTTCATAGGCTCATGCCGCCATGCCGCTCTGGCAACCCGGCTGCAGAACCCGTAAAATAAGGGCATTCCTTCTGGAGAGGCGCCAAATTTTCGCACCCCGGCATCGTTCCGCCGGGAGATGCGCCGGGAGTCGTGAATGATCGGTATCGTCAAGGTTGCCCTGCATCGCCCGCTGACCTTCATTGTCATGGCGATCCTGATCGCGATCGTGGGCATCCTGTCCGCCGCGCGCACCCCGGTCGACATGTTCCCCAATATCCGCATCCCGGTGATCGCGGTCGCCTTCCAATATGCCGGCCTGTCGCCCGAGGACATGTCGGGCCGCATCGTCGGCCCCTATGAGCGCGTGCTGACCACCACGGTCAACGACATCGAGCATATCGAAAGCCAGTCGCTGCAGGGCATTGGCGTCATCAAGATCTATTTCCAGCCCGGCGCCGACATCCGCACCGCCACCGCGCAGGTGACGTCGATCTCGCAGACCGTGCTGCGCCAGATGCCGCCGGGCGTCACCCCGCCGCTGATCCTGAACTACAGCGCATCGACAGTGCCGATCCTGCAGCTCGCGCTGTCGGGCAAGGGCCTGTCGGAACAGCAATTGTTCGACCTTGGCCAGAACCAGATCCGGCCGCAGCTGGTGACCATCCCCGGCCTCGCCATGCCCTTCCCCTCGGGCGGCAAGCAGCGTCAGGTACAGATCGATCTCAACCCGCTGGCGCTCCAGTCCAAGGGCCTGTCAGCGCAGGATGTCGGCAACGCCATCGCCGCGCAGAACCAGATCAACCCGGCCGGCTTCGTCAAGATCGGCGCGACCCAATATAGCGTCCGCCTGAACAACGCGCCGGAATCGATCGCCGCGCTCAACGACCTGCCGGTCAAGGTGGTGAACGGCGCGACCATCTACATGCGCGACGTCGCCTATGTCCGCGACGGTGCCGGGCCGCAGCAGAATATCGTCCATGTGGAAGGCAGCCGTTCGGCCCTGCTGACCGTGCTGAAAAACGGCAGCACCTCCACCCTCGCCATCGTCGACGGGGTGAAGCAGGCGCTGCCGAAGATTTCGGCTACCCTGCCCGACACGCTCAAGATCCTGCCGATCGGCGATCAGTCGCTGTTCGTGAAGGCCGCGGTCGAGGGCGTCATCCATGAAGGCGCGATCGCCGCAGCGCTCACCTCGCTGATGATCCTGCTGTTCCTGGGCAGCTGGCGCTCGACCGTCATCATTGCGCTGTCGATCCCGCTCGCCATCCTGGCGGCGATCGCGGCGCTGGCGATGTTCGGCCAGACCCTCAACGTCATGACGCTGGGCGGCCTCGCTTTGGCGGTCGGCATCCTGGTCGACGACGCGACGGTAACGATCGAGAATATCAACTGGCACCTGGAACAGGGCAAGGGCGTGATCGAGGCGATCCTGGACGGCGCGGCACAGATCGTGACGCCGGCCTTCGTCTCGCTGCTCTGCATCTGCATCGTGTTCGTGCCGATGTTCTTCCTGCCCGGCGTCGCCGGCTTCCTGTTCGTGCCGATGGCGCTGTCGGTGGTGTTCGCGATGATCGCGTCCTTCATCCTGTCGCGCACGCTGGTGCCGACCATGGCGATGTATCTGCTCAAGCCCCACCATGTCGGTGACGAGGACGAGCATCTGGCCGGCACCGCGACGTCCAGGAACCCGTTCGTCCGCTTCCAGCGCGGCTTCGAATATCGGTTCGAGAAAGTCCGCACCTCCTATGTCGGGATGCTTCACCGCGCCCTCAGCGCCCGCAAGCCCTTCCTGATCGGCTTCATGGCGGTCGTCGTCCTGTCCTTCGGCCTGCTGCCGTTCCTGGGCAGCAACTTCTTCCCGTCGGTCGATTCCGGCCAGATCGCCATGCATATCCGCGTGCCGGTCGGCGCCCGGATCGAGGATACGGCCGCCCGCTTCGACCAGATCGGACGCGAAGTGCGCAAGATCATCCCGGCCGACCAGCTGGGATCGATCACCGACAATATCGGCCTGCCGGTCAGCTCCATCAACACCGTCTACAACAATAGCGGCACCATCGGTCCGCAGGACGGCGACATGCTGATCGCGCTTAACAAGGGCCATCGCCCGACCGACGAGTTCGTCTCGCAGCTGCGCCGTGAACTGCCGCGCCGCTTCCCCGGCACGACCTTCGCCTTCCTGCCCGCCGACATCACCAGCCAGATCCTGAACTTCGGCGCGCCCGCGCCGATCGACATCCAGATCGCGGGCAAGGATGCGGAGGCGAACCGCGCCTATGCGCAGAAGCTGCTCGCGAAGATCACGACCATTCCGGGCCTGGCCGACGCCCGCATCCAGCAGCCCGGCCGTGCGCCGCAGCTGGACGTCGATGTCGATCGCTCGCGCGTCGGCCAATATGGCCTGACCGAACGGGACGTGACCACCAGCCTTGCCAGCTCGCTGGCCGGCACCTCGCAGACCGCACCGGTCTTCTTCGTGAACCCGCAGAACGGCGTCCAATATCCGGTCGTCGCGCAGGCGCCCGAATATCTGGTCGGATCGATGAGCGACCTGTCCAACGTCCCGGTGTCGGGTGCGGGCGCCAGTGCGGTGCAGCCGCTGGGCGGCCTGGCCACCATCGTCCGCTCCAACACCGTGCCGGTCGTGTCGCACTATAATATCGCGCCGGTGCTCGACATCTTCGCCACCACCCAGGGCCGTGACCTGGGCGCGGTGGCGGGCGATATCGATCGGGCGATCAAGTCGCTGAAGGCGGAGGAGCCCAAGGGTTCGACCATCACCATTCGCGGCCAATATGCGACGATGAACACCGCCTTCTCGGGCCTTGGCTTCGGCCTCGCCGGCGCGATCGTGCTCATCTACCTGCTGATCGTCGTCAACTTCCAGAGCTGGGTCGACCCGTTCGTCATCATCACCGCCCTGCCCGCGGCGCTGGCCGGCATCATCTGGATGCTGTTCATGACCGGCACCACTTTGTCGGTGCCGGCACTGACCGGCGCGATCATGTGCATGGGCGTGGCGACCGCCAACTCGATCCTGGTCGTCAGCTTCGCCCGCGAACGGCTCGCCGAACTGGGCGACGCGACCAAGGCCGCTCTGGAAGCCGGCATGGTCCGCTTCCGCCCGGTGCTGATGACCGCGCTCGCCATGATCATCGGCATGGGTCCGATGGCCCTGGGCCTGGGCGAAGGCGGCGAACAGAACGCCCCGCTCGGCCGCGCCGTCGTCGGTGGCCTGATCTGCGCCACCATCGCCACCCTCTTCTTCGTCCCCACCGTCTTCGCCTTCGTCCATAGCCGCAAGGCGGCGAAGGCCAACAACATGGAAATGCAGCCGAGCCATGTCTGACCATAACAGCATCGAAAATCCCGAGCAGGCCGGCCCCGACAGCGGCACGCTGAAGAAGATCGGCATCGGCGCGGCGGTGGTCGCGCTCGCCGTGGTCGGCGTGGGCGTCGCCTCGCGCATCAGCGCCACCAACGAGCTGCGCGAAACCGCCGCCGACGCATCGGTGCCGACCGTCGCGGTGGTGAAGCCGACGATGAATGGCGAGGGCAACGACCTGGTCCTGCCCGGCAATGTGCAGGCCTATAACAGCGCCGCCATCTATGCCCGCACCAATGGCTATGTCCGCCGCTGGCTGGCCGATATCGGCGACCGGGTGCGCGCGGGCCAGCCGCTCGCGATCCTCGACGCGCCCGATCTCGACCAGCAGGTCGCCGCCGCCCAGGCTGATTATCAGACCGCGCTGGCCAACCAGCGCCTCGCCGAAACCACCTCGAAGCGCTGGAGCGCGATGCTGGCGCAGGACGCCGTCTCGCGCCAGGAAGCCGACGAGAAGGCCGGCGATCTTGCCGCCCGCACCGCCGTCTCCAACGCGGCGCTCGCCAATGTCAAGCGGCTGAAGGCCCAGCAGGGCTTCACCCGCCTCGCCGCGCCGTTCGATGGCGTCGTCACCAGCCGATCGGCCCAGATCGGCGCGCTGGTGGTATCCGGCAATGCCGCCGCCCAGCCGCTCTTCACCGTGTCCGACATCCATCGCATGCGCATCTATGTCCGCGTGCCGCAGGGCTATTCGGCCTCGGTCCGGCCGGGCATGGGCGCGACCCTGACCCTGCCCGAATATCCCGGCCGCAGCTTCAACGCGACCCTGACGAGCAGCTCGGGCGCGGTCGATGCGCAGTCCGGCGCGGTGCTGGTCCAGTTGCAGGCGGAAAATCCCGACGGCGCATTGAAGCCCGGCGCCTTCGCCCAGGTCAGCTTCAAGGTCGGTGCCGGCCAGGGCAATGGCATGACCCTGCCGGGCAGCGCGATCCTCTACAGCAACAACGGCCCGAGCGTCGCCGTGGTGGGTGCTGACAATCGCATCACCATGAAGCCGGTCGCCATCGCCCGTGACGAGGGCGCCACGGTGCAGATCGCCAGTGGCCTCAGCCCCAATGACCGGATCGTCGACACCCCGCCGGACGCGATCCGCACCGGCGACACGGTGAAGGTGCAGGCGTCGGCGCCCGCCGGCGGAAAGGGCGCGACGCATGCGCGCTGACCGCCGGATCGGCGGCGCGGGCGTGACATTGGCAGCTGCCTTGCTGGCCGGCTGTTCGATGGCGCCGGCCTATCAGCCGCCCCAGACCAGCGCCCCGGCCGAATATAAGGAAGTGGCGGGCTGGACCGCCGCCCAGCCGGCCGACGCGACGCCGCGCGGCAATTGGTGGGAGGCGTTCAACGATCCCGTCCTCAATGACCTGGAAACCCGCGCCGAGCAGGCCAGCCCGACTTTGGCGGCTGCGCTGGCCCGCTATGACCAGGCGCGCGCCGCCGCGCGGGTGGAAAATGCCGACCTGTTCCCGCAGGTGAGCGCGGGCGCCGATGCCGGCCGCCGCCGCGTGTCGGGCAACCGCTTTCAGGGCAATGGCAGCGCCGTCACCTATAATGACTATGTGGTGGGCGGCAGCCTCGACTATGAACTCGACCTGTGGGGCCGCATCCGCAACAGCGTGAAGGCGGCGCGGGCCGATGCCGACGCCAGCAATGCCGACCTCGCCTCCGCCCGGCTCAGCCTGCAGGCCGCCGTCGCCGACGCCTATGCGCGGCTGCGCGGGCTGGATGCACAGGCGGAATTGCTGCACCAGACGGTCGAAGCGTTCGGCAAGGCCTATGACCTGACCGACCGGCGCCACAAGGGCGGCGTGTCGTCGGGCATCGACGTCAATCGCGCCAAGACGGTGCTGGACAATGCGAAGGCGGACATCTCCGCCATCGCCAATGAACGCGCCGCGACCGAGCATGAGATCGCCGCGCTGGTCGGCGCGATCGCGTCGGACTTCAGCATCGCCGCCCGTACCCAGCCACTTGCCGCGCCGGACGTGCCGACCGGCGCCCCCTCGCAACTGCTGGAGCGTCGGCCCGACATCGCGGCGGCCGAACGGCGCATGTTCGCCGCCAATGCGCGGATCGGCGTGGCCAAGGCCGCCTTCTTCCCGACGCTGACGCTGGGCCTGACCGGCGGGTGGGAAACCACCCATGGCGACCTGTTTTCCACCCCCAACAGCTTCTGGGGCCTGGGCCCGGCATCGGCGCTGCTCAACCTGTTCGACGGCGGCAAGCGCCGCGCGCAGGTGAAGATGTCGCGCGCCGAATATGAGGAACTGGCTGCCGGCTATCGCGACACGGTGCTGACCGCCTTCCGCCAGGTCGAGGATGCGGTCGCCGCCAATCATCACCTGTCCGACCAGATTGGCCATCAGCGCAGCGCCGCCGATGCTGCCCAGCGCACCAGCGATCTGGCACTGACCCGCTATCGCGACGGCGCGTCGGACTATCTGGAGGTGGTGACGGCCCAGACCGATGCGCTCGACGCCCAGCGCGCGGTGCTGATCGCCCAGACCCAGCGGATGCGCGCCAGCGTCGCGCTGGTGAAGGCGCTGGGCGGGGCGGCCTGATCTCGCTAAGAGACTGTTTTAGAAAGCCGGTTCCAGCCCACTCCCCCGCCCAACCACCCGATCCAGTGTCATCCTGTCGGGTGGTTGGGCGGGGGAGCGGGCTGGAACCGTAACGAAAAATCGCTCTTTCGCGATTTTTCAAACAGGCTCTAAGGCGACCGCCAACAGCGGATAGGAGACCGACATGACCAAGACCGTCCTCATCACCGGCGCGACCGCCGGCATCGGCGAAGCCGCCGTCCGCGCCTTTGCCGCCGATGGCTGGCAGGTGATCGGCACCGGCCGCCGCGCCGATCGGCTGGAAAAGCTGGCCGCCGAAATCGGTGACGCCTTCTGCCCGCTGGTGTTCGACATGCGCGACGAAGCCGCGATCGATGCGGCGCTGGCCAGCCTGCTCGAAGCCTTCCGCGCGATCGACTTGCTGGTCAACAATGCCGGCCTGGCGCTCGGCACTGCGCCGGCCCAGTCGGCCGACCTCGCCCAGTGGCAGCAGATGATCGAGACCAACATCACCGGCCTCGTCACCGTCACCCACAAGCTGTTGCCCGGTCTGGTCGCGCGCAAGGGCGGAATCATCAATCTGAGTTCGGTCGCGGCGACCTATCCCTACACCGGCGGCAATGTCTATGGCGGCACCAAGGCGTTCGTGCGCCAATTCTCGCTCGGCCTGCGGTCGGACCTGC
Source organism: Sphingomonas sp. S-NIH.Pt3_0716 (assembly GCF_003950715.1). Lineage (NCBI taxonomy): Bacteria > Pseudomonadati > Pseudomonadota > Alphaproteobacteria > Sphingomonadales > Sphingomonadaceae > Sphingomonas > Sphingomonas sp. S-NIH.Pt3_0716. The sequence goes on along the minus strand of NZ_QLJK01000002.1, from coordinate 89,733 downwards.
ACGGCACCGGCGTGCGCGTCACATCGATCGAGCCGGGGATGGTGGAGACCGAATTCACCCTGGTCCGCACCGGCAGCCAGCAGGCGTCCGACACGCTTTATGGCAATGCCAATCCGATGACCGCGGACGACATCGCCGCCACCCTGCTCTGGGTCGCGAACCAGCCCGCGCATCTCAACATCAACACGCTGGAACTGATGCCGGTGAGCCAGTCCTTCGCCGGCTTCCAGGTCGCGCGCGAGGGGTAAAAACTGCCGTTCGGGCTGAGCGAAACCGAAGCTCAGCCCGAACGGAATAGGCTAAGCCCGCACCTCGCCGGCCGGGGTCAGTTCGATCGCGTCATAGCCCTTCCAGCGATAGAAGAGCGCGCTGGCGATCCAGCAGGCGATGAACAGGCCGATGATCGCGAAGCCCAGATCGTTGAAATGCTCGCCCAGCGTGGCGGCGACATCCCAGATGCCGCCGGAGAGCCCCAGCTTGTCGCCTAGCAGCGCCAGCGTCTCGATCGTGCCGATGCCGATCGCCACCGCCGCCGACAGGGCGGTGATGACGATGTTGTAGTAGAGCTTGCGCAGCGGCTTCACGAACGCCCATTGATAGGCGCCCATCATCAGCATGCCGTCGACCGTATCGACCAGCGCCATGCCCGCCGCGAACAGCAAGGGCAGGACCAGCACCGGGCCGAGCGCAAAGCCGTCGCTCGCCTGCGCGGCGGAAAGGCCCAGGATCGCCACTTCGGTCGCGGTGTCGAAGCCGAGGCCAAAGAGGAAGCCGAGCGGCGCCATCTGCCAGGGGCGCGAGATCAGGCGGAAGACCGGACGGAACAGGCGCGACAGCGGCCCGCGCCCGCCGGTCAGCATGTCGAGATCCGCCTCGACATAGGTGCCGCCCGCCTGCACCCGGCGGAACGTCGCCCAGACCTGGCGCAGGATCACCAGGTTCATGATCGCGATGGCGAACAGGAAGGTGGCGGAAATCAGCGTCGCCACCACGCCGCCGGCGGCGCGGAACCGCTCCAGCCCGGCGAGCGCACTGACCGCATAGGCAAGGCCCAGCGCGGCGATCAGCACGATCGCGCTATGGCCGATCGCGAACCACAGGCCCACGGTCAGCGGCCGCTGCCCATCCTGCATCAGCTTGCGCGTCACATTGTCGATCGCGGCGATATGATCGGCATCGACCGCATGGCGCAGGCCCAGGCCCCAGGCGAGCAGGGCCGTGCCCATCATCACCGGTCGGTCGCCGAACAGGGCGAAGGCCCAGCCCCAGACGGCCAGATTGGCAAGGACGAGCGCCGCGATCAGCGGCACGCTGCGTCGCCGAAGCGACGCCTGCAATGGGGGGGCAGTCATGCGGTTTCTCCGATCAGGGGCCGTAGGGCGCGAGCGCGCCGACGGCGATTGCGGACGCGGCGCAGATCACGCCGCAGCTTGGAAAGGCCCATCCATGTCCCCGTCCCGCAAACGAGCGTGACCATGGCGAGCAGCGGCAGGACGATCAGATCCCACCAGGGACGGGTGCGCAGCAGCGGGAAGTCGAGCCGGTGCAGCCCGTCCTGCAGCCAGCGGAAGGCGCGGCCATTGCGGTCGAAGGCGCGGATCAGACGGCCGGACGCGGGGGTCATCGGCCAGGATGACACGCCACACCGGCAGGGCGACGCTGGCCTTGTGGCCATAATAATAAGCGTCCTCCTGGCGCAGCAGGACGATCGAGCCGATCGACGGTCCATCCTGGAGCGCCGCGCGCAGGCCCGCTTCGGACAAAGCAGCGGATCGTCCGGCAGCGTCGAAGCGCTGCGCCTTGCCCGCCCGATCGATCGCCACCAGATGAACGGCACCGGCAACGGGCACCACCTCCAGCCGGACGCTTCCCTGCGGCAAGGCGGACAGCGCCGCGATCGCCCGGCGCACGTCGCCCCAGGCGAAGTCGCCGTTCAGCCGCTGGCGCTCCGTCATCATCGCCTCGCTGTCGAGCAGCCCCCAGGGGTTCATCGACAGCAGCCCGCTCGCCACCCAGGTCAAGGTGAGGATGCCGAAGAACAGTCCGGCCATATGATGCCACCACCACAGGCCGCGATAAGGCGATCCGATGCTGCCATCGCGGCGGCGGCGCAGCCGGGCGATGCCGACCCACAGGCCGGTGACCGTCAGGAAGCAGCCGATCAGCGAGGTGCAGATGACGACCTGGCTCCACAGCGCGCCATCCTGCCGCAGGATCGTGGGATAGAGCCAATGCGGCACCGCCCCGAGCCAGCCCCAGAAGCGCTGGAAGCGGGTGGTCAGTTGCACCACTTCCCCGCTCCTGCCCGAGACATAGGCCTGCGTGCCGGCGGCATCGGCATAATCGACGCGGTAGAGCGGCGCATTGCGGCGGAAGGTCTGGACCGTCCACTGGTCCATCTCCGTCTGCGCGACCTGCCCGATCGGGCCGGCAATGGCGCTGTTGCGGCCGAATTCGCGCGCGACCCTGTGGATATTTTGCGGATCGACCTGCTCGACCGGTTTCCCCGACGCCCAGTCATGGGTGCCGGCGGAGACCCGCATCTGCGGGATGGTGCGCGTCGGATCGAGCGCGGGCGTCACCCGCAATACGGGCCGCCCCGCCATCATCTCGATCCGGGCGGCGGACAGCATCATGGTGTCGGGCAATGTCCCCGCCTGCCCCGGCGACAGCGTGAGGGGCGTGAGCCCCCCAAGCTGCGCGGCCGGTGTCAGGCGCGGATAGTCGACATAGAGCATCACGAAGCCGGACAGGCACCACAGCGTCATGACAGCGCCGATGATGATGCCCAGCCAGCGATGCAGCAGCAGGACCGGCCGCAACATGGTCAGAAGCTCAGACCATAGCTGACCCGCAGCGTGCGCGGCACGCCCCGGTAGAAGTAGAGGAAGCGGCTGTTGCTGCCGTCCAGTACTCCTGCATCGCTGACCGCCGAACGATAGCCGGTGGAGGCGTAGTCGCGGTCGAACAGATTCTCGACATTGATGCCGAACCGGTTGCGCCGCGCCTGATCCAGCCACAGATGCGCGCCCGCATCGACCACGGCATAATTGCCATAGTTCATCCGGCCAAAACCCGATGCGGTCGACCAGACATCGCCCACCCAATTGGCCGACAGATTGGCGCCGAAGCGGCCGGTCTGCGGCGCATAGACGATCGCGGCGCGACCATATTGTTCCGGGTTGCGATCGCGCTGCACCGAACTGCCCTGATTGCGAACACGCGAATATGTGTAGCTGGCAGACAGACCCCAGCCGCCGCTCAGGTCCGCATTCAACTCCAGCTCGGCGCCCTTGGCCCGCACCTTGTCGCTGACGTTGATATAGGTGCCTTCCGGAAAGGCCGGATCATCATAGGTCGTGTCGATCAGGTCGGTGATGCGCCGGTTGAAATAGGTCGCTTTCCAGCGGATCGCACCGCCGGCCAGCGCACCGCCCAGCGCGGCGTTGAGGTTCAGGCTTTCCTCGGGCTTCAGGTTCGGGTTGCCGACCTCACAGCAGGGATCATTGCCATAAAGCTGCGAGGCGTCGGGCAGCACGAAGGAGGTGCCGCCATTGGCCTCCACGAACAGCGTGTCGCTGACATCATAGCGACCCGAGACGTTCCAGATCGTCTTTTCCGATCCCTTCGCCTTGTTGTAGCGCAGGCCCGCCGCGATCCGCGCCTTGCTCGACAATTCGTCATTGGTACGCAGCTGGAAGATGCCGGCATGGACCTGTTCGTCGGTCGGCGCGATCAGCAGGACGTCGTCGCGGCCATTGAAGCTCTGGAAATCATAGCCGATCAGCGTGTCGATGCCGCGCAGCATGTTGAGCTGCACCACCGCGCTGCCACCATAATCCTGATAGCCCCAGAAGGTGCCGGCCGGATAGATGACCTGCGGCGGGCCGGCTGGAATGGGATTGCGGATCTGGACATAGGCGGTCTTCCAGTCGTGGAAATAGCCCTTGAGGAAGAATTGGACGCCATCCTCGCCAGTATAGTCGAGGCGCAGGCTGGCGATTTCCTCATTGCGGTCGTTGCGGCTTTCCTTGGTCCGGGTCGCGCTGATATTGTCGAGATCGGCCTTGGTATGCTGGTAGAGGGCGTTGAGGCGCAGGTCCGGCGCGATATCATATTGATATTTGATGCCCGCCGACCAGAGATCATAGCCGCGCGCGCGATCGGTGGCGCTGGGCTGCATCACATCATAGGGGCGATAGCCCTCCGACTGGCTGCGATTGGCCCAGACCACGAAGCGATGCTGGCCAATCGCGCCGCGCAGATAGCCATCCAGGCTGGTGCCGGCAAAGCTGTCGAGGCTGGCATTGACCTGGCCGCCCAGATCGTCGCTGAAATCGCGGGTGACGACATTGATCACGCCGGCCGCCGCCTGGGTGCCGTAGAACAGGCTTTCGCCGCCTTTCAGCACCTCGATCCGCTCGATCATGCTGGCGGCCATGGTGTCATTGGGCGACGTGCCGCCATAGAGGCGGTTGTTGAGGCGGATGCCGTCCATCGTCCACAGCACATCCTTGGTGCGCGATCCCTGCAGCGCGATGTCGACATAGCTGAACGGCCCGGACTGCGACCGGATGAACAGGCCCGGCACCGCTTCGAGCGCGCGGGCGGTGTCGATCGCGGCGGCATCGCGGATCTGCGTGTCGGTGACGATCTCGATCGCATGGCCATAGCGCGACAGTTGCTGCGGCAGCGTCTCTTCCAGGCTGGTGCCGGTGACGACGATGCTGTCACCCTCTCCTTCATCGGCCAGAGCCGGCGATGCAAAGGCGAGCGAAAGGGCCAAGGCGGCCCGCGAAACGACATTGGACTTCATATATTCCCCCATCCGGCGCCGCGTTCGACGGGCGGGGGCAACCTTCACGAGCGGCACGCGCGCGAACGTCCGACACACGCGCCGGCCGGGCGCCCATGGGCAACCGACGCGCGTCGTCGCAGCGGCCCCAGCCGCTCGTTCGTCGCTCAGACGGAAGTTACCGTGCCGCGGCCATCCCCTGGACCAAGGCAAGAGCGACCAGACGCCGGCAGGTCTCCTGGCTCACGGGTCATCGCTTGATGCACGGCCTTCCCAGGCCTCGCAGGATTTAGCGTCCGGCCCAGTGGCTGGCGGATCGGTCATTCTGCCGTCCGCACATATGCATCGCGCTCACCGCTTACAGTTGCAGGGACAGCTGCGGATTTGGACAGTCACCCGTCCGCACCGCATTCCCTATTAAGCCCCTTTCGGGACACCGGCGCGATCATGATCCCATGCCGTGCGGCGCGGGATCGGCGGGATCGATAATCGAATATCGGGCGGGCTGCAAGCGCCTCTCAGAACCAGGCGCGCAGGCCGATCACCAGGCTGGTGGCCGACGGCTTATCGCCGGCGGCACGGGCATAATCGGCCGTATCGCCCAGCTTGCGTTCCCAATTGACGCCGACATAGGGCGCAAATTCGCGGGCGATCTCGTAGCGCAGCCGCAGCCCCATCTCGATATCGGACGGGCCGGCGCCGATCCCCAGTTCGGGCACGGCCTGCGCCGCCAGATTGAACTCGGCAGCGGGCTGCAGGATCAGCCGCTGGGTGATGCGCTGGTCATAGCTCGCCTCCAGCCGCAGATGGGCGTCGCCCCTGGTCGACAGGAAGGCTTCGGCCCCGACCTCGAACCAGTAGGGCGCCAGGCCGTCGATGCCGATCACCGCATAGCTGCGGTCCGGCCCTTCGCCGAAATCCTGCCGCACGCCCGCCTGCAGGTTGAACCAGGGGTCGATCGCCCGGCTGTAGAGCGCCTGAACCTCGGCCCGTTCGAGCGATCCGCCGAACCTCCCCTCGCCCTCGCTCTTCACGGCGAAGCGGTCGATGTCTCCGCCGATCCAGCCCTCGCCCTCCCAGGCATAGCCGTCCGCGCCCTTGCCGGCGCGATATTCCAGCCGATCGAGCATCCATTGCGAATAGGTCATGCCGCCCCCTTCCGCGATCATCGCCGCGCGGGCGCGGGCCATGGCAGCGGGGTCATAGAGCGCGTCGGCGGCATGATCGGTCGGCACCGGCGGCGGCGTGCCTTGGGGAATGGCGGCATCGGTAGCCGGCGCCATTGGATTCTGGGCATGCCCCATTGCCCCATGATCCATTTGGCTGTGATCGACAGTCTGGGCCTGCACCGGCACGGCGGCAGCGAGCAGCAGGAGCGCGAGCAGCCTCATGCCGCGCCCTCCCCATGGCGGACCGTCACCACCCGCATCATCCCGGCATGCATGTGCATCAGCATATGACAATGGAACGCCCAGTCGCCCAGCGCATCGGCCGTTAGGTCGAAGCTGAGCTTGCCGCCCGGCAGCACATTCACCGTATGCTTGCGCGGATTATGGGCCGCGTCGCCGGTCACCAGTTCGAAAAAATGACCGTGCAGATGGATGGGATGCGGCATCATCGTGTCGTTGATCAGGGTCACGCGCACCCGCTCCATGTGGCGCAAGGCGATCGGCTGCGCTCCTTCCGACAGCTTCACCCCGTCGAACGACCACATATAGCGTTCCATGTTCGCGGTCAGGTGGATGTCGAGCGATCGGCTCGGCGTGCGCAGGTCCGTGTTCGCTGTCAGCGACCGCAGATCGGCATAGGTCAGCACGCGATGATCGACATCCTCCAGCCCCGTCGGCCGGTCGGCGGTGCGATCGGCCGGCATCGGCGACAGGGTAGCGACGCCCGGCCCCATTTTCACGCCGGGCGCGACCGACTTGTCGCGCATCTTCATGCTGTGGCCGGACATGCTTTCATTGGCCGGCTGGCTGAGGTCGATCACCCCGTCCTGGCCCATGTCCATGCCGCCCATGTCCATGCCCATGTCCTTCATGCCCAGCAGCGGCCGGGCGCGCCGGGCCGGCACGGGCGCGACCATGCCGATCTGCGGCGCCAAGGTGGCGCGGACCAGCCCCGACCGGTCGATCGCCTCGGCAATCAGGGCATAGGGCTTCGCCTCGCCGGGCTGGACGATCACGTCATAGGTTTCGGCAATGCCGATCTGGAACTCGTCGGTCTCGACCGGCTGGACATCCTGCCCGTCGCACTGGACGACGGTCATCGGCAGGCGGGGCAGGCGGATATTGAAATTGGTCATCGCCGACGCGTTGATGATGCGCAGTCGCACCCGCTCGCCCGGCGCGAACAGGCCGGTCCAGTTCTCGGCCGTGCCCATGCCGTTCACCAGATAGCTGTATGTGGCGCCGGTGACGTCGGAAATATCAGTCGGGTCCATGCGCATCGCGCCCCAGTCGATCCGGTCCTTGAGGGCCTGATCCTTCCCCGCCAGCAACCCGGCCAGCGTCTGGCGCTGCATATTGTAATAGCCGCCCATCTGCTTGAGCCGTTGCAGCAGCCTGTGCGGGTGGACCGGGCTCCAGTCAGCGAGCAGGATCACATGCTCCCGGTCATAGGCCACCGGATCGGGGCCGGCGGGATCGATGATGATCGGCCCATAAAGGCCCATCGCCTCCTGCATGCCCGAATGGCTGTGATACCAGTAGGTGCCCGCCTGCCGCACTGGAAAGCGATAGGTGAAGGTCTCGCCGGGCATGATGCCGGGGAAGCTGATGCCCGGCACGCCGTCCATCTGGAAGGGCAGGATCAGCCCATGCCAGTGGATCGAGCTATCCTCCTTCAACCGGTTGGTGACGGCGATGTTGACACTCTGCCCCTCGCGCAGGCGGATGAGCGGCGCGGGCGTTCCGCCATTGACGCTGATCGCATGGGCCGATCGGCCGCCGGTCGCCAAATGCCCGTCGCCGATGCCGAGCGCGATCGTCTCGCCCGTCAGCGCGCCCTGGGCAACGCCATGCGTGCCGGTGGCAGCCCAGCCGGGCAAGGCCTGCGCCAGTGCAAGCGCGGCGCCCCCCCGGATCAGGCTGCGGCGGTCGACAGGGAGGGAAGGCAGGTCGGTCATGCCCCTCTATACGCGCGCCGCGTCGCTTTCCCTCAACATCTCCTGCAATTGCCGGCGGGCGCGGTAGAGGCGGGTTTCCACTGCCTTTTCGGTGATGTCCAATATCGCCGCGACCTCGGCCTGGCTCATGCCCTCGATCCCGCGCAGCAAAACCACCTCGCGCAGCGCCACCGGCAGTGCCGCCACCGCTGCCTCGATCCGGGCAACGCCAGCGCGGGACTGGGCCGCCTGCTCGGGATCGGGCCCCGCGTCGGCGACATGGGCGGCGTCCTCGATCGGCCGGGCGAAGCTGAAGAAGCGACGGACGGCACGGCGGCGCGCCCAGTCATGGCATTTGTTGATCGTGATCCGCGCGATCCAGCCGCGAAAGGGCCGGCGCCCATCATAGCGGGCGAGCGAGGCAAAGGCGGCGATGAAGCTTTCCTGCACGATGTCCATTGCCGCATCCGCATCGCCGACATGGCCACGCGCCAGCCGATAGACGGCATCGCGGTGCCGCCGCATCAGCGCGCCATAGGCGGCCTGCCGCCCGGCCAGCGCCTGCGCCGCCAGCGTGGCATCATCAGGATCGTCGGCTATCACCCGACAGGCTGGGTCAGCGCCTTGACCACCGCCGCGTCGAACAGCGCGGCCTGATCGGGGCGCAGCACGCCGCGCATCGCGAAGATGTGCTTCAATGTTTCCTTCTGCAATTCCCCCATCGCCTGGTGCGACCGGTCGACCGCCTGGGCAACGCGCGGGCCATAGCCATGTTCGGCGGCGATTGCTGCAGCCAGCCGCTGATTGTCGGCACGCATTTCCGCGTCGAGCGCCGCCTTGCGCTGCGCGAAGGCGGCTTCCAGATCGGCGATGCGCTGCTTCTGGCCGGCGTCCAGCGTCAGCCGATCATGGAGCAGGGCATGAACCTCATTCTCCACCGGCGGCGCGGGCGCGAGCCAGGTACGCGCAACCAGCACGGCGGCCAGCGCCGCGGCAAAGGCGACCAGCGCCACCAGCCAATAGCGTTTGCCCATGCCTATCGCTCCAGCAGGCGCGAGGGCGCATAGTCGGACATGCCGATCAGCAGCGGGCCCGGCGCGGCCTGCGCCGGCTGCGCGGGCACGCTACTGCCGATCCAGCCGATGCCGATCGCCATCACGCCGGCCAGCATCAGGCTGCGCCGCGCGACACTGCGTTCGCGGCGGCGATCCAGCCCCTGCATCACCGCCTCCTCCAGCCCGTCGAAGCGCGCCGCCGCCGGCGCGTCGCGCAGCCTGGCCAGCCTGTCATCCAGATCGTCCATCGTCCCGTCCTTCATGTCCTGCCTGACGATACGCATCCGGCCGGCCCATCCCTCGCACAAAATAGCGCGGCGGGTGAGGGATGCGACAGGACAATGCGTATTCCCCTGCAAGACGCGCATTTTTCCGGAGACATCCATGCCCCGCCTGCCCCTGATCGCTACTGCCCTTGTGCTGACCGCCCTGCCCGGCGCCGCCTTCGCCAAGCCGCAGCTCGTTGCGGCCAGTCCCGCCGCCAATGCCAGCGTTGCCAAGCCGACCCGGCTGACCCTGGGCTTTTCCGAGGCGCTGCAGGCCGATCATAGCAGCATCACGCTCACCATGACCGGCATGCCGGGCATGGCCGATCATCCGCCAATGCCGATCAAGGGCTTCACCACCGCCGCGGCCGCCGATGGCAAGGGCCTGGTCATCACCCTGCCCCGCGCCCTGCCGACAGGCAGCTATGATCTTCAATGGACGGTGATGGGCAATGATCATCAGCCGGTCAGCGGCACATATAGTTTCAAGGTGCGCTGAAGGGGGACAATTACCCGGCTCAACGAGCCCCTTCAGGTCCGAAATGGGTGGTAACAAGACATAGCCCCTCCCTTCCAGGGAGGGGTTGGGGTGGGTTGCGAGCGTAGCGAGCTTCTGCCCTATCGACCGTAGACCGCCGCTGCGCGGCGCACCCACCCCCGGCCCCTCCCTGGAAGGGAGGGGAGTAGGAAACGTCCGCTTCTGGTCGCTTCCGGTCACCCGCTTTCCTACTCGGCCCTTCTCTGATCTATCCTGTGGGATGGCCCCGCCCCCTCCATGCCTCCCGGCGTTCACGCGCATCACCGGTGCAAATCTGTCGCTTCGCTGTCGCGTGGATGTCGCGTCATGGGGGCGCTTGCGGCGCATTTCGCCCGAATCCGCGAACGACACTGTGAAATTCGTAGGAGATTTGACTGTCGCGTCGCCGCCCGCCCCGCAGGACCAGCAAAGCCGCTTGGCATCGGCCCGCCACTCCTGTAGCCATATACCCACATAGGGCGCCACAGCGCCACATAGTGGACATATTCTGGAGAGGGGGCCGATATGGCGACGGGACGGACCGCACGGATGCGCAGGATGATCGGGCGGAGTGCCGCCGGCCTGGCGCTGGCGCTATTGATCGCCCTACCCGCCCCCACCTTTGCCCAGCCGACCGGCGCCGAGAATTTCGATGCAGGCTGGCGCTTCCATCAGGGCGATGTCGCGACCGCGGAACAGCCCGGCTTTGCCGATGCAGACTGGCAGCCGGTCGACCTGCCGCATGACTGGGCGATCGCCGGGCCGTTCGACGAACATGCGCCCGCGACCGGATCGGGCGGATTCCTGCCGACCGGCGTCGCCTGGTATCGCAAGCATTTCACCCTGCCGCCCGCCAGCGCCGGCCAGCGCGTCTTCGTCGAATTCGACGGCGTGATGGAGCGGTCGGGCGTATGGATCAACGGCCAGCATGTCGGCCATCGGCCGAGCGGCTATGCCAGCTTCCGCTACGAGATCACCCAGCATCTGAAACCCGCCGGGCAGGAAAATATACTGGCGGTGCGCGCCGATACCTCCGCCCAGCCCGCGTCGCGCTGGTATGCGGGCGGCGGTATCTATCGCCATGTCCGCATCCTCACACTGGGCGATGTCCATGCCGAAACCTGGGGCAGCACGGTGCGGGTCGCAAAGCTGGACGCGAAGAGCGCGGACCTGACCATCGGCAGCAGCGTGATGAACCAGGGCAGTGCGCCGATCGAGGCGCGACTGGAGGCGGTGATCGAGGGGCCGGACGGCCGCAGCATCGCGACCTTCACCGGCCAGAGCATCAGCCTGCCCGCCGGCCGCGCGACGCAAATGGATGTCAGCGGCACGATCGCCGATCCACGCCGCTGGGACATTGGCGATCCGGCGATGCACCAGGCGCTGCTGCGCGTGCGCGCCACCGACGGGCGGCTGCTCTATGAAGAGCGCGTCCCCTTCGGCATTCGCGATGCCCGGTTCGAGGCGGCGAGCGGATTCTGGCTGAATGGCCGCAACATCAAGCTGAAGGGCGTGGCGATCCATGCCGATGGCGGGCCGTTCGGCATGGCGGTGCCGCTCGCCGTCTATGAACGGCGGCTCAAGGGGCTGATGGCGCTGGGCGTCAATGCGGTGCGCACCGCCCATCACCCCTTCTCGCCCGAATTTCTCGACCTGTGCGACCGGCTTGGCCTGATCGTCATGAACGAGGGGTTCGACATGTGGACGGTGGCGAAGAATCCCCAGGATTATCATCTCTATTTCACCGACTGGTCGTCGATCGACGCGCGCGATTTCGTGCGGCGTGATCGCAATCATCCCAGCATCGTCATCTGGTCGATCGGCAACGAGATCCACGACACGCCCTATCCGCTGGTGGCGCAGTCGATCATCACCCGCCTGCAGGACATCTTCCATGCCGAGGATCCGACCCGGCCGGTGACGATGGCGCTGTTCCGCCCCAACACCACCCATGATTATGACAATGGCACCGCCGACCTGCTGGACGTGGTGGGCCAGAATTATCGCGAGAATGAACTGGCCAAGGCGCATGCCGACAAGCCCAGCCGCAAGATCATCGGCACGGAGAACAGCAAGAACCGGTCAAGCTGGCTCGTGGTGCGCGACGACCCGGCCTATGCCGGCATGTTCCTGTGGACCGGCGTCGATTATCTGGGCGAGGCGGACCGGGCCGGCTGGCCGGCGATCAGCAACCCGTCCGGTCTGGTCGACCGGGTCGATGGCGTGAAGCCGATCGGCTGGGAACGGGCGAGCTGGTGGTCGGAAAAGCCGGTGGTGAAGCTGGCCCGGCGCGTGACCGAGGTGATCGACATCAGCGAAATGCCGACCATGGTCGGCATCGCCCTGCCCCAACCCAAGGGGCCGGGCGCGCTAGCCGACTGGTCGCCCGACAATCGCGCCGCGCACAAGGAAAAGGTCGAGGTCTACAGCAACAGCGACGCGGTCGAGCTGTTCCTCAACGGCCAGTCGCTGATGCGCAAGCCGCGCAACGCGGATGACAGTCCGATCACATGGGACGTCGACTATGCGCCGGGCGAGTTGCGCGCGGTCGGCTATCGGGGTGGTGCGAAGGTGGCGGAGGACATGCTGCGCAGCGCCGGCGCCCCCGCCGCGATCCGGCTGGTGCCCGAAGCCAAGGCGGTCGGCGGCGACTTCGACGATGTCGTCGCGGTGCGGGCCGAGGTGGTGGACGCCAGGGGTGTGCTGGTGCCCGGCGCGACGCCACTGCTCAGCGCAACAATATCGGGGCCGGGCCGCGTCGTCGCCTTCGACAATGGCAGCGTCACCGATCACACCGCCTTTTCCTCACCACAGCGCGCGGCAGTGGGCGGCAAGGCGGTTGCCTTCCTGCGCGGCACCGGAAAGCCGGGCGCGATCACGCTGCAGGTCAGCGCGCCGGGGCTGAAACCCGGCCGCATCAGCCTGCAGGGCGAGAAGGATTAGGCCGATCGTCGCCCGGTCGCGTCGATGCAGGGAACCGCGCCGCTGGACAGCGACAGGGCGCGAACCTTGTAGCGCAGCGCCAGTTCATTGTGCGCAGCAATCACGCACACCGCATCGCCGCGCGCACGGGCTTCGTCGGCTTTGCGCGTCTCGTCGCGCGACCGGCGAAACAGATAGGCAGCATCCGTGATCACGTCCATCGAACCGACTCCGCTTGATTGCCATGCAACCTATCAGCCGCCGGAAGCGCCGTCCTAGACATGGATCAATTTTCGCGGTCGTCGGCGCCCGTTCATCCCCCGAAGCGGAAGCGCAGGCGCGCGCCGTACATTTGCGGCTCGCCGAGCGTCGCCGTCTCGAAATTGACGCTGGGCGATCCCAGCCCGGCGATGAAGCTGTAATATTTCTCTTTGGTCACATTGGTCATGAACAGGCTGAGGTCGATGGGCGCGCCGGCAATATTGTTCCAGCTGGCGTTGAGGTTCAGCAGATCGAGCGGCGCCAGCGTGCTGAGCGCGGCGATCGACGGATCGGGATTGGTGCGGTCGGTATAGTTGACCAGCATCGAGGACCGATGGGTGAAGGTCGCGCCGAAGGAGATGCGGCCGATCTTCTCCTCGTCCAGCGGCAGGGTGTAGGTGCCGCTGACCGTGAATTTGTGGCGCGGCGACAGCACTTCGGGATCGCCCGGCTGGAACGGCGCGGCCAGGATATAATTGGGGTCGTTGAAGCTGGAGAAATCGGGCACCGATTTGATCTTGGTGCGCAAATAGCTGTAGCCGCCGGTCAGCACCAGTCCCTGGAACGGGGTGAGCGAGGCATCGGCCTCCAGCCCCCATATCTCCGACTTGCCGGCATTGACCGGCGCGGCGGTCGACGCCTGCCCCGACAGCGGCCGCGCATTGAAGCCGACCTGCAATTGCTGGTTGGAAAAATCATTATAGAAACCGGCCAGGTTGAAGGTGCCGCGCAGCGCGCCGCCAAAGCTGGTCTTGAGCCCCAGCTCATAGCTGTCCACCTTCTCGGGCTCGACGATGTTGAGCGGCGCAGTGATATTGGGGACGATCGTGCCGGCGCGGTAGCCGCGCGCATATTTGGCGTAGAGCAATATGTCCTGGGTCGGGTTATAATCGAGGTCGATCAGCCAGGTCGGCTTTTCCGACGACTGATAATAATGCGACACGCAATTGGTCGCCGCCGCCTGCGGATTGGTGCAGCGATAGGGTGCGGCCGGATTGAAGGCGCCATATTGCGGCGGATAGGCGACGATATAGGTGCGCTGGTCGCTGACATTGCGCGAATGATCCCAGGTGTAGCGGAAGCCGCCGGTCAGTTTCAGCTGATCGGTCAGCGCATAGGTCGCCTGCGCATAGAGGCCGACATTGTGGAAATTGGTGCGCCCCGCCGTATAATTGACGGTGCCGGCATGGATCGGCTTGGCGATATCCGGGATGGTCGGATCGAGATTGGACAGGAAGCCCAGCGGATCGGTGCATTGCAGGGTGGCGGAATCGGTGCAGGACGCCAGGAAGGGCGACTGGCTGCCGCTCATGCCCAGCGGTTCGCTGACCTCCAGATAGGCCCCCGCCTGCCAGTTGAGCCGGCCGTCGCCCGAGCGCCCCTGCAATTGCAGTTCCTCGGTAAAGGTCGACTGGTTCGCGGTATAGCCGCCCGGTATCGACGTCACCGTGGTGAAGGGCAGATGATAGCTGCCCAGCGCGGCGAGGAAGGGATTGATCGCGGCGAAATCGACGACGAAATCGGTGCCGAACAGGGGCGCATTCATGCGCTGCTTCAACTGCGCGTAGCTGACGATATTCTTGACCGTCAGCGTGTCGCTCGCCTGCCAGCTTGTGGTGTTGATCAGCTGCCACTGCTCGGTCCTGGAATAGGGATCCTCCAGTGACTGCATGACGTCATAGAAACCGCTGCCCTGGCGCAGCAACTGGCCATAGGCGAGCTGGCCCAGCCCCTCCGGCGCGGCCGCGACCAGCTTCTGGATCGGGCCGTTATTGCTGGAATCACTGTAAGAGAGGATGGTGTAATTTTCGAGATCGGGGGTCAGATCGACGACCAGGCTGGCGCGCAGCGCGATATAATCGACATCGCCGAACCGGTCGGGGCCGATGCCGCTGCCGTTGCGCATATAGCCGTCGCGCTTCTGCCGATCGACGCCGATGCGCATCCGCGCCCGGTCGCCGAGCGGCGCGTTGACCACCGCCTGGCCGCGCCACATGTCATAATTGCCGACCGATCCTTCGACATAGCCGGAAAATTCGTCGGTCGGCTTCTGCGGCACCAGCAGGATCGCGCCGCCGGTGGTGTTGCGGCCGAACAGGGTGCCCTGTGGCCCCTTCAATATCTGGACATTCTGCAGGTCGAAGAAGGCGCCCGGCCCGGCGCCATCGCCCGAGGGCAGGCCGTTGGAGGCGCCGCGGGGCGCGACCACGTCGGCGAAATAGACGCCGACCGAGGGCGCGGTGCCGATATCCTGGGCAAAGCCGCGAATGGCGAAACTGCTATTTTCGCTGCCGAAATTGCCATTGGCGGACAGCGAGGGGGTATAGGCGGCCAGATCCTGCGCATTGACGACATTGCGGTTGGCCAGTTCTTCCTGATTGAACACGGTGATCGAGATCGGCACGTCCTGCAGCCGTTCCTCGGTCCGGCGGGCGGTGACGATGATGTCCTGGGTCACGCTGGCCCTGTCCTGCGCCTTATCCTGCGCCTGGGCCTCGAGCGGCAGGGTGGGCAGAGTCGCGCAGGCGCAGAAAAGCAACGTCCGGAAACGGCGTGTCATGGCATCCTCCCATCCCGACCGCGCGGCCCTTATATGCTGGGTCGACCGTCACGGCGTCGAGCGCCGCACAGACGGCGCCCATCCCTTTCATCATCGTCGCACCTGCTGCCCCGGACACAATGATTGCAGGCGCACAGCCTCTTGATCGACGAAGATGTGATACAGGTTATTTCATAAATCCGGAGGAAGGGGCCTGTCAATCGGCACCGATCGCGCCGCGCAACAGTCGGGAAATGCAACGGGACTGGACCCTGACCAGCCCTGAAGTTAAGAATGGTCCGCATTATCCTTAAGGAACGGACCGGTCTCTCTTGCTTGGCGGCGTGCATTTCGATCTCAACAGCCTGGTGATACTGGGCCTGTTGCTGCGCACGAAAAGTGTCACCCGCACGGCGCAGCAACTGGGCGTCAGCCAGCCATCGGTCAGCCGGTCGCTGGCGCAGTTGCGCAGCCTGCTGGGCGATCCGCTGCTGGTGCGGACCGCCGGCGGCATGGAACTGACCCGGCGCGCCGAGGAACTGGCGCCGTCCTTGCAGGACTGGCTGGCGACGACCGCCGGCCTGCTGGAACCGCCCTGTTTCGATCCGGCGACGCTCGATCGCCGATTCCGCGTCGCATCGACCGATTTCGGCGTCGCCGCCGTGGTCGCGCCGACCCTGCCGCATATCGGCCGCGCGGCACCATTGGCGGCGATCGACATCGTGCCTTTGACCGGCGACATGGTGGCGCGGCTGACCGCAGGCGAGATCGACCTCATCATCAGCGGGCTCGATCCCGATCCGGCCCAGACCTATGAGCGCTTCCTGTTCACCGAAACGTTCAGCTGCGTCGTCGATCGCCATCACAAGCTGGCGGCGCATCCGACCGACCGATCCCTGTCGGTCGAGGATTTCCTGTCCTGCCCGCATATCAGCTTCGTCGTCAGCGACAGCGGCTTCGACCGGATCGAACTGCGCCTGGGCACACTGGCGCCGCGCCGGCGGGTGATCGCCCGCCTGCCCTATTTCCAGGCGGCGCCGCACATGATCCGGGGGTCGGACGCGCTGATGACGCTGCCGACCCGCGCGGCCGAGGCAATCGCCCGGACCCATGACCTGGCCTGCCTGCCCGCGCCGGACCTGGTCGGCACCTTCGGCTATCGGCTGCTGTGGAACGAGCGGTCGCATCGCGACCCGGCCATCGCCTGGCTGTGCGACATGTTCGCCGACCATTGCGGCAGCGACGCAGCCCTGCCCCATAGCAAGGCCGCATAAGCCTTATCCGATATCGATATTTGGCGCCGCCCCGCGCTTCTGGCAACGGCCACTTGCAATTGACAATCGATCGCAAATGAACCCGCCATGATATTCGCTCCACCGATCGGGCCAGACCCGCACCACTGATTTCCGGCACCCGTCCGGCCGGGTGGCTGGCGGGTGCCCGTCTATCCAGAACAGGGGATTTCCATGCCATCCATCCATTTGCTGCGGGCGACCGCGGCCCTTGTCGCGCTGACCAGCGCACAGCAGGCGCTGGCGGCCGAGGCCGACCAGGATTCCAACCAGATCGTCGTCACCGCCGCCGGCCGCGAACAGGAGGTCCGCGACGCGCCAGCCTCGATCAGCGTCATCACCCGCGAGACGCTGGACGCCATGCCCTATCGCGAAGTGACCGATGCGCTGATGGAAATCCCCGGCGTCACCGTCACGCCGGGCGAAGGCAATAGCCGCGACATCTCGATCCGCGGCATGGCGCCGCAATATACGCTGATCCTGGTCGACGGTAAGCGGCTGTCGTCGCGCGAATCCCGCACCAATGGCGGCAATGTCAGCGAAGGTGGCCTGCTGCCGCCGCTCGAAGCGATCGAGCGCATCGAGGTGGTGCGTGGCCCCATGTCCTCGCTCTACGGATCGGACGCGATGGGCGGCGTCGTCAACATCATCACCCGCCGCATCAGCGACCATTGGCGCGGCAGCGCACGCGTCAACGGCACGATGCAGCTGGCGGTCAATTTCGGCAATTATACCGACGGCAATTTCTATCTGTCCGGCCCGGTGACCAGCGGCATCGGCCTGCAATTGCAGGGATCGATGAACCGGCGCGAGGGCGACACGGAAATCGGCGGCACGCCCGAGCGGCATGATGACAGCCTGGCCGGCAAGCTGGGCTTCAACCTCAGCGCCAACCACCAGATCCTGCTGGAGGGCGGCTATTATCGGCAGAAGGTGATCGAGGTTGCCGGCGAGACGACCGAGACATCGGCGACCGCGCCGCTCGGCACCGAAACCACCCAGACCCAGAAGCGCAAGGTCGCGTCGATCAGCCATAGCGGCCAATGGGGCTTCGCCAGTTCCGAATCCTATCTGCAATATGAGGATGCCGAACATGTCGAGGCGCAGAAGCGGATCAAGAACACGGTCGGCCAGAGCCTGTGGGTCATCCCGCTGCCGTCCAACACGCTGACCGTCGGCGGTTTCTATCGCTATGAGGATCTGTCCGACCTGACCGGCAACCTTTTGTCGGGATCGACCACCACCGGCACCACCCGCACCAGCTGGGCGCTGTTTGCCGAAAATGAGCTGAAGCTGCTCGACGGGCTGGCGCTGACCGGCGGCATCCGCATGGACCATGACGAACAATATGGCGTCCACTGGACCCCGCGCGTCTATGCGGTGTGGAACATCACCCCGTCCCTGACGCTGAAGGGCGGCTATTCGCAGGGCTTCCGCGCGCCGAGCCTGCGCCAGACGATTCCCGACTGGGGCCAGACCAGCCGTGGCGGCACCATCTATGGCAATCCCGACCTGGAAGCCGAAACCTCCCGCACGATCGAGGCTGCCCTGCTCTTCTCGCGGAATGGCTTCAACGCCAGCGTCACTGCCTATGACACCCGCTTCAACGACAAGATCACCCGTGTGACCTGCGAAGTGGCGGGGGCCTGGTGCGTCGATGAACCGCTCAGCTCGATCGGCCGTCCGCCCACGACCTATGTCAATGTCGACAAGGCGCGGGTGCGCGGCGTCGAAGTCTCGGTCGATGTGCCGCTGACCCACACGCTGCGGCTCAACGCCACCGGCACGCTGACGGATTCGGAACAGCTGAGCGGCGCCAATATCGGCGCGGCACTCAACGACACGCCCAAGCAGCAGGCCAGCGCCTCGCTCAACTGGCGCCCGGACAAGCGCTTCTCCGCCTTCGTGCGCGCCGTCTATCGCGGCGAGGAAGCCGTGACCGAGGCGCAGATCAGCGGCAATAATATCGTCTCGCCCGACTATACGGTGGTGGACATGGGCGCATCCTACAAGATCACGCCCGCCTTCACCGTCCATGCCGGGGTGCAGAACCTGCTCGACAAGCGGCTCAACTATGACATGGCGGGCTATCTGATCGATCCGGCCCGTGTCTGGATGGGCGTGGGCGTGCGCTTCTGATCCGATGTGCGATCGCCGGCCCGGCAGTGGCCGGGCCGGCGATCAGACCGCGACGCTGAAGCGCGTTTCGGCCGGGCGCAGATAGGCATCGAAACAGGCGGCGATGGACCGGGCATAGGGCGCCGCACCGGGCTGCAGCAGCAACTCGTCCCCCTCCCGGCGGAGCAGGCCGATCCGCTCGAACCGATCGAGCAGCGCCGGTTCGGCAAGGTCGCCACAGGCCGCCCGCCCATCGCACAGCAGCCGTTCGATCAACGCGCCCCGCCGCTGGTCGTCGGCACTGCGCCGCACCCCACGGGCCGCGGGCAGCCGATGGTCCGACAAGGCCTCGCGATAGGCGCCGGTATTCTTCTCATTCTGGACGATCAGGTCGGGAAACTGGCTGATCGCGCTCGCGCCCATGCCGATCAGCGCATCGCTGTCATCCTCGGTAAAGCCCTGGAAATTGCGGCGCAGCCGTCCAGTTGCAGCGGCCACCGCGAGTGGATCGTCGGGCAGCGCGAAATGATCGAAGCCGATCGCCTGATAGCCGGCGGCCGTCAGCATCGCATGGCCAAGCTTCGCCATCGCAAAGCGCTGTTCGACACCCGGCAATTCGGTCGCGTCGATCCGCCGCTGGCGCGGCAGCAGGCGCGGCATATGGGCATAGCCGAACAGCGCGATGCGCGAGGGGGACAGGCGAATGCTGTCCTCCAGCGTCTGCGCCAGATCCGCCTCGCTCTGCCCCGGCAAGCCATACATCAGGTCGAACCCCACCTGGATGCGCGCACGGGCCAGCGCGCCCACCGCCATCGCCACCGTCTCGGCCGGCTGCACCCGGCCGATCCGCTGCTGCACATGGGTGGCAAAGGTCTGCACCCCCAGATTGACGCGCGTCACCCCGACCTTGGCCATGGCGTCGATCCAGGCCCGGTCGATCCGGCGCGGGTCCAGCTCCACCGCCATCGCCGCCGCGCTGGCGTCGAAGCAGAGCAGCAACTGATGATTGAGCCGGACCCAGTCGATCAGCGGCAGAGAATTGGGACTGCCGCCGCCAAAGGCGACATGGGTGACGCGCCCCCGTCCGCCGAGCCGCGCCGAGACCAGCGCCATTTCCCGCTCCAGCGCATCGACATAGGCGGACAGGCGCCGGGGCCGGGTCGCCGCACCGGTGTTGCACCCGCAATACCAGCAAATGTCATGGCAATAGGGGATATGGACATAGAGCGACAGGCGCGCGTCCGCCGGCATCGCGTCCAGCCGCTGCGCCATGTCGGCCACGCCGACATCCTCGCCAAACTGGGCGGCAGTCGGATAGCTGGTGTAGCGCGGCACCGGCGCGGCGAGCAGATCGGGATGATAGCGGAACATGGCGCCCCGCCTGCCATGGCGTCCGATGCCGAACATTGCGCAGGATCAAATCGCCGATTGCGCCGCATCAAGGAAGGCCGCCCCGATCGGGAGCAGAGCGCCATCACTGACCCACGATCAGGGATGGAGAAAAGACATGCACTTGAAAAAGATGATGATTGTCGCCGCGATGGGCGCCATGGGCACGGCGCTGGCCGCTGCCCCGGCCCAGGCCAAGCAGGGCGACGTGCTGGTGCGCGTGCGCGGCATCATGGTCGCCCCCACCGAAAAGAGCGGCAGCATCCTGCCCGGCTTCCCCGGCGAGAAGGTGTCGGTGAACAACGGCATCGCGCCCGAAGTCGACGTCACCTACATGGCCACCGACCATATCGGCTTCGAACTGATCGCCGCGACCACCAAGCATAGCGCCAGCGGCCGCAGCGGCACCACCGGCGGGATCGGCAAGCTGGCCTCCACCTGGGTGCTGCCGCCGACGCTGACGATGCAATATCACCCGATCGTCGAGGGCCATGTCCGCCCCTATATCGGCGCCGGCGTCAACTATACGCTGTTCTATAACGAGGATGCGTCGAGCGGGCTAGAGGATGCGGTCGGCAAGACCAAGGTCCATATGTCCGACAGCTTCGGCTGGGCCGGCCAGGTCGGCGTCGACATCGACCTCAACGACAAGATCTTCCTCAACCTCGACGTCAAATATATCGACATCGACACCAAGGTGCGGCTGACCACGGCTGCGGCCGGCACCCAGAACGTCAAGGTATCGCTCGATCCCTTCGTGTTCGGCGTGGGCGTCGGCATGCGCTTCTGATCCTCCGGGGGGTGGACCAGAAGGAAGGGGCCGGAGCGGATCGCCGCTCCGGCCCCTTCATCATTTTACCAGCGATGCGATCAGAAACGCTTTTCCAGGATCAGCAGCGACGGCTCGTCATCGACGCTGCGGGCGACAAAGCCCTGTTCGCGCTCCAGTTCGATCGCGGCATGATTGGCGCGGCTCTCGATCGCCTGGAGCAGACCGACGCCCATTTCCTGCGCCCGGTCGGTGGCGTGGCGCAGCATGCTCCAGCCCACGCCCTTGCCGCGATGGTCGGCGCGCACCGAAATAGCGACTTCGGCGCGGGTCCGGTCGGGATCGGCGGCCAGGGTCGCCGCAGCCAGTATGGCGCCCTTCTCGTCGGTCGCCAGGAAGGTCTCGCAATTGTCGGGGTCGCCATGGATCAGATCATGAATCTGCCCGGCGCTGACGCCCGGCGCGCTGCTGAGGAAGCGAAAGCGGCGATCATCATCGGACACGGCCGAAAAGAAATGGGCCAGCGCCTTGGCATCGCCATCCTGCGCCGGGCGCACCTGGACGCGAATGCCGGTGCGGGTTTCCAGAATATCCTTGTCGGTCATGAAGAAGGCATCCCTTGCTATGATCGTTGCCCCCCGAATGTGCCATCGGATCGGCGATCGAAATAGGGAAATTTGCGGATAGAGACGAGCCGAGCGGGCTTCTAGTCAGGATGACGATCATGCGGCGCTGCATCGGCGCCCTCTTGTCGGGACATGTTCGATGAAGACCATCTTGCTGCACATCCGCGCGGACAACGGCATGGAAAGCCGGCTGCAGGCCGCGTTCGACCTGTCGCGCGCGACCGGCGCCCATATCAGTTGCCTGCAGATCGCGCCGCTGCCCGAACTGGTCGCCGCCGATCTTTATGGCAGCGGCTATCTGGTGCCCGAGGCGATCGATGCGGTGCGCCGGCAGGACGAGGAAATGCGGCGCGCCCTGGAGGAAAGGCTGCGGCGCGAGGGCACGGCGTGGGACTGGCATTATCGCAGCGGCGACCTGGTCCAGGGCCTGCTGGAAACCGGTCGCCTGGCCGACGCGATGCTCGTTTCCCTGCCGCCGCCGGGTCGCCGGCAGGCCGATGATCCGGCGCCGATCGTCGCCGACCTGGCGGTCAACAGCCGCGCCCCGGTGCTGGCGATCCCGAGCATGGCCAAGGGCTTTCGCTGCACCGGCCGGGCCATGGTTGCCTGGGACGGATCGCATGAGGCGGCGTCGGCGCTGACCGCGAGCCGCACCCTGTTGCGGGTGGCGAGCGAGGTCCATGTCGTCACCGTCGACGAGCGATCGAAGCGCGACTTCCCGCCGACTGACGCCGCCGAATATCTTTCGCGCCACGGCATTGCGGTCGAGATTCACGAATGGCCGCGCAAGGATCGCAGCGTGGAAGAAGCGCTGTCCCATGCCTGCCAGGAACTGTCGATCGACTGGATGGTGATGGGCGCCTTTGGCCACAGCCGGCTGCGGGAAACCATTTTTGGCGGCGTAACCCGCTATATTCTGGCCGAAACACGGGTTCCGCTCTTGCTGGCGCACTGATTTACGGTCAGTGATCCGACATGGCGTTCAACGATGGCGATCCGCAGGATAATGCGACCAGCCGGGAACAGGCTCTGCTGGGATCGATCCTGGCAACGGTGCCTGATGCGCTGATCGTGATCGACGCGACCGGGCATATCGTCTCGTTCAGCCCGGCGGCCCAGCGCATGTTCCAATATGCCGAGGCCGATGTGCTGGGCCGCAATGTCGCGATGCTGATGCCCTCGCCCGATCGCGAGCGCCACGATTCCTACCTGCAACATTATCATGACACCGGCGAGAAGCGGATCATCGGTATCGGCCGACTGACCACCGCACGCCGGCGCGATGGCTCCACCTTTCCGATCGAGCTGGCGGTCGGCGAAGTGCAGGACCATGGCGAAAAGCTGTTCACCGGCTTCGTGCGCGACCTGACCGATCGACAGAAGGCCGAGCGCCGCCTGCAGGATCTGCAGGCTGAACTCAGCCATGCCGCCCGCGTCACGGCGATGGGCACGCTGGCTGCGGCGCTGGCGCACGAACTGAACCAGCCGCTGACCGCGATCGCCAATTATATGGAGGCGGGCCGCGACCTGCTGCGCACCGATGCACCGGTCGACCGCGACTTGCTGGGCGAGGCGATGGACGAAGCCGCGCGCCAGGCGATGCGCGCGGGCCAGATCATCCGGTCGCTGCGAGAGTTCATCCGTCGCGGCGAAGCCGATCGCCAGGCCG
This sequence comes from Sphingomonas sp. S-NIH.Pt3_0716, assembly GCF_003950715.1. Taxonomy (NCBI): domain Bacteria; kingdom Pseudomonadati; phylum Pseudomonadota; class Alphaproteobacteria; order Sphingomonadales; family Sphingomonadaceae; genus Sphingomonas; species Sphingomonas sp. S-NIH.Pt3_0716. Next base: position 66,409 of record NZ_QLJK01000002.1, on the reverse strand, counting down.
AACCGGCGGCCACGCTGCTGGCCGAGGGGGTCGCGCTGGCCTTCATCGGCATCGACAGCCGAGGCATCGACATGGACATCGTCGTCGACCCGCGCGTCGGCCGGGTGATCGCCAATCGCGTGCAGGTGCAGCAGGTCATCATCAACCTGGTGCGCAACGCGGTCGAGGCGATGGACGGCCGCAATCGCCGCATCCTGCGCCTGTCGGCAGTGCCGGCCGAGGACGGACAGGTCGAACTCATCATCGCCGACAGTGGCCCCGGCCTCGATCCGGCAGTCGCGCGATCGCTCTTCACCCCGTTCAGCACCACCAAGCCCGCCGGCATGGGCGTGGGCCTGTCGATCAGCCGCACCATCGTCGAGGGGCATGGCGGACGGATCTGGGCCGACGCCTCGCACTGGGGCGGCGTCGCCTTCCACTTCACTCTCGATTCTGCGGACCGCCTGCCATGAGCCTGCCCACCGACCAGCCCATCCATGTCGTCGATGATGACGAGGCGATCCGCCGGTCGCTCTCCTTCATGCTCAAGACCAGCGGCTTTGCGGTGCGGCTCTTCTCGGGTGGCGCCGAGTTCCTCAAGGAGGTCAGGACGCTGGAGGGCGGCTGCGTACTGCTGGACGTGCGCATGCCCGACATGGACGGGCTGGAAGTGCAGCGCGAACTGCGCGCGCGCGGCATGATGCTGCCGGTCGTCATCATGACCGGCCATGGCGATGTCGGCATGGCGGTCGCCGCGATGAAGGCGGGGGCCACCGACTTCATCGAAAAGCCGTTCGAGAAGGCGGCATTGCTCGCCGCGATCGAAGCCGCCTGCGCGCAGGCAAGCGCCGACCAGGGCCGCAACAGCCAGCGCGAGACCGCCCGCGCCCGGCTCAACATCCTGACCGATCGGGAACGCGAAGTGCTCAAGGGCCTGGTCGACGGCCTGCCTAACAAGACGATCGCCTATGACCTGGGCATCAGCCCGCGCACCGTGGAGATTCATCGCGCCAACCTGATGCAGAAGCTGCAGGTCCACAGCCTGTCGGAAACGCTGCGCATCGCCTTCCAGGCAGGGCTCGAATAGGACAGAAAGTCCCATAGGGGATTTACGGATAGTGCCCGCCCCGCCGCCGCGCCAAGCAGCGGTCATGAACATGCATTTTGATCTCGCGCAAACCCTGCCCGGCGGCATGCCCGTTCCTGCCCCCTGCTCCGACGCCAGCTTCTGCCAGCGCTGCGAGGTGCGCGACCGCGCCATCTGCGCCACGCTGGAAGAGGATGAGCGCGGCGCGCTCAATCGCCTGGGCCGGCGCGTCACGATCGCGGCGGGGCAGACGGTGATGTGGGAAGGCGACGACGCCACCATCGTCGCCAATGTGATCGACGGCACGCTCAAATTGTCGGCTTCGACCGGCGACGGGCGCGAGCAGATTGTCGGCGTGGTCTATCCGTCCGACTTCATCGGTCGCCCCTTCGGCCGCAGCACGCCGCACAGCGTCACGGCACTCACCGACGCGCGCCTGTGCCTCTTCACCCGCGGCGCCTTTGACGGCTTTGCCCGCGAGCATCCCGAGCTGGAGCATCGGCTGCTGCAACGCACGCTCGACGATCTCGACCGGGCGCGCAGCTGGATGCTGCTGCTCGGCCGCAAGAATGCGCGCGAGAAGATCGCCACCTTCCTGCTCGACATGTCGCGCCGGCTGGCCCGCGAAGGCCAGCCCCCGCTCGACCGGTTCGACCTGCCGCTGTCGCGCCAGCAGATCGCCGACGTGCTGGGCCTGACGATCGAGACGGTGAGCCGGCAGCTGACCGACCTCAAGCGGATCGGCATCATCGCCCTGCCCGGCCGCCGCATGGTGGAAATCCGGGATCGCGCGGCGCTGCTGGACTGTAGCGAAGCGGCCTGACGTCGCCGCGCCGGGCATGTCCGGCCTATTTGCCCCGATCGTCCTGCAATCGGGATCGCCCCTCTTCATCTTGCCGGCCGCTTGTTCTATGGCCGCAGGCCTGATTGCCGAGGGAATGCCATTTTGATCCTGGACCTTGTCGCCGCCGCTTCGAGCGCCATCCGCTTCGACCAGCTGGGGCTCAGCCCCGTCGCCCTGGACCTGGGCTTCTTCACGCTCAAATGGTATAGCCTGGCCTATCTGGCCGGCATCCTGATCGGCTACTGGTATCTGTTGAAGCTCATTGCCCAGCCCGGTTCGCCGATGGCGCGGCGCCATGCCGACGACATGATCTTCTATGCGACGCTGGGCATCATCATCGGCGGCCGGCTCGCCTATGTCTTCTTCTACCAGCCCGAAATCCTCCAGCATCCGCTGGACATCTTCAAGCTGTGGAATGGCGGCATGTCCTTCCATGGCGGCGCGGCGGGCGTGTCGCTCGGCATCCTCTACATGGCGCGCAAGGAGAAGCTGAGCTGGCTGCGCATCCATGACTATGTCGCCTGCGTCGTGCCCTTCGGCCTGTTCTTCGGCCGCCTCGCCAATTTCGTGAATGGCGAGCTGTGGGGCAAGGAAACAGACGTGCCCTGGGCGATGATCTTCCCGACCGGCGGCCCCTTCGCCCGCCATCCCAGCCAGCTTTACGAAGCCTTTTTCGAAGGCATCATCCTGTTCTGCATCCTCGCCTTCGCCTTCTGGAAGACCAAGGCGCGCTACAAGCCAGGCATGCTCGTCGGCCTGTTCGTCTTCTTCTATGGCGTGTTCCGCTTCGGCGTCGAATATTTCCGCGAGGCCGACGCCCAGCTGATGGAATTTGCCGCCCGCACCGGCCTGCACATGGGCCAGTGGCTGTGCGTGCCGATGATCCTGGGCGGCCTCTACCTGATCGTCACCGCCAAGGGCCGGCGCGTGCGCGTGGAACCGATCGCGGGCAGCGCCAGTGTCAGCTGACGCCCTGCCCGGCGCGATGGGCCTGCCCGAGCGCCTGGCCCGCCAGATCGATGCCGGCGGGCCGATCTCCGTCGCCCATTATATGGGCGAGGCGAACCAGCATTATTATGGCACGCGCGATCCGCTGGGGCTGGAGGGGGACTTCACCACCGCCCCGGAAATCAGCCAGATGTTCGGCGAACTGATCGGCCTGTGCCTGGCCGATGTCTGGCTGCGGTCGGGCCGGCGCGCCGATCCGCTCTATGTCGAGCTGGGACCGGGTCGCGGCACGCTGGCGGGCGATGCGCTGCGCGCGATGGAGGGGGCAGACGTCACCTCGCGCATCCATTTCGTCGAGACCAGCCCGCCCCTGCGCGAGCGGCAGCGCGCCCAGATTCCCCATGTCGTCCATCATGACAGCGTCGAAAGCCTGCCCGACCAGTCGCCGCTGCTGGTGGTCGCGAATGAATTTTTCGATGCCCTGCCCGTGCGGCAGATGATCCGCGTGGGCGACGAATGGCGCGAACGGGTGGTGATCCGTCGCGAGGAAGAGGGCCGCTTCATGGCGGTGCCGGGCTATCGCCGGATCGAATCGGGCCTGCCGCCGATCGCCGCGCAGGCGCCCGAGGGCGCGATCATCGAAGTGGCGCAGGCCGGTGCAACCGCGGGCTATGCCCTTGCCAGCCGGATCGCGCGCCAGGGCGGCGTCGCGATCATCATCGACTATGGCTATGAAGGCCCGGCGCTGGGCGACACGCTGCAGGCGGTGAAGAACCACCAGTTCACCGATCCCTTCACCGATCCGGGCGAGAGCGACCTCACCACCCATGTCGATTTCACGATGCTGGCCAATGTCGCGCGCCAGGCCGGGCTGCGCGTCCATGGCGCGGTGACGCAGGGTCATTTCCTCCAGCATCTGGGCATCGACGTGCGCGCGTCCGTGCTGGCCAAGGGCAGCCCGCAGCGCGCCGCCGAACTGGAGGCGCAGCGCCATCGCCTCACCGACGAAGCGGAGATGGGGACATTGTTCAAGGTGATGGCCTGGGTCCACCCCGACTGGGCCGACCCGGCAGGATTCGAGAAATAGCGGCCCCGTCAGCCGCTAGTTCTCAATCTTCCTGATGATAGCGGCTGAGGCGGCGGATGAAGCCAATGAGGCCGGTCTGGCGGCTGCGCTTCATCCGTTCGGCGTGCAGGATGGTGCGCACGCGCTCGAAACATTCCTCGACGTCGACATTGCACAGCACATAGTCATAGCCGTCCCAATGGGCGATCTCGCCCGCGGCGCGCGCCATGCGGCCCTCGATCACTTCATTGCTGTCGGTCGCGCGGCCACGCAGACGCTTTTCCAGTTCCTCCATCGAGGGCGGCAGGATGAAGATGCGGACCACGTCGCCGCCGGCAATCTGATGCAGCTGCTGCGCGCCCTGCCAGTCGATGTCGAATAGCACATCCTTGCCGCTCTTGAGCATCGCCTCGACCGGCGCGCGCGGCGTGCCATAGCGCTGGCCGAAGACATGCGCCCATTCCAGGAATTCATGGTCGTTCGCCATGCGGCGAAACTCTTCCAGGTCGACGAAATGATAATCCTTGCCATCGACTTCGCCCGGCCGGATCGTCCGCGTCGTCGCCGACACCGACATCGACAGGTCCGGTTCGCAGGCCAGCAATTTGCGTGCAATCGTCGACTTTCCGGCGCCCGAGGGCGAGGACAGGACAAAGAGAACGCCGCGGCGCTTGAAATCGGGGGTGTCGGTGGGAATGTTGTCGGCCATGGCCGCTAGTGGCGTCGTGGACGGCATTTTGCAAGAGGTTGGGGGAGAAGAGGCTTGGCTCGATCGCGTAAAGGAATGAAACAGCGGGGCTTTATCCTCGCCCTGCTGATCGCGCTGGGGGCTGCGGCGATCCTCTACCTGATGGGGCGCCCGCCGATCTGCACCTGCGGCACGATCGCGCTATGGCATGGGCCGATCGACAGCGGCAACAGCCAGCATCTGTCCGACTGGTACAGTCTCAGCCACATCATCCACGGCTTCCTCTTCTATGGCGCGACCCATTTGCTGATGCGCCGCAGGCCGCTCGGCATCCGCCTGTCGGTGGCGGTGGCGATCGAGGCGGCGTGGGAGATCCTTGAAAATTCACCGATCATCATCGACCGTTACTGCACGGCGACGATCGCGCTCGGCTATTCGGGCGATTCCATCCTCAATTCGATGAGCGACATCGGCATGATGGCCCTGGGATTCCTGTTCGCTTCGCGCGCGCCCGTCTGGCTGACAATCATCATCGCGATCGGCTTTGAACTGCTCGCACTGGCGGTGATCCGCGACAATCTGACGCTCAATGTCCTGATGCTCGCCTGGCCGATCGACGCGATCAAGGCCTGGCAGGGCGCGCTTTAGCCGGCCTTCTTGCGGGCGGCGCGCGCCTCGTCGATCAGGATCGGCTTGGCGCTGGCGTCGGTCAGCAGCTTGGTCGCCATCTTGCGGTCTGCCTCGCGCTTCGCCTCATAGAGCTTGCCCGCGAGATATGCGCCGGTGAGGACCATGGCGCCGACCGGGTAGCGCATGATGAGGCGCTTGGCGCCGGCCCCGGCGATCAGGCCGATCACGCCCTTCTTGCCGGTATCCGCCGCGACCCGTGCGGCCACCACCGTCGCGCCGAGCCGCGCCGCCTTGCGAAACAGGCTCGACTTGCGAACGCGCGTCGCGGTGGACGGAAGCTTTGCGGCGGTCGGGGCGGGCGTTTTCTTCATAGAGGATTAATGTATCGCACCCGTCCCGGTTCCGCCAGTTGATCTGGATCAGACCATATTTTCCGGCCGCACCAGCCGGTCGAAGGTCGGCTCATCGACCAGCCCCAGTTCGAGGCCGGCCTGCTTGAGTGTCAGCCCCTTCTTGTGCGCATGCTTGGCGATGGTCGCGGCATTGTCATAGCCGATCTCGGGCGCCAGCGCGGTCACCAGCATCAGCGAGCGTTCGACCAGTTCGGCGATCCGGCCCTCATTGGCCTGCATCCCTTCGACGCAGCGTTCGGCGAAGCTTTCCATGCCGACGCTGAGCAGATGGATCGAGCGCAGCACATTGGCGCCGATCAGCGGCATGAAGACATTGAGCTCGAAATGACCCTGCATGCCGCCGACGGTCACCGCCTGATGATTGCCGATCACCTGCGCCGCCACCATGGTCAGCGATTCGCACTGGGTCGGGTTGACCTTGCCCGGCATGATCGAGCTGCCCGGCTCATTGGCGGGCAGGTCCAGCTCGCCCAGGCCCGAACGCGGGCCGGAGCCCAGGAAGCGGATGTCGTTGGCGATCTTGGTCAGCGCCACCGCCAGCGTGTTGAGCGCGCCGGAGAAGAAGACGAGGCCATCCTTGGCGGCCAGCTGCTCGAACTTGTTGGGTGCGCTTTCGAACGGGGTGCCGGCAATGTCGCTGATCGCCGCCGTCATGTCGTCCGCCCAGCCATCGGGTGCGTTGAGACCGGTGCCGACCGCCGTGCCGCCGATCGCCAGCTTGCGGATATTGCCGTTCAACGCCCCCTCGATCCGCGCCTTGCTGCTGACCAGTTGCGCGGCATAGCCGGAAAATTCCTGGCCCAGCGTCAGCGGTGTCGCATCCTGCGTATGGGTGCGGCCGATCTTGACGATATGGCCCCAGCCTTCCGCCTTGGCGGTCAGTGCGCCGGTCAGCTTTTCGAGCGCCGGGATCAGCATGTCGCGGGTCGCCAGCACGGTCGCGACATGCAGCGCGGTCGGGAAGCTGTCGTTCGACGACTGGCTCATGTTCACATGGTCGTTGGGATGGACCGGGCTCTTGCCGCCGCGCGTGCCGGCCTGCTGCTCATTGGCATAGCCGGCGATCACCTCATTGACGTTCATGTTGGTCTGGGTGCCGCTGCCGGTCTGCCAGATGACGAGCGGAAACTGGTCGTCGAGCGCGCCGGAGACGATCTGCTGCGCGGCATTCTCGATGCCCGCGACGATCGTGGCGTCGAGGCCATGTTTCGCATTCACCCGCGCCGCCGCCTGCTTCACGATCGCCTGCGCATGGACGATGCCGATCGGCATCCGCTCGGTCGCGCCGAAGGGGAAATTCTCGATGCTGCGCTGGGTCTGGGCGCCCCAATAGGCGTCGGCCGGCACCTCGATGGCGCCAATGCTGTCGGTTTCGGTGCGGGTAGCGGACATTCAGAACTCCCAGTTAAGAATCAATCGCAAAACTGGTCCCGATGTAGGGCCGGGGCGGGAAATTCCAAGGCGAAACTTGCGAATATCGCATATCCCCGCAGCCAATCCCCATGACAGGCCGCAGCCGTCATGCAGCCGCAGGATCTGCGCCTTTACCGGGGTTTACCGCAATTGATCGGCGCACGCGGCCCGATATCCTGCCCAGCGTCCAGGAGGAAAGCCGCATGTCCGATCGTCCCGTCCTTGCCATCCTCCTCTGCCTTGCCGCCACGAGCGCTCCGGTCCACGCAGCAGAAGAAGAAAAATCATCCGACGATCCCACCAAGATCGCGACCAAGGTCGGCATCACCCGCGCCTCCGACGAATTTTCGCTGTCCGGATCGGTCGCGGTCGGCCCCAAGTTGAAATTCAATGCCCGCGTGTCGGAATCGGGCCTCTGGTCGGTCGGCGCATCCTATCTGCTCCCGGTCGCGATCCTGACCTTCTCAGCCGGCAAGAGTCATTTCGATTCGGGGGTGGAACAGACACGCTATTCGCTCGGCGGCTTCGTGCCCCTGTCGCAAATCGGGCTGAAGACCGGCAAATTGCAGATATTCGTGCCCTTCGGCTATACCTATACCAATGGGCATGGCCCGGTCAGCGATATCGACCAGAGCGATGGCCTGCCGATCGCGCTCAGCAGCAACAGCGGCTATGCCGGGCTGTTTCTGCTGCGGCCGCTGGGGCCAAAGCTGACCGCGATGGCGGGCGGCAATGTGACCAAAGGCACCCATGATTTTTCGGGCGTGGCGCTGGGTGGTGGCCTGTCCTACCATCTTACGCGTCGCGACACGGTCGGCGCCAATATCAGCTGTGTCGACAATAGTTTCGGGACGAGCCAGAAGCTGCGCTTCTCCTATCGCCACGAATTTTGAGCCTGCGGCCGATCCCGGCCGCCGGGCTCACTTCTTCTTGCCGAAATCCACCGTGACGACGTTGGAGCCATCCTCGGTCGTGACCAGCGGCGCGTCATTTTCGGCCATGTCATGGGGCTCGGGCTCTTCGTCGGCCTGAACCTGGAACTGCAGCGCGAAATTAACGGCGGGATCGACGAAGGCGGTGATCGCGCTGAAGGGAATGACCAGATGCGCCGCGACCTGGTTGAAGGTCAGGCTGACCTCGAAATGGCGGTCGCTGACCTTGAGATCCCAGAACTTGTTCTGGAGGACGATGGTCATCTCGTCCGGGAAACGTTCCGACAGATGCTTGGGGATATCCACCCCGGCGGCATGGGTCTTGAACGTGATGTAGAAATGATGCGCGCCCGGCAGGCCGCCGGTCTGCTGCACTTCGCCCAGCACGCGGCCGACGACCGCGCGCAGGGCCTCCTGCACGATTTCGTCATAGGGAATCAGGCTGTCGGGCAGGTCTTCACTCATGGGGCATATGTCCTAACGACGCGAAAGCGGCGGTCAACCCCCGCCCGAGAGGTACATCATCAGATTGCATGGCGCGCGCGACGCGCTATAGGGCGCGCATGCGCACGGCCGAGATTCACCGCAACACTGCGGAAACGCAGATCGACGTGACCGTCAACCTCGACGGCACCGGTCTTTACACCGTCTCCACCGGGATCGGTTTCCTCGACCATATGATCGAGCAGCTGTCGCGTCACTCGCTGATCGACATGACCGTCAAGACCGTCGGCGACCTGCATGTCGACCAGCATCACACCACCGAGGATACGGCGATCGCGATCGGCGAGGCGCTGGCCAAGGCGCTGGGCGACAAGCGCGGCATCAGCCGTTACGGCAGCGTCTATTCGCCGATGGACGAAACGCTGAGCCGCGTCGCGCTCGACATTTCCGGACGCCCCTGGCTGGTGTGCAAGCTGCCCTTCACCGTCACCAAGATCGGCGAATGGGACACGGAGATGGTGGAGCATTTCTTCCACAGCCTGGCCCAGGCCGCCGGCATCACGCTGCACATCGAGCTGCTCTATGGCAGCAACAATCATCATATCGTCGAAAGCGCGTTCAAGGGCCTGGCCCGCGCGCTGCGCCAGGCGGTGGAGATCGACCCGCGCAAGGCCGACGCCATCCCCTCGACCAAGGGCATGCTCTAAGCATCACTTCCATAGAAAGGCCGACCCCATGTTCATCATTTCGCTGACCTATACGGCGCCGATCGATGTGCTGGACGGCCATCTGGCCGATCATCGGGCCTGGCTGGACCAGGGCATTGCCGATGGCTGGCTGCTGCTCGCGGGCCGACGCGAACCGCGCACCGGCGGCATTTTGCTGGCGCGCGGCGAACGCGACGAGATCGCGGCGAAGGCCGCGACCGATCCCTTCGTCCTCAACGGCGCGGCATCGTTCGACCTCATCGAGTTCCTCCCCGCGCGCGCCGCCAGCGTCAATCTGGACACGCTGCTGCCATGACCATTGCCCTGATCGACTATGGCGCGGGCAATCTCCACTCGGTCCACAATGCCCTGCGCAAGGCGGGTGCCGATGATGTGACCATCACCGCCGATGCCGATGTCGTGGCCAGGGCCGACCGCATCGTGCTGCCCGGCGTCGGCGCCTTCCGCGCCTGCCGCGATGCCTTGGTCGCGATCCCCGGCATGGTCGACGCGATGAACGAGGCGGTGAACAGCCGCGGCATCCCCTTTCTTGGCGTCTGCGTCGGCATGCAGTTGCTCGCCGACGCCGGCGAGGAGTTCGGCCGGCATGAGGGGCTGGGCTGGATTCCCGGCACGGTGCGCCTAATCGAACCGACCGATGCGACGATCAAGGTGCCGCATATGGGCTGGAACGATGTGGTGCTGAACGGCCAGCCGCCCCTGATCGAGGCCGGCGAGGCCTATTTCCTGCACAGCTATCATTATGAAGCCGCCGACCCGGCCCATGTCGCCGCCGTCACCGACCATGGCGGGCCGCTGGTCGCCGCCGTCGCGCGCGACACCATCATCGGCTGCCAGTTCCACCCGGAAAAGAGTCAGCGCTACGGCCTCTCCTTCCTCGCGCGCTTTCTGGACTGGAAGCCGTGATACCACCCCTTCCCCCGTTCGGTTCGAGCCAGTCGAGAACCGTTGCGCGTGGGTTCTCGACAAGCTCGAACCGAACGGAAATCGGATAATGTCCCTGATCGTCTTCCCCGCCATCGACCTCAAAGGCGGCCAGGTCGTCCGCCTGGCCGAGGGCGACATGGACCGTGCCACCGTCTATGGCGACGATCCCGCCGCGCAGGCGCTGATCTTTGCCGCGGCCGGCGCCCAGCATGTCCATGTCGTCGATCTGGATGGCAGCTTTGCCGGCCATGCGGTCAATGCCGAAGCGGTCGAACGCATCGTCGAGGCCTTTCCCGGCCATGTTCAGCTCGGCGGCGGCATCCGCAACCGGGAGTCGGTCGAACGCTGGTTTGACCTGGGCGTATCGCGCATCGTGATCGGCACCGCCGCGCTGAAAGACCCCGCTTTCGTCAAGGCGGCGGCGCGCGACTTCCCCGGCGGCATCGTCGTCGCGGTCGATGCGCGCGACGGCTTCGTCGCCACCGACGGCTGGGCGGAAAAGAGCGACATGCCGGTGATCGACCTCGCCCGCCGGTTTGAGGATGCCGGCGTCGCCAGCCTGCTCTTCACCGATGTCGGCCGCGACGGCCTGCTCAAGGGCGTGAATATCGACGCCACCGTCGATCTCGCCCGCGCCACCGACATGCCGGTGATCGCCAGCGGCGGCGTGGCAGGGATCGCGGATATCCGCGTCCTCAGCCTCCATGCCGATGACGGGATCGAAGGCGTCATCACCGGCCGCGCCATCTATGACGGCCGCCTCGACCTCAAGACCGCGCTCGCGGTCGCGCAGGCGGCGGCGTGAACATATTACCGTTCGGGCTGAGCGAAGTCGAAGCCCGGGCCTGAGCGGAGCGAAGGCCCTCACTATGTTCGGGCGAGCCCTTCGACTTCGCTCAGGGCGAACGGAAAAAGGAAAATTGTCATGACCGTCCGCACCCGCGTCATTCCCTGCCTCGACGTTGCCAATGGCCGCGTGGTGAAGGGCGTCAATTTCGTCGACCTCAAGGATGCCGGCAATCCGGTGGAGCAGGCCAAGCTCTACGACGCGGCCGGCGCCGACGAACTCTGCTTCCTCGACATCACCGCCACCCATGAGGCGCGCGGCACCATATTGGACGTGGTGCGCCGCACCGCCGAAGTCTGCTTCATGCCCGTCACCGTCGGCGGCGGCGTTCGCAGTGCAGAGGACGCCCGCGCCCTGCTGCTGGCGGGCGCGGACAAGGTCGCGGTCAACAGCGCCGCCGTCGCCCGGCCCGAACTGGTGGCCGACATCGCCGATCGCTTCGGCGCGCAGTGCATCGTCGGCTCGGTCGATGCGCGCAAGGTGGGCGAAGGCAAGTGGGAAATCTTCACCCATGGCGGCCGCAAGCCGACCGGCATCGACGCGCTGGAGCATGCGCTGCGTCTGGCTGAACTCGGTGCAGGCGAATTGCTCGTCACCTCGATGGACGGCGACGGCACCAAACAGGGCTATGACCTGGCGCTGACCCGCATGATCGCCGATGCCGTGTCGATCCCGGTGATCGCCAGCGGCGGCGTCGGCACCCTCGACCATCTGGTCGCGGGCGTGGTCGAAGGCCATGCCAGCGCGGTTCTGGCGGCCTCGATATTTCACTTCGGTCAACATAATATTGCTGAAGCGCATCAGGCGCTGGCCCACGCCGGCATCCCCGTTCGGGGCCATTAAAGCGCGGAAAAGCGCCAGAATGTCGGGTTAATTGACATTAACCATATAGGGCTTTTGGCGGCTATCGGTCGCCAACCGCAGAAAAACGTCACTTGGCAAAATTGGCACGGTTACTGCGTAGACAGGGCGCAGGGTCGTTTCGAAGCGATTTGTCCATTTTGAAACAGGGTGACTTTTATGCAGATCAGCAAACTTCTTCTCGTAGCGGGTTCGGCCAGCCTGATGGGCCTCGCCATCCCCGCCCCCGCCAACGCCACCTTCTGCTGGTTCAAGTGCGGCGGCTCCAGCGGCGGCGGCACCTCGTCGGGTGGCAGCAGCGGTGGCACGCCGACCCCGGTGCCTGAGCCCGAACAGATGGCGCTGTTCGGCATGGGCGCCGCCGTTCTGGCCGGCCGCGTCTTCTTCGCGCGCCGCAAGCAGAAGTAAAATTCATTTGACGGGTCGCGCGCGGGACGCTTGATGCAGCCCATGCGCGCGACCCTTCAAACCCTCGAACAGACCATCGCCGAGCGACGGAAGGCCGATCCATCGGCATCCTATGTGGCGAAGCTGACGGCCCGCGGCCGGGGCAAGATCGCCCAGAAGGTCGGCGAGGAAGCGGTCGAGGCGGTGATCGCCGCCATGGCCGACAATCGGGCCGAACTGGTCGGCGAAAGCGCGGACCTGCTCTTCCACCTGCTGGTGCTGCTGGCCGATTGCGGCATTCCCTTCGACGATGTGCTGAACGAACTGGACCGGCGCGAAGGCCTGTCGGGCCTGGTCGAAAAGGCCGCCCGTCCAAAGGATTGATCCCGTCCACGGAAAGACATTGCCTTCCCGGCGTTTGTAGATCAGCCTCCATTGTCGGAGCGCGTTGGAACGGGGAGTGAGGCTATGATGCTGCGGACCATCCTGGGCGGACTGCTTGGCGGTTTCGCCATGTTCATCATCGGCTTCCTTTTCTGGGGCACGCCCCTGAGCGCGCTGGCGCTCAGCCGCGCCGATCCGCAGGCGAGCGCCAATCTGCAGGCCGCGATGGCGCAGGCGCTGGCCCGCAGCGGCACCGGCGTCTATGTCATCCCCGATCCCGCCACGGCGCAGGGCACCATCCTCTATGGCAAGGGGCCGGTGGCGATGCTCTTCTACAATAATAGCGGCTTCCCGGTGATGGACGGCTCCAGCCTGATCGGCGGGCTGCTGCTGGCGCTGGCGACCGGTGTGCTGATTGCGCTCGCGCTGCGCTTCGTCACCGGCGACTTCAACAGCCGGGCGCGTGTGTCGATCCTGTTCGCGCTCGCCACCGTGCTGTGGCTGCACATCGGCCAGGCCGTGTTCAATCATGCGCCCTGGGGCTACAGCCTCTATCTGGCGCTGAGCGATCTGGTCGCGCTGAGCGTGGCCGGGCTGATCGCCGCGAAGCTGATGGAAGGGCGCGCCGCGAAGCCCAGCGCGTCAGACAGCACGCTCCACTGACGCCATCCGCAACATGCAGGCGGCATGGCGGCGCGCGACCGCCATCCGGTCCGGGCCATAGCCGCCGCCCATGCAACTGGCGACCGAGATGGCGCGGGCCAGCGCCTGACGCATCACCAGCCCGTCGCGCGCGGCCAGCCCCTCGTCGCTGAGCGCCAGCCGGCCCAGCCGATCATCCGCATGACCGTCCACCCCGGCCTGATAGAGGATCAGGTCCGGCGTAAAATCATCCAGCACCCGCGGCAGCAACTCGCCCAGCGCCGCCAGATAGTCCGCATCGCCGGTATCGTCGGCCAGGCCCAGATCCAGGCTCGAGCGCGCCTTGCGCACCGGGAAATTCTTCTCCGCATGGATCGACAGGGTGAAGACATCGCCCCGCCCCGCCATCAGCGACGCCGTGCCATCGCCCTGATGCACGTCGAGGTCGAGAATCAGGATGCGGTTCGCATCCCCCTCCGCGATCAGCCGGTTGGCCGCGATCGCCAGATCGTTGAACACGCAATAGCCCGCGCCGCTGTCGGCCAGCGCATGATGGCTGCCCCCGGCGGCATTGGCGGCATAGCCATGGACCAGCGCCAGCTTCGCCGCCAGCCAGGTGCCGCCGGGCGACAGCAGCGCGCGGCGCATCACCCGCTCGGTTACCGGAAAGCCGATCCGCCGTTCCTTTTCGGGCGGCACGGCGAGCGCCAGCACCTCTTCGACATAGGCGGGCTCATGCACCGCCGCGATCCAGGACGCGGGCATCGGATCGGGCGCATGAACGGTCATCGGCGCGCCACTGTCGGCCAGCACGTCCATCACCAGGCCATATTTGTCGAAGCGCGCCTGCTGGCCGTCTGTGGCCGGGGAGACATAGGCGGGATGGTGAACGACGTGCAGCATGATCTTTTCCCGCTATCGCGATTTGATAGATGGCCGCTTTGCGCTATCTGGTCCAGCATGAACCGTCCCGATTTGATCCGTTTCCTCGCCCTGCCCCTGCTGGCCGCCACCGCCATCCCGGCCGTAGCCCAGCCGCCGGCCGTGACACCGACCCAGAGCGCGCCGCCGGCCGGCCAGGTCGTGCTGCCCCCGCCGATGGCGGTGATGCCCCCGCCCGTGCCGTTGCCCGCCCTGTCGCAGGCGCAGGATGACTGGGCGAATGAATGGCTCAAGAGCGGCATGGCCGAAGGGCTGATGGCGCGCAGCAAGCCGACCGCGCCGATGCACGGGCAGCAATTGCTGAACGCATTGCTGGATCGCGGCCGCGCGCTCAGCACCGGTCGGGTCGATACCGCCGACTTCCTGGAGGTCTGGGCGCTGCGCCCCGCCGCCTTCGATCCGCGCCCCTCGCTCGCCAAGGCGATTGCCGAGGATCGGCTGCCGCAATGGGCCGCCAGCCTGACCCCGCCCTATTCGGGCTATGACGGGCTGCGCAAGGGCCTCGCCACCTATGAGAAGATCCGTGACACCGGCGGCTGGCCCAGCCTGTCGGCCGGCGCCTCGGCCGATGTCGTGCGCGCCCGCCTGGCGCTGGAGGACAAGAGCGTCACCGGCACCGAGCCGCTGACCGCCGCGCTGCAACGCGCGCAGCGCCGCTATGGCCTCAACCCCACCGGCCTGCTCGACGCGCGCACCCTGACCGCGCTCAACGTGTCGGTGGATGATCGCATCGCCGCGATCATGGCCAATATGGAACGCTGGCGCTGGATGCCGCGCGAATTGCCGGTCAATCGCGTCCAGGTAAACATTGCCGCCGCCGTGCTGACCGTGTTCCAGGGCGACGAACCCGTCACATCGATGCGCGCCGTCACCGGCAGCCCGACTAACCAGACACCGATGCTGTCGTCGAACATCCATTCCATCGTGGTCAATCCGCCCTGGAACGTGCCGATGTCGATCGCCAGGAAGGAATTGTTCCCCAAGGGCCGCGCGACCTTGGCCAAGCAGGGCTACAAGATCGTGAAAACGCCTGAGGGCGGCGAGCGCATCGTCCAGCCCGCCGGTCCCAACAGCGCGCTCGGCCGGCTGAAGTTCGATTTCAACAATCCCTTTGCCGTCTATCTGCACGACACGCCTTCGCGCGGGAAATTCTCCAGCTATGACCGGCTCGCCAGCCATGGCTGCATCCGCCTGGAAAAGCCGGTATCGCTGGCCGAACTGATGGTTGCGAGCGATCCCAGCCTGTCGGGCCAGATCCAGAGCCTGATCGACACCAACAAGACCCAGCGCGTATCGCTGCCCTCGCAGGTCGCGGTCTATCTGCTCTACTGGACCGCCTTTGCCAGCAGCAACGGCACCATGAACTTCCGCGCCGATCCCTATGACTGGGACAAGCTGCTGGCCCAGAAGATCGAGGCCTCCAGCCGCCGCGTCGACCCCACTGCGGTCAATTCGACCGCCCCCGCAGCCAAGGACTGATCCCCATGCGCCATTTTGCCCGCCCCCTGACCTTCGCCGCCCTGTCGGGCGCGCTGCTGCTTGCCGCCTGCGGCCAGAAGGAAGAGGAAGCCCCGGCGACCAATAATCTGGTCGAACCGCCGGTCGAGAATGTCATCGTGAACGAGCCGGAAGCACTGCCGCCCGAGCCGGAAAATGTCGTCACCCCGACTCCGGCACCGCCGCCGTCCGTGTCGGAACAGCAACAGATTCTGGATGATGCCGAAGCCAGCGGCATGACCTCGCGTCTGCGCGAAAACGGCGAGGGGAGCCAGGGAGCGGACGAAGCGGGCAATAGCAGCCTGTGACGAAGGGCGCCCCCGTCTTGGAGCGGGGGCGTTGATTTGTTATAGACGGCACATGGATCGCCGCAAATTCACGAAGTTCGCTTTAAGCGGACTCGCCTTCTCGTTTTTGACCGATAGTGTTGGCAAGGCCGCACTGCCGGTAGCGCCTGAACCCGCGAACCGTCCTCCGGTTCCCGCGACTCCATCGGCCGCACCGATTTTTTCGCGCAAGCCCTATGCGCTGCTGCTGGAAGAGGCCAAGGCCGCGCTCGACCAGCATGCGCGCGACTTCACCCTGCGCGACCGCATCGCGATCGCCGACTTCAACGCGCCGTCGAAGGAATTTCGCTTCCATATCGTCGACCTGATCGGTGGCCAGGCCAACAGCTATCTGGTGTCGCACGGTCGCGGGTCCGATCCGGGCCATTCGGGCTGGCTGCAGAGTTTTTCCAACGAGCCCAATTCGCTCGCCAGTTCGTCGGGCGCCTACAAGACGCTGACCGTCTATGATGGCCAGCATGGCCGGTCGATGCGGCTGGCGGGGCTCGATCCGCAGAACAACAATGCCGAAATGCGCGCCATCGTCATCCATGGCGCCGACTATGTCAGCGAGGACCATGTCGCCGCGTGGGGCAAGTGCGGCCGCAGCGAGGGCTGTTTCGCGCTCGCCCGCCACATGGTGCCGCAGGTATTGGGCATGCTCGGGCCGGGCCGCATGGTCTATGCCAACAAGATTACCGGCATGGTCGAAGCCTGACCGGCAAAGGCCCCGCCCGGACACCGGGCGAGGCCTCTTCATGCTCAGCCGGCCTTGACGCCGCTCAGCGCCTGGGCGGCAGGCTTGTTCGACGCATCGACCGAACCGTCGGCCAGCATCGCCTTGCTCATCGTCGCCGCTTCGGTCTTGAGCGCGGCATCGTCGGTCGCCTGGCTGGCGCCGATCAGCGCCGACAGCAGGATATTCTTCGTCACCGGATCGGCCGCATTGGCCGCCGCCGACTTGCGGGCCAGGCCCAGCGCTTCCTGATAGAGCGGCGCGGAGCCGGCCTTGTCCTGCGCGCCCAGCTTCTGGTTGCCCAGCTGGATCAGGATACCGGCCAGGATGTTGCGGCTGGTGGCATCGGCGGGCTTGGCCTCCACCACCTTGCGCCAGTGCGGCAGGGATTCGCCATAAAGCGCGATCACCTTGTCCATCTTGCCGAGCGCGCCCTGGGCAGCGGCATCGGCATAAAGCGCGTTGGCGAGGAAATTGACATTGTCGATCTTGGCGGGATCGACCTCCACCGCGGTGCGGATGGCGGGCATTGCCGCCTCATATTTGGTCGCGGCGGTGGCATTGTCGCCCGCCTGCAGCGCGGTCTGGCCGGCGGTGAAATCGGTCACCGCCTGGTTAAAGGCGTTGATCTGTTCGGGGGTCATCTGGCCGGCGGCGGGGGCAGCGGTGGCTGCCGGGGCATCCTGTGCCAGGGCCGGTGCGGCGAGGGTGGAAAGGGCAAGAAAGGCAGGAACCAAAAGGCGGGACTGCAAGGTCAGGGTCTCCCTGGTCGTTGATCCAATGTGGCGGATGCAGTCAGGGCATCCGCCAACACAAGAATGAACGAACGAGCGGTCCCGTTCCCAGCCCCCTAGGCTCGTGCCATCCCGCAAAAGGCTCGACCCACGGCAAACTCGCCCGCACGGCGCGCCGAACGGGCCAGCGCTTCGGCATCCTCGCCCCATTGTTCGGCCTGCCAGCGCTCGTCGATCTCGGCCGCTTCCCATACGGAATCTGCGTCGAACGCCTCTTCCAGCACCGCCAGGCCGCAGACCAGCGAGCCGCTCAAGGTCACCAGCCGCGACAAGCCGGCCAGGGTGAAGGGATCCAGTCCGTCCACCGCCGCCGCCAGCCGTTCCAGCGTCGCGTCGGGCTGGGCGACATGGATGATGCCCTGGGTGGTGACGAAGGCAACGTCGTAGCGGGCGCGCGCCCAGTCGAGCAGCGGATCCCAGGCCGCCGCCTGACGCGCGACGAACGCCTCCGGCCCCTCGGCCCGATAGCAGAGCATGTCGGTGCCGCCATATTCGGCAATGTCGGCCGCGAACTTGGCGCGGTTGCCGGCGATATGATCGATCGCCGCATTGGCAAGGCCGGTAAAGGCCATCGTCGCCGGATCGACCGTCTCGCCCTGATCGCGCCATTCCTGCGCCACCGCCTCTGCCAGCACCGCATTGGGCAGCGCCAGTTCAGCGCGGGCGGGCGTGCGCACCGGGCGGCCATCCAGCCGGATCGCGAAACCGGCATCGACCGGCTCGACCGTCACATCCTTGTAGAAACGCTTCACGGGCGGCTCCGCTTGAACAGGGCCAGCATCAGGCGCGGCACGATGATGAACTGGAACAGGCCGGCGGCGACCATGATCAGGCCGAACGCCTTGGCCTTGTCGCCCTGTACCCAGGAAAAGCGCTGCATGATCGCCAGGAAACCGAACATGACGAGGAAGGCACCCGACAGGCGGAACAGGCCAAGCGCGAAATGGCGCTGGCGCGCAATCTTCTCCGGGTCGACCGGCGGGATGGGGGGCATGTCGTTCATGGCGCGTCGATATGGCGGCGCAATTCGTCGCTGTCCATCGCCACCGCATGGGCGCCGGCCTGCACCAGTTCGGCCGGCGCATGATAGCCCCAGCCGACGCCGATCGCGCGGGTGCCAGCGGCCAGCCCCATGTCGATGTCGAAATGGGTATCGCCGATCATCACCGTGGTTTCGGGCACCGCGCCCGCCTCCGCCATCGCCTGCAGCAGCATCGAAGGGTGCGGCTTGGACGGGTGGCGATCGGCGGTCTGCAGAGTCACGAAATGATGGGCCAGATCATGATGGGCAAGACACAGGTTGAGGCCGCGATCGGACTTGCCGGTGGCGACACCCAGCAGCCAGCCATCGCCGTCCAGTGCCCGCACCAGGTCGGCCATGCCGGGATAGAGCGGTTCGGACACGGCATTGGCGCTGCGCAGGGCGTGGAAGGCCGCCTTGTAGCGATCGGTCAGCAACTGGTGATAGTCCGGCTCTGCATCGGGCAGCAGCCGGGCCATCGCATGGGGCAGCGACAGGCCGACGATCGACAGGATCGCCAGCCGGTCGGGCGGTGCCAGTTTCTCGCCCTCGAAGGCATGGGCCATCGCGGTGCAGATGCTGTGCTGGCTATCGACCAGCGTGCCGTCGCAATCGAAGACGGCAAGGCGGTTGCTCATGCCCCCGCCCCTTATTTCTCGCCGCGACCGCGCCGCTCGCCGCGCCTGCCCTTGCGGATCTGCTTGGCATGGGCGCGGGCCGCCTTCTTCTCGTCCTCGCGGGTCGGCGTCCGGTCGATCTCGTCATCCAGCGGCATATCGCCGAGCGACAGGTCGAAGCCGAGTGCGACCAGGCTGTTGAGGAAATGCTCGGGCAGTTCCGCCTTCATGTCGATGCGGCCGCCATCGGGATGGTCGACGCGGATGCGACGGGCATGGAGGTGCATCTTGCGGCTGATCGATCCGGACAGGAAACTGTCCTTGCCGCCATATTTGCCGTCGCCGACCAGCGGGTGGCCGATCGCCGCCATATGGACGCGCAACTGGTGGGTGCGGCCGGTATAGGGCTGCAACTCGACCCAGGCGGCGCGATTGCCGGCGCGCTCGATCACGCGATAGCGGGTGCGGGCGGGCAGGCCCTCTTCCTCGTCCACATGCATCTTCTCGCCACCGGTGCCCGGCTGCTTGGTGATCGGCAGTTCGATCATGCCATCGTCGATGCTGGGAACGCCGATGACGATCGCCCAATAGACCTTGCGCGCGGTGCGGCTGGAAAAGGCCTTGGCGAAATGCGCGGCCGAGCGGCTGGAGCGGGCGAGCAGCAGCGCGCCCGACGTGTCCTTGTCGAGGCGATGGACCAGCTTGGGCCGGGATTCCGCGTCGAAGATCAGCCCGTCGAGCAGCCGGTCGACATGCTCGTCGGTCTTGGTCCCGCCCTGGGTGGCGAGGCCGGGCGGCTTGTTGATGACGATCGCCTGCTTGTCGCGGTGGATCACCATGTCCTGGACATAGGCGATCTCGTCCTCGGTCAGGTCGATGACGCGGACGCGCTTGGGCTTGTCGGCCGCCGCCACCTTGGGCTCGGCCGGCGGCACGCGGATCATCTGGCCTTCGGCGATGCGGTCGCCGGGTGCAGCCCGCGCGCCATCGACGCGCAGCTGGCCCGTGCGCGACCAGCGCGACACGATGTTGAAGCCGACATCGGGCAAATGCCGCTGGAACCAGCGGTCGAGGCGGATGCCATCGTCATCGGCCTGCACCCGATATTGCCGCACGTCCAGGCTGACGCCCTTGGCCGGATTGGGCTTGGCCGCGACCGCCGGGGCCGGTGCCGCTGCCTTGGCGACGGGGGCCTTTGTGCGGGGCTTGGCCCCTGACTTGATACCGGGCTTGAACGGCCGGTCGCCATCCTGCTTGCGCGCGCTTGCCGCCTTGGCGCCGCCACGAGCGCGACCGGGTGCGCCGCTGCGGCTGCCGGGTTTCGCACTGCTACCGCCGGGCTTGCCGCCCCGTGCCGGACCACCGGATTTGCCGGGAGGACGCCCCTTCATGCCGCAACACTCCGCATAACCGTAAGACCCAGCGCCAGCGCGGCCACCGCGCCGACCAGCGAGAAGAGCGTATAGCCAAGCGCCAGGCCGATCTGGCCGCGCTCGATCATCAGCATCGTCTCCAGGCTGAAGGAGGAAAAGGTGGTGAAGCCGCCCAGCACGCCGACGCCGAGCAGCAGCCGCATCGGTTCGCCCGACGCCGTGCTGCCACGCGCCAGCCATCCGGCGAGCAGCCCCATGGCGAAACCGCCGATCAGATTGGCGGCAAAAGTGCCCCAGGGCCAGGCCGCACCGGGCGCCATCTGCCCGGCGAACCGCCCCAGCAGATAGCGCAGCGCCGCGCCAACCGCGCCGCCGCCCATAACAAGGAAGATATTGGTCATGATTGTCGCCCTATCGCGATTCCGCCAAAGGGGAAAGGACGCATTCAGGCGGCGATGCTGGCCTCCGCCGGGACGGGACGGCGATGGGCGGCGATGCAACTCAGCACCGAGAGGATCACCAGCACGAATGCCGTGCCCTCCAAGGGCGTCGGCAGCCGCGCTTCCCACAGGAAGCCATAGAGCAGGGCAAAGCCGGTTTCGAACAGGATCATCTGCCCCACCATGGTCAGCGGCAGCAGCCGGGTCATGCGATTCCACAGCGCATTGCCGACGATCGAGGCGAACAGAGCGACAGCGATCACGACAGCCGCAAAGCGGGTCCAGTCGGCTGCATCATGCGTGCCGCTGCCCAGCCACGGCACCAGCGGCAGGAACAGCAGCGCCTGCGCGCCAGTCGCGAGGCCGATCAGGAAATTCCAGTCCTGCGACGTAATCCCGTCCATCCGCCGCAGCCAATGGGCATTGCCGATCGCAAAGGCGGTCCAGGAAATCAGCGCCCCGACCGCGCAGGCAAAGCCGATGACCCGCGTCGCCACCGCGCCCCCGCCCGGCATGACGATCGCCTGCCAGCCGATGCACAGCGCGCCCGCGACACAGAGCAGCAGCGACGGCGCCAGATGCCGCAGCCGCACCGCGCCCGCCTGCCGGCTGCCGACGATGGTCACCGCCACCGGCAGGAAGCCGACCACCAGCGAGGTCATGGCGATGCCCCCCATCTGCACCGCGCTCACCAGCAGCACATAATAAAAGAGGTTGCCGGCCAGCGCGAGCCAGGCCAGCGCCCACAATATGCGCGGCGTCAGCAGCGGCCGGATCGCCCGCCAGCGCGGCGCAACCAGCAGCACGGACATCAGCCCATAGGCCAGATAACGGCCGATCGCCTGTTCGAGCGGGCTGAAGCCCGGCACGATCTCGGGCGCCAGGAAGACGAGGCCCCAGAGCGCCCCTGCTCCCATACCGCAAAAGATGCCGGCCAGGATCGCGCCGGATGCTCGTGACTGGTTCATGCTCGCATTCCGCCTGTCGAAAATTCAGGTGACGGGAAATATCATCATCAACATGAGAAAGGCGCTCTTGATTGGCCGGTCAAATGCAACAATTACTCATTTCATGAGCCAATCCACCAAGATCGACCATTTCGACCGGGCGATTCTGCGCCTGATCCAGCGCGACACCCGCATGCCGCAGCGCGCGATTGCCGAGGCGGTCAACCTGTCGACCGCCGCCGTGCAGCGCCGCATCGCCGCGATGGAGCGCAGCGGCGTGATTGTGCGCAATGTCGCGATCGTCGATCCCGATCAGGTGGGCCTGGGCGTCACATCGATCGTCGAGGTCAATCTGGTTGATGAAAAGGCGGCGCGCGTCGACAAGGCCAAGCAATTGTTCCGCGACGCGCCCGAAGTGCAGCAATGCTATTATGTCACCGGCGGCCGCAGCTTCATCATGCTGATCGTCGCGCCCGACATGCGCAGTTACGAAGCGATCACCCGCCGCCTGTTCGCGGAAAATGAATCGGTGGCCAGCTATCACAGCTATCTGGCGCTCAACCGGGTGAAGGCAGGGATGGAACTGGTCATTCCCTGATCCGTGCGCCCCTTCGGGTTACGGATTCGCCTCGACCGGAACCTGCTGCCGATCGGGACCACTGACCGCGGGCGGTGGCATCAGTTCGCGGATCACCCCCCAATAGCCCTGCGTGACATGCGCATCGCGCGCATAGCGCGGATCGGACGCCATCAGATGCCGGTGCAACCGGCGCAGATTATGCCAGGGCACCGACGGGAACAGATGATGTTCCAGATGATAGCTGACATTGAGCGGCCCGATCAGTATCCGGTCGATCAGGGTCGGGATGACGGTGCGCGTGCCGCGTATTTCCGTCTCGTCCGTGACGCCATTATGCTCCGCCATCGCCCGCAACCGGTTGAACACATTGGCCCAGATGAACTGGGGAATCATGAACAGCCCCAATATCTGCCAGCGCCAGGGCGACCACAGGATCGCGCCATAGACCAGCACCGCCCAGACGATGTAGCGGACGCGCAGCGCCAGCCGGAAATCGAAGCCGAAGCGCATCGGATTGTGAAAATTGGACAAGGGCGACCAGATTCGCGCCGCCCGCGCCGCCCGATAATAGTTGAGGCCAGACAGGCTACGCAGCAGCAGCACGACCATGGCGCGTCCGCTTTTCGGGAAATGCTGGTCGGCATCCTTGCGCTGCACCCGATAATCATAGTCGCGCATCGTGTTGGTATGGCGATGATGCACCATATGGGCGACACGGTAGAGATCGATGCTCAGCGCCAGCGGATAGGCGACGAACAGGTCGCCGATCAGGTCGTTGACGCGCCGGTTGCTGAACAGCATCCCGTGACAGGCCTCATGCATCATCACCGCCAGAACCTGGATACGCGTGCCGATGACGATGCCGGCGATCAGATAGGCCGGCCATCGATCCATCCTGATCGCGATCGTGCAGGCGGCGATCATCACCGCCCATTGCAGCGCCAGCAGCAGCGCGTTGCGCCAGTTGGGAACGACCGACAATTGCCGGATCAGCGGCAGGGTGGCACGCCGCGAGTAACGATAGCCGGGGCCACGTTCCTGGGCGATATCCTCCATGGACACATGTCTCCCAACACCATGCCTGCGTGGGACGGAATGCTATGGTCGGCGCAGAACAGCGTCAAGCACGCCCCTCTTTCCCATCAGCATTAACGGCTTGTTAGGCGCATGGTCGCACAAGGATCGCTTCCAATCGGTGGGGATCGATGATGGTTGATATTGTTTTCGAATTTTCGGCGCACATGCTGGCGCTCGGGCTGATCGTCGGCGGGCTGTACAGCCTGACCAAGGAAGCCGGCTTGCGCTAAAGGCCGTTCAGGCCAGCGGGCCGCCCGTCAGCGACGGAAAGCTTTCCGCGACATAGTCGATGAACGCGCGCAGGGTCGGCGACATGCCGGTGCGCGCGGTGAAGAGGACATGGACGATGCCCTCGCTGGTCCGCCAGTCGGGCAGGACATGCACCAGCCGCCCCTGTTGCAGCTCGACCGAACAGGCTGCTGACGACAGCAGCGCCACGCCCAGTCCGGCCACCGCCGCATCGCGCACCGTCGCTGAATCATTGCTGCAGAAGCGGGGATGATGGGCGACGACATGCTGTCGCCCCTGCCCGTTCATCAACAGCCATTCATCATGTTCGACATGCTCGCCCACGCTCAGCGTCGGCAGGCCGGCAAGGCTGGCGATGGTCGTTGCCGCGACCTGCGCCGCCACCGCCGGCGCGGCCACCAGGATGCGGTCCAGCCGCCCCAGCTGATGCATCGTCAACGCCTGATCATGCACGGTGTCGATATCCACGCGAAAGGCGGCATCGAACCGCTCCTGGATCAGGTCGATCCGCTGGCTGCTGATATGCATTTCCAGATGCACGTCGGGATAGAGCAGCAGGAACCGGGCGAAGACATCGGTGCGCAGATAGCGGGCCAGCCCCGGCGGGCAGGCGATGCGCAGATTGCCGCTGATCTGTGACCGCGCGCGCGCGGCAATCGCCTGGGTGGCGTCGATCCCCTCGGCGATCGTCTCGCACTGGCGATAAATTTCGCGGCCGACATCGGTCACGCGCAGATTGCGGGTCGATCGCTCGATCAGGCGGACGCCCAGCACCTGTTCCAGCCGCGCAACCCGGCGACTGAGCTTCGCCTTGCGTTCGCCGGTGGCACGCTCCGCCGCGCTGAAGCCGCCATGGCGCACGACTTGGGCAAAGCTGCGCAAATCATCCAGATCCATGGCGCCGTCCCGTCCGCTCTCCTGCCGCGTCGGACCGGTGCTACACGCTCCGCCCGGCTGGCGCCAGCCGGGCGCGGCATCCGCGATCACCGCGCCTGGCCGCTGACCATCATCGGCAGGAACAGCAGCGACGCCGCCACCGTCGCCACGAAGGACACCAGCAGATCATCGACCATGCCGTTGATGCCGCTGAACAAGGCGATTTCCACGAACAGGATCAGGAAGAACAGCGCCATCCGCGTGAGGACACGCGGATGCGCCAGATGGAATGCGCGCAGCATCTCCAGCGCCTGCATCGGCTGCTGGCGCAACGCGCCGCCTGAAGGATCAGGCCGCACGGACCACCGCCCGCCGGGCATCCCCGGTCATGTAGAGCACGCGCAGCAGGTCGAGCTGCTCGCGCGAGAAACCCGCCGCATCGAACGCCTCCAGCTCCTCGCCGGTCAGCGACCGGCCAGTGCGCAGGATGATCGCGCTCTGGCGCAGCGTTTCCAGCCGCGGATTGGCCAGGGTGTAGGTCGGCTCCGGGCCGCGCAGGAAGCTGCGCAACCGGCCGAGCGGCGCGCGGACCGAAGGCACGGAACTGGCCGGATCGCTATCGGCCAGCCAGAGCACTTGGCGCTCCTGCGCGTCAAAGGGTTCGCCGACATTGTCATTGGCCGTATCGGCCCGGTTGAAGACGGAGTGTTGCATCGCTTTGATCCCACCTGTTGTTGCAGGGGATGTAGCGATGCACGGGTCGGGCTTGTAGCCGGCAAAAGGACGACAGATCGTTTCCGTTTTGGAAACAAAGCGCTCCAGTTCAGCAAAGGGGGGCGATGTCCCCTTGCCCTTATGGCCCCCTTTTATCGACCGTGGTCGGCGATGATGTCGACGCCCGTCTTGCCGCCCGGCGCATTGGTGAAGACGATGAAATAGGCGCTGCCATCGGCCTTGCGCGTGCCGCCCAGCACATTGTCGCCCTCGACGATGCGATGTTCCGCATCGAAGCCGGCGCGGCGGGCCTGGGTATAATAATAATCGATCACGCCCTGCTTGGGCACCGCCGTCACGAAGCTCGCCGCGCGCAGGGTGCAGCCATCCTTCTCCGCACCCGCCGCCTCGGTCAGTTGCGCGCCGGGATAGAGGGTGAAGGGATCGGGCATGCGGCTGGCCCATTGCATGCCATAGACCAGCTTCTTGGCACAGCCGGCATTGCCGCCACCGCCCAGTTGCGCCTGTTCGCGGGCCAGCCCGCCCAGCGTCATCGGACTGTTCTTGATCGGCCCGCTGACCGGTGCGGGCGCGGAGAGCAGCTTGCCGCCGACCAGCTTGGCCGCTTCCGCCTGCGCCTTGCCGGCGTCGCCGCCCAGCACCGGCAGGGCGCCATTGGCGGCACGATCGGCGCTGCGCACGGCATTGCGGTTCGACTGGCCGACCAGATTAGGATCGACGACGATATCATCGGCCAGCGCGCCCCTGACCGCCGGGTCCGCGGCATTGTTGGTCAACTGGTCGTCCAGCGCGGCAAGATTGCCGTCCTTGCCGCCCTTGCCACAGGCCGCGAGCGCCAGCAGCAACGTCATCACACCAACTTGTCGGGAAATCGCCATCCGCCTCGCTCCTTCATAACCCGGCACATAGAACGGATAGCGGGACTTTCCGTTCGCATTCAGGGTGCATAGACGCCCCTACCCCATCGCAGGGCCAGTTTCTGCCGGGTGGCATGGTCGCTTGTCTTGTTCCGGGACAGCAAAGCCGCCATCAGTCGGACTATGCTCAACCTTCTGTCAGCCCTGATCGGTCTTGTCACCCTTGTCCTGATGATCCCGGCGGTGTTTCCGCTGCTCGGCGCGCTCAACTGGCTGCTGGTGCCGATGGCGCTGTTCGGCGCCTTCATCGGCCTGATGTCGTCGAAAAAGGGCGGGCAGAATTTCTGCCTGATCGTCGCCGCCTTCGGCGCGCTGCGCCTGTTCCTGGGCGGCGGAATCCTGTGACCATAGCGGAAAGCGAAGCCCGCAAGGGCGTCATCGCCGCGATCGGCACTTACAGCATCTGGGGGATGCTGCCGCTCTTCTTCCGCCTGCTGCATCATGTCGACCCGATCGAGATCGTGACCCAGCGGGTGATCTGGTCGGTCATCCTGATCCTGGTGCTGCTGGCCGCGCGCAAGGGGCTGGCGGCCTTCGTCGCGGCATTGCGCACGCCCCGGCTGGTCCTGCCGCTGATGGCATCGGCGGTGATGATCGCGATCAACTGGCTGGTCTATGTCTGGGCGGTCAATGACGGCCATGTCGTCGCCTGCAGCCTGGGCTATTTCCTCAACCCGCTGGTCAGCGTGGGCCTGGGCGTCGTCATACTCAAGGAAAGGCTGCGGCGCGGACAGATGCTGGCGATCGCGATCGCCGCGATCGGCGTCGCCATCCTCGCCGCGGCCGCGCTCACCACCCTGTGGATCAGCCTGGCGCTGGCGATCAGCTTCGCCCTTTATGGCCTGATCCGCAAGCTCACCCCGATTGCGCCGATGACCGGCCTGGGCGTCGAGACGCTGCTGCTGGTCGCGCCGGCGATCGGCTATCTTGTCTGGCTGTCGGGCCATGGCGGCATCAGCTTTGGCCAGGACATGCCGACCACCGGCCTGCTGATCCTGGCCGGCGGCGTCACCACCGTGCCGCTGGTGCTGTTCGCCACCGCCGCCCAGCGCCTGCCGCTGGCGACGCTGGGACTGCTGCAATATCTGGCGCCGACGCTGCAATTTCTGTGCGGCGTGGTGCTGCTGGGCGAGACGCTGAGCCAGGGTCAGATGCTGAGCTTCGGCCTGATCTGGCTGGGCCTCATCCTCTTCGCCAGCGACAGCTATGCCGCCGCCCGCCGCAACCGGCTGGCGACGGCGTAATCTGATCAGTTGAATTCGGTGGCCTCGAACCGGACCGGCTCGCCGACCGCCTGATTGGCGAGGCTGTCTTCCCACATCACGCGGTTGCCGCGGATGATGGTGCCGATCGCCTTGCCGGTCAGGTCCATGCCGTCGAACGGCGACCAGTCGCAGCGCGAGGCGAGCCAGTCCTTGCCGACGGTCCATTTCTTCTTGAGGTCGACCACGGTGAAGTCGGCATCATAGCCGAGCGCGATGCGGCCCTTGCAGGTCAGGCCGAACACGCGCTGCGGCCCCGAAGACGTCAGTTCGATGAAGCGGCGCAGCGTCAGCCGCCCTTCGGCGACATGGTTGAGCAGCAGCGGCACCAAGGTCTGCACGCCCGGCATGCCGCTGGGCGAGGCGGGATAGACCTTCGCCTTTTCCTCGATCGTGTGCGGCGCATGGTCGCTGCCCAGCACATCGGGCACCCCCTGGTTGAGCCAGAACCACAGGCCGTCGCGATGCGCGGCGCTGCGGATCGGCGGGTTCATCTGGGCATAGGTGCCCAGCCGCGGATAGGCGTCCTCGCCGGCCAGGGTCAGATGCTGCGGCGTGACTTCGCAGGTCGCGACATCCTTGTTCTGGCCGATATATTCCAGCTCCGCCGGGGTGGTGACGTGCAGGATGTGGATGCGGCGACGCGCCTTGCGGGCGAGCGCGATGATCCGCTTCGTCGCGATCATCGCGCTTTCATCGTCGCGCCAGACGGGGTGGGAGGATGGGTCGCCCTCGACCCGATAATCCTTGCGCGCGTTCATGCGCGTCTCGTCCTCGGCATGGATGGCGACGCGGCGGGTGCCCGACGCCAGCACGCGGGCCAGCGCATTGTCATCGTCCACCAGCAGGCTGCCGGTCGACGCGCCCATGAAGATCTTGACGCCCGAGGTGCCGGGAATGCGCTCCAGTTCCTTCAGCTGCTCGGCATTTTCCGCCGTCGCGCCGACATAGAAGGCATGGTCGCACCACATGCGGTGATGGGCGCGCTTCAGCTTGTCATGCACCCGCTCGGCGGTGTCGGTATTGGGATTGGTGTTGGGCATTTCGAACACGGCGGTGACGCCGCCCAGCACCGCAGCGCGGCTGCCCGATTCCAGATCCTCCTTATATTCCAGCCCCGGCTCGCGGAAATGCACCTGGCTGTCGATGCAGCCCGGCAGCACGTCGAGGCCGGTGCAGTCGACCACTTCGCCCGCATCGCCCAGGCTGGTGCCGATGGCGACGATCTTGCCGCCGCGCACGCCCACATCCACCTGCTCCGCGCCGCCCGGCGTATGGACAGTGCCGTTCTTGAGGATCATGTCGAAGGTCTGGGTCATGGCGATATTCCTGTCTGCTGTTCGCGCGAACCGCTTGGCGAAGTCGTGGCGCCGTCCTACCTAAAGCCGATGACCGATACCACCCTTACCGACCGCGCGGTGCTGCGCATTTCCGGCGAAGAGGCGCGTCCCTTCCTGCAAGGGCTGCTGACCCGCGACGTGCTGACGCTGAAAGACGGCGAAGCGCGCTGGACCGCGCTGCTGACGCCGCAGGGCAAGGCGCTGTTCGACTTCATCCTATGGGGCGACGACGGCGATATATTGATCGACTGCGAGGCGGCGCAGGCCGACGCGCTGGCCAAGCGGCTGACCATATACCGGCTGCGGCGCAAGGTGGTGATCGCGCGCGACGAAACGCTGGCGGTGCATTGGGCGATCGACGCGGCCGATAAGCCCCGCGACCCGCGCCTGCCAGAATTGGGCGCGCGCTGGCTGGCGCCGGCGAGCGATGGCGACGCCTCCGCCGCGTTCCGCGCCCATCGGCTGTCGCTTGGGGTGTTCGAAGGCGCGGCGGAACTGGGGCAGGACCAGACGCTGTGGCTGGAAACCAATGCCGAGGAACTGCACGGCGTCGATTATGACAAGGGCTGCTATGTCGGTCAGGAAAACACGGCCCGCATGCATTATCGCAACAAGGTGAACCGGCGGCTGGTCGCGGTGCCGCTGGAGCAGGCCGACGAGAAGCGCCAGCGCGCCGTCCTGCCCGACCTTGGCCTCTCGATCGAACTGCAACGGGTGGAGGCGATCGCCCCCGCCACCCTGCCCGCCTGGCTCGCCACCGCGATCGCCGCACAGGCCGCCGAATGAGGCCTTGTTCCTGGCGCCAACAGCCGTTCGGTTCGAGCCTGTCGAGAACCGCTGCACGCAGGCTTCTCGACTTCGCTCGAAGCGAACGGATATTATTGGCGGTGCTGTGCGCCCTCACCCTGACCATGCCGGCGCGGGCGGAAACGCCCTGGACCTTGGTCAAGGCCTATCCGCATGATCCGGCAGCCTTCACCGAGGGTCTCTTCTACCTCGACGGCGCGCTTTATGAGAGCACTGGCCTTGAAGGCCAGTCGGAGATTCGCAAGGTCGCGCTCAAGACCGGCAAGGTCGAGCAGCGCCGTGTCGTCGAGCAGCCCTATTTCGGCGAAGGCATCGTCAACTGGGGCGGCAAGCTGGTCAGCCTGACCTGGCGCCACCGCCAGGGCTTTGTCTGGAAACTGGACGATTTCTCGCCGCTCTCCACCTTCCGCTATGAAGGCGAAGGCTGGGGCCTGACCCAGGATGGCCGATCGATCATCATGAGCGACGGCAGCGCGCAACTGCGTTTCCTCGATCCCGAGACGCTGAGCGAACAGCGCCGCATCACCGTCACCTGGAACGGCCGCGCGGTCGATCGGCTGAACGAGCTGGAATGGGTGAAGGGCGAGATCTGGGCCAATGTCTGGTATGACACGAAGATCGCCCGGATCGACCCGCGCAGCGGCGGCGTGATCGACTGGATCGACGTCGCCCCGCTGCGCAAGCAGGCCGGCGTCACCGACAGCGAAGCCGTCGCCAACGGCATCGCCTATGACGCCAAGAGCGACCGCGTCTTCATCACCGGCAAGAACTGGCCCAAGCTGTTCGAGATCAGGGTCGGGAAATAGGGCGACGCGCGTAATAGCCCTCTCCCGCAGGCGGGAGAGGGTTGGGTGAGGGTCTTCTTGCTTACGTCTCTCGAACGGCAAGCAGCTCCAGCCTGATCCGCTCCACCACGCCGTCGAAATTCTCGACCACATCATGATTCCAGAACCGGTGGATCACATAGCCCGCCGATTGCAGTTGCGCCGTGCGCGACGCATCCGTCCGTTCATCATGCTGCCCGCCATCGATCTCGACGATGAAGCGATATTCGGCACAGAGGAAATCGACCACGAATGGCCCGATCGTCGCCTGTCGCCGGAACTTGAAGCCTTCAAGCTGGCGATTGCGCAGGACGCCCCATAGCCGTTGCTCACATTCGGTTGCGTTGCGCCGCAGACGTGAAGCGTTGGGACTGGTCGGGCCGATGCTGGGCATTGGCAGAGTCTATCATGAGGGTCGTCTTAGAAAAGCCCTCACCCAACCCTCTCCCGCAGGCGGGAGAGGGCTTATAGCCGTCGCCCTTATGTTTACCGCTTCCAGCGCGCCCAGATGGCGGTGGGGAGCAGCAGGCCGCGGGCTTCCTCGCGCACGGTCAGTTCGCCCGCCTCGACCTCGCCGGGCAGGTCGGCAAAGGCCTGGCGCAGCAATTCGCCGATCGCCAGCGCCGACATGCGCACCGCATAGACGGTGAGGAAGAGGAAGCGACTGTCGGCGTCGAGCAACTGGCGGCAATTGGCGATGAGGCCCGGCAGATCCTCCTCCAGCCGCCACACTTCGCCGTCGGGGCCGCGGCCATATTTGGGCGGGTCGAGCAATATGCCGTCATAGCGGCGGCCGCGCCGCACTTCGCGCGCGACGAACTTGGCCGCATCCTCGACGATCCAGCGGATCGGCCTGTCGCCCATGCCCGACAGGTCGGCGTTCGCCCGCGCCTGCGCCACCGATTTCTTCGACGCATCGACATGGACCATGCGCGCGCCGGCCGCCGACATGCCCAGCGTGCCGACACCGGTATAGCCGAACAGGTTCATGACCTCAGCCTCGGGCTTGTCGGCGGTGCTGGCGCGCATGAAGTCCCACACCGGCGCCATGTCGGGGAAGAAACCGAGATGGCGGAAGGGGGTGCAGCTCGACTGGAAGGTCACTTCCTTCCAGTGCAGCGGCCAGCCTTCGGCCGGGACCGGCTTGTCATAATACCAGCGGCCGCCGCCATCCTCGTCCGAGCCGGGGATGAATTCGCCGTCGGCGCGCCAGTCTTCGGTCGCCGGCGCCCACATCGCCTGCGGTTCGGGGCGGATGAAGCGGAAACGGCCATAGCGTTCGAGCTTGCGGCCGTTGCCCGAGTCGATCAGGCCATAGTCGGACCAGGGTTCGCCGATGAGAGTCTTGAGTTCCATTCCGGCCTCATCGTCTCTTGCGCCGCTCCTGTCGAGAGGGGATCAACCCGCGATCAGCCGCGCGGCGTCGCCCGCTCCGCGACATAGGCGGTCACCGCCTCGAACGTGCCGGGCAGCTTGGCATAGCTTTCCTCGCGCGCGAACAGGTCGCCGACCCGTGCAGGCAGCGGTGGCCGCGTGCCGGTCGCCCGCTCCACCGCATCGCGGAACTTGGCGGCATGGGCGGTCGCCAGCGTCACCACCGGGATCGACGGGTCGATGTCCGCCTCGCGCGCGGCGGCGAGGCCAATGGCGCTGTGCGGATCGATCACCTGCCCGGCAGCGTCGAACGCCCAGCGCATCGCCATGGTCATGCCGTCGGCATCGATCCGGGCGGAGGTGAACAGGTTCGCCGCACCTTCGCGCTGGGCATTGGTAAGGCGCATCGCCTTGCTTGCCTCGAAACCCTGCATCTGCTGGGCAAGCGCGATGCCGTCACGGCCGCCGGCATCGAACAGCAGCCGCTCGAAATTGGAGCTGACCTGAATGTCCATGCTGGGCGTCGCGGTCGGCACGACCTGGCCCTGGCTATAGTCGCCCTCCGACAGGGCGCGATGCAATATGTCGTTGACGTTGGTGGCGACCACCAGCCTGGCGACCGGCAAGCCCATTTTCGACGCGACATAGCCGGCGAAGACATCGCCGAAATTGCCGGTCGGCACGGAAAAGGCGATCGGGCGATCGGGCGCGCCCAACCGCACGGCGGCGTAGAAATAATAGACGACCTGCGCCATCAGCCGCGCCCAGTTGATGCTGTTCACTGCCGACAGGTTGAAGCGCGCCTTGAAGTCCGCATCGTTGAACATGCGCTTCACCAGCGCCTGCGCATCGTCGAAGCTGCCGTCGATCGCGATATTATAGACGTTGGGGGCGAGCACCGTGGTCATCTGGCGGCGCTGCACGTCGGACACCCGGCCCTCGGGATGCAGCATGAAGATGTCGACCTTCTCGCGGCCGGCGACCGCGTCGATCGCGGCCGAACCGGTGTCGCCCGATGTGGCGCCGACGATGGTCGAATGGTCGTCGCGGCGCGACAGGAACCGCTCGAACAGCTGGCCGAGCAGCTGGAGCGCGACATCCTTGAACGCCAGGGTCGGACCATGGAACAGCTCCAGCATCCAGTGGCGATTGTCGAGCTGCACCAGCGGCGTCACCGCGTCATGGCTGAACCGGCCATAGGCGGCGGTGCAAAGCTCGCACAGTTCCTCTTCGCTCAGCGATCCGGCGACGAACGGCGCCATGACCCGCACGGCGGTTTCGACATAGGAAAGGCCAGCGAGGGCGCGAATGTCGGCAGCGGAAAATTGCGGCCAGCTTTCGGGCACATAAAGCCCGCCGTCGGACGCCAGGCCCGCCAGCGTGACATCTTCAAAACCGAGCGCCGGTGCGCTTCCCCTGGTGCTGACATATTGCATAATGGGAAAGCGCGGTAGCGACGCACGCGCGCCGGGGCAAGCCTTTACGACGGCCTTGGCGGCTCCGCATTGCGTCGGCGCAGGACAAGCAGATAGATTATTGCCGCCAGCGCGGCAAAAATGAACCATTGCACCGCATAGGCGAGATGATTGTTGGGCACGTCGGCGGTGCTGGGCGGTGCCATGGGTTTCAGGCCCGGCGGTGCGGCGCGCGCGACCAGCATCGGCCGCAGCGGCATGGTCCTGCCCCCTGCCCGCGCGATCAGCGAGCGATGATCGGGCTCCTGCGAAATCCAGCCTTCGACCTGCCCGCCGGTCCAGGCCGGTTTGTCATCCGGCTTCTGGCCGACGCCGACCGCGACCAGCGCGCCCGGCCCTTCGGCGCCGGTCGTGCATTGGGCGATATGGCGATAGCCGGTCGATCCATCGGCGGCGCGCCCGGCCTCGACCTGCCAGCCGACGACGCGCAGGCAATGGACCGAGGATGGGCGGAACAGAAGTTCATCGGGCACCGGCGGCATTTTGGGGAAGGCGACGGCCGGGCGCGACACATTGCTGGCGGCCAGCGCCAGCATGGTTTCCTTCTCGCCCCGGCGCTGCAACTGCCAGATGCCGAGCGCAATCATGGCGGCGATCGCGACACAGACCAGCACGGTCGGAACAATCGGGATGCGCCGTCCGCTCATGCGTCCTTCTTCTCCACCACCCGTCCCTCGCGGGCATTTTTGCGATATTCGACCGTCAGCAGCGCGCCCTTGGCGACGCGCAGGCTGCCGACCACGGCGCCGGCGGTCAGCGGCGCCCAGAGCAGCAGGTGCAACCATAGCGGCGGATGGACGGTCAGTTCCAGCGTCAGCGCCAGCGCGACCATGACCGCGCCGATGATCAGCGTCAGGAAAGCCGCCGGCCCGTCGCCGACATTATATTGGCCATAATCCAGCCCACACTGGCGGCAGCGCGACGCAAAACGCACCGGCCCTTCGAACAGGGTCGGTGCGCTGCAACGGGGGCAAAGGCCGCGGGCGGAGGCCGCAAGCAGGTCCATGCCTGTCGCCTTCGCCGTCATCCCTGAACCATCAGCCGCCGTGGATCGGCGCGCCCCAGCCGCCCCAGACATAGATGGCGGCGAACAGGAACAGCCACACCACGTCGACGAAATGCCAGTACCAGGCGGCCGCTTCAAAGCCGAAATGCTGGCGCGGGGTGAAGTCGCCCCTATAGGCGCGGATCAGGTTCACCACCAGGAAGATGGTGCCGACCAGCACGTGGAAGCCATGGAAGCCGGTCGCCATGTAGAAGGCCGAGCTATAGGGCGAACCGCCGAACGGGAACGGCGCGTGCATATATTCATAGGCCTGGATGCAGCTGAACAGCGCGCCCAGGATCACCGTACACCACAGCCCCTTCTTCAGCCCTTCGCGATCGCCGTGGATCAGCGCATGATGCGCCCAGGTGACGGTGGTGCCCGAGCAGAGCAGGATCAGCGTGTTGAGCAAGGGCAGCTCGAACGCGTTCATCACCTCGATGCCCTTGGAGGGGAACATGCCCTCGATCGGCGCCAGTTCGCTGGGGAAGAGGGAGAAGTCGAAAAAGGCCCAGAACCAGCCGACGAAGAACATGACTTCCGACGCGATGAACAGGATCATGCCATAGCGCAGATGCAGCTGGACCACCGGCGTATGATCGCCGGCATGCGCCTCGGCGATCACATTGCTCCACCAGCTGAACATGGTGAAGAGGACACCGGCCACACCGATCAGGAAGATCCAGCCACCGCCGGCGGGCATCGCGTCGGGATGCATCCACATGATCGCGCCCATCGCCATCACCAGCGCCGACATCGAGCCGAACAGCGGCCAGATGCTGGGCGGAAGGATATGATAATCGTGGTTCTTGGCGCCTGCCATGACGGTTTCTACCTCTTCCCTGTTTTTCGGTTATTCTCGTCAGCTTAGCTTGGCTGCTTCCCCTGCTCAACAGGATAGAAGGTGTAGCTGAGCGTTATCTGCTGCGTGTCCTTGTTGTCGGGATCCTGCAATATCTTGGGATCGACATAATAGATCACCGGCATGCGCACTTCTTCACCGGGCTGCAGCGTCTGCTGGGTGAAGCAGAAGCACTGGATCTTGGTGAAATAGGCGCCGGCCTGGGTCGGCGTGACGTTGAAACTGGCGGTGCCGGTCACCGGCTTGTCGGACAGGTTCTTCGCAATGAAAATCGCCATGTCGCGGGCGCCGACGGTCACCGTGTCGGTGCGATGTTCGGGGCGAAATTCCCAAGGCATGCCGGGCTGGACATTGGAATCGAAGCGGATC
The DNA here is from genome assembly GCF_003950715.1 of Sphingomonas sp. S-NIH.Pt3_0716. Classification (NCBI taxonomy): domain Bacteria; kingdom Pseudomonadati; phylum Pseudomonadota; class Alphaproteobacteria; order Sphingomonadales; family Sphingomonadaceae; genus Sphingomonas; species Sphingomonas sp. S-NIH.Pt3_0716. The sequence goes on along the minus strand of NZ_QLJK01000002.1, from coordinate 30,704 downwards.
GACATGGTCCGCCCGGCCACCGGGGTCAGCTTCACATCGGCCGCCGCGCGCTGGGTCGTGCCGCCAAAGCCGGTCGTCTGGCAGAAGATGCGATAGAGCGGGACCGAGGCGAAGCCGAGGGCAAGCATCGCCAGGCCGATGCCCGCCATCGCCACCAGCGTCCGCCGGTTGCGGCGGTCGCGGTCAAAGGGCGAGGGCGGGAGCGAGGCCATCAGATATTATGGCTCGCGCCGATCTTCGCCAAAGTGATGGCGAAGAAGAGGATGGCGAGGAAGCCGAGCAGCAGCCCGGTCACCAGCGCACGGGACTTTTGCCGTGCGCGCACCTGATCCTGATCTTCCGGACTCATGCCAGCAGCCAGCGGTCGACGACCACTGCCCCGAACAGCAGGAAGAGATAGAGGATCGAATATTTGAACAGCCGCTTTTCCGGCGCCATGCGCGCGGGGTCGGTTTCGCGGCGCAGATAGACCTGGAAGGCCATGGCCGCGAAGATCGCGGTGCCGACCAGTGCCGCCGTGCCATAGATCGCGCCGGTCAGGTGCAGCGCGACCGGGGCCAGCGCGGCAACCGCCATGATGAAGGTGTAGAAGAGGATCTGGCGCCGGGTGACGACCTCGCCCGAAACGACCGGCAGCATCGGAATGCCGGCGGCGGCATAATCGGTCTTCACGAACAGCGCGAGCGCCCAGAAATGGGGCGGCGTCCAGAAGAAGATCAGCATGAACAGCGCGATCGGCAGCGCGGTGATGTCGCCCGTCACCGCCGCCCAGCCGATCACCGGCGGAAAGGCGCCGGCCGCGCCGCCGATGACGATATTCTGCGCCGTCCGGGGCTTCAGCCAGATGGTGTAGATGAAGACATAGAAGAGGATCGAGACGGTCAGCACGGCGGCGGCGAGCCAGTTGGTCGCCATCCCCATCAGGATCACCGAGAAGAAGGACAGGCCGACGCCGAAATGCAGCGCCGTCTGCCGTTCCATCCGCCCGGCGGGCAGCGGCCGGCTGGCGGTGCGCTTCATCTTGGCGTCGATATCGGCTTCCCACCACTGGTTGAGCGCGGCGGCAGCGCCGGCGCCCAGCGCGATGCACAATATCGCGGTAAAGCCCAGCACCGGATGGATATGACCGGGCGCGGCGAGCAGCCCGCACAGGCCCGTGAACACCACAAGCGTCATCACGCGCGGCTTGGTCAGCGCGACGAAATCGCGCCAATGAGCGGGCAGGACGGGGGCATTAGCCCCGGACGAAAGCGGCGAACTGGCCATAAACTCCTCTTCGATCAGCCGGCGCCCCATACAGGCCCTGACCGATTCCGGCAAATGGACAGACGGTCCTACCCATCTGCCCCGCCGCAGGGGGACGGAGTGCCCGGTCCAGGCCGGGCACCCGCATGGCGATCAGTCGATGACCGGCAGGGTCTCGAACTGGTGATAGGGCGGCGGGCTGGTCAGCGTCCATTCCAGCGTCGTCGCGCCCTCGCCCCAGGGATTGCCCTCAGCCTTTTTGCCGGCGAACAGCGACCAGAAGACGTTGATCAGGAAGATCAGCACGCCGACCGCCATGATCTCATAGCCGTGGGTCGCGATCTTGTTCCAATAGGCGAACGCTTCGGGATAGTCGGGATAACGGCGCGGCATGCCGCTCAGGCCCAGGAAGTGCATCGGGAAGAACAGCAGGTTCACGCCGATGAAGAAGACCCAGAAATGGAGCTGGCCCAGCACTTCATTATACATGCGCCCCGTCATTTTCGGGAACCAGTAATAGAAGCCCGCGAACAGCGAGAAGACCGCGCCCAGCGAGAGCACATAGTGGAAGTGCGCGACCACATAATAGGTGTCGTGCAGCACGTCGTCGACGCCGCCATTGGCCAGCACCACGCCGGTCACGCCGCCCACGGTGAACAGGAAGATGAAGCCCAGCGCCCATACCATCGGCGTCTTGAAGCTGATCGACCCGCCCCAGATGGTCGCGATCCACGAGAAGATCTTGATGCCGGTCGGCACCGCGATGACCATGGTGGCAGCGGTGAAATACATCTTCACATTCACCGACATGCCGGTGGTGAACATGTGGTGCGCCCAGACGACGAAGCCGACCACGCCGATCGCGACCATGGCATAGGCCATGCCGAGATAGCCGAACACCGGCTTGCGGCTGAAGGTCGAGACGATCTGGCTGACGATGCCGAAGCCCGGCAGGATCATGATATAGACTTCGGGGTGGCCGAAGAACCAGAAAAGATGCTGGTAGAGTTCGGGATCGCCGCCACCGGCCGCATCATAGAAGGTGGTGCCGAAATTGCGGTCGGTCAGCAGCATGGTGATCGCCGCGGCCAGAACCGGCAGCGCGAGCAGCAGCAGGAAGGCGGTGACCAGCACCGACCAGACGAACAGCGGCATCTTGTGCAGGGTCATGCCCGGCGCACGCATGTTGAGGATGGTGGTGATGAAGTTGATCGCGCCCAGGATCGAACTGGCGCCCGCGATGTGCAGCGACAGGATCGCCATGTCGACGGCCGGGCCGGCCGAACCGCTGGTCGACAGCGGCGCATAGACGGTCCAGCCGGTGCCCGCGCCATTGCCGGTGCCGCCGGGCACGAAGGTGGAGCCGAGCAGCAGCAGGAAGGCGGGGATGAGCAGCCAGAAGCTGATATTATTCATCCGCGGGAAGGCCATGTCCGGCGCGCCGATCATGATCGGCACGAACCAGTTGCCAAAGCCGCCGATGATCGCGGGCATCACCATGAAGAAGACCATGATGAGGCCATGGGCGGTGATCAGCACGTTCCAGAGGTGATAGGCCTGGTCCAGCGTCGCGGCGGGACCATCGCTCCACTGCGCCCAGATGTGCAGGAACTGGATGCCCGGCTCGCGCAATTCCATGCGCATCAGGCCGGAAATGGCGCCGCCGATCAGGCCGGCCATGATCGCGAAGATCAGATAGAGGGTGCCGATGTCCTTGTGGTTGGTGGACATGAACCAGCGCTGGAAGAAGGCCGGCTTGTGGTCGGCATCATGATGATCATGGGCATGGTCGCCATGATGATCGCCATGATGGTCGGCGGTGATGGTGGTCATGACGTTCCTACCCCTCAGATCTTCTTTTCGGCAGTAGCGGCAGCGGCTTCAGCCGTCTTCTCCGCCGCTGCGCCCTTCAGCGTGCCGCCCTGCGACTGGACCCACTGGTCGAACTGGGCCGGGGGCAGCGCCTCGATCGCGATCGGCATGAAGCCGTGGCGCGCGCCGCACAGTTCCGAACATTGGCCATAATAGACGCCCGGCTTCTCGATGGTGAAGCTCTTCTCGTTCAGGCGTCCGGGCACGGCGTCCATCTTCACCCAGAGCGAAGGCACGGCAAAACTGTGGATCACGTCGGCGCCGGTGATGATCAGCTTGACCGGACGACCGACCGGCAGGACCAGGCGATTGTCGGGCGCGAGCAGATAGGGCTCACCATTTTCCTTCGCCTTGTCCTCGGGCAGCAAGTTCGACACGAATTCGGGGATGCCGTTGTCGGGATATTCATAGCCCCAATACCATTGATAGCCGGTGACCTTCACGGTCAGCGCATCCTTGGGCGCGGGCTTATACTGGTCGGCGAGCAGGCCGATCGAGGGAATCGCGATCACCAGCAGGATGAGGACCGGGACCAGCGTCCACACCACTTCGATGACGGTGTTGTGGGAGGTCTTGGACGGCACCGGGTTGGCGGAGCGGCGATAGCGCACCATCACATAGAGCATCAGCAGCAGCACGAAGACCGAGATGATGGTGATGAGCGGCAGCAGCATCTTGTCGTGCAGCCAGCGCGCGGTGTGGCCGGTGGAGGTGAACTGCTCCTGCAGCGTGATCTCGCCGGGCTTGGGCATGCCAATGCCTTCGGTCGGCTTCATCCGCGGCGGCGCGGCGACCTTGGCGGCGGGCGCGGCTTCGGCCGCAGGGGCCGTCGCATTGTCGGGTGATTCGGTCGATATAGCTGCGTTGTCAGCAGCGGGGGCGGCAGCGGCGGCATTCTCCTGCGCCAATGCCATCGGGCTCATCACCGTTGCCGGCGCCATTGCCAGCAAGCCGGCCAGAATGAGCGATCTCACCTTTTTCATAGCCTCATCTACCCCTAACCCCTTGTTGCCGCTGCAACGGGAACGTCCACTTTCGCGTCGTGCCCGCCCGTTCGGTCTATGTGGCGGCTTATAGGCAACGAATTTTTCTGCCTCAAGTCAGTGTGGACCAGATTTTCTTCGCTGTTGCAACGCCTCCCGCTCCCGCCTATCTCGCACCTCGCGCACAGGTGCGCGATCATGGGCATGTCATGCCCGTGCGATATGGGCGGGCCGGGCGCCGTTTTTGCGCGACCTCCCGCAACGGAATAGTGGAACAGGGCGGAATGACCGACGAAGAAGTATTGGCAGAATTCCGGGCAGCAGGTGCGCTGCTCGAAGGACATTTCATCCTGTCGTCGGGCCGCCGCAGCGCCAATTACCTGCAGTGCGCCCGCGTGCTGATGAATGCCGAACGCGCCGGCAAGCTGGCCCGCGCCACCGTGCAGCAGCTGCCGCGCGAGCTGCGCCAGGAGATCGACCTGGTCGTGTCGCCCGCCATGGGCGGCCTGATCATCGGCCATGAAGTCGGCCGCGCGCTCGACAAGGATGCGGTGTTCCTCGAACGGCCCGAGGGCGTGTTCGAACTGCGCCGCGGCTTTGCCATATCGCCGGGGCAGAAAGTGCTGATGGTGGAAGACGTCGTCACCACCGGCCTGTCGTCGCGCCAGGCGATCGAGGCGGTCGAGCGCGAAGGCGGCATCGTCGTCGCCGAAGTGGCGCTGGTCGATCGTTCGGCCGGCGAAGTGGACCTGGGCGTCCCCTTCTACCCGCTCGTGAGCATCAATTTCCCGGTCTATGACGCCGATCAGCTGCCGCCCGAACTGGAAGCGGTGCCGGCGATCAAGCCCGGCAGCCGGAAGCAATAAGATGGCCGCCGTTCCGCTGCGCCTGGGGGTCAATATCGACCATGTGGCGACGATCCGCAACGCGCGGGGCGGCGAACATCCCGATCCGGTCAAGGCCGCGCTGCTGGCGGTGAAGGCCGGCGCCAACGGCATCACCGCGCATCTGCGCGAGGATCGCCGCCATATCCGCGACGAGGATATCGCGATGCTGATGGCGGCGCTCGACGTGCCGCTGAACCTGGAAATGGCGGCGACGCAGGAAATGCTGGGCATCGCCCTCAAGCACAAGCCGCATGCCGCCTGCATCGTGCCGGAAAAGCGCGAGGAGCGCACGACCGAGGGCGGCCTGGACGCCGCCGGCCAGATCGAGGTGCTGCGCCCGATCGTCGCCGCGCTCACCGATGCCGGCATCCGCGTCAGCCTGTTCATCGAGGCCGACGCCGCCCAGATCGAGGCCGCGATCCAGCTTGGCGCGCCCGTGGTCGAATTTCACACCGGCGCCTATGCCCATCTGACCGGCGAGGCCCGCGCGGTCGAGCTGCGCCGCATTGCCGACGCCGCCGCGCTCGCCGCCAAGAACGGCATCGAGCCGCATGCCGGCCATGGCCTCACCTTCGACAATGTCGCGCCGATCGCCGCCATCCCGCAGATCGCCGAACTCAATATCGGCCATTTCCTGATCGGCGAGGCGATCTTCGGCGGGCTGGAAGCCAGCATCCGCGAAATGCGCCGCCAGATGGACCTGGCCCGGTGACCGCCGCATGATCATCGGCCTCGGCTCCGATCTCTGCAATATCGAGCGGATCCAGAATTCGCTCGACCGCTTCGGGGACCGGTTCGTCCAGCGCGTCTTCACCGATGTCGAACAGGCCAAGGCGGAACGCCGGCCGTTTACCAAAGCCGGCACGCTGGCCAAGCGCTTCGCCGCCAAGGAGGCCTTTTCCAAGGCGGTCGGCACCGGTTTCAAGGCCGGCGTCTTCATGAAGGATATCGGCGTCGTCAACGCGCCCAGCGGCGCGCCCACGCTGGCGCTGTCCGGCGGTGCCGCACAGCGGCTGGCATCGATGGTGCCGGCGGGCTACAAGCCGGTCATTCACCTGACGCTCACGGACGATCATCCATGGGCACAGGCCTTCGTCATCATCGAGGCGCTGCCGCTTTGAGCGGGCCGCCCTCCCCATCCGAGCATAGCCCTTCCATGACGGCAGTCGACATGACCCAAACCGACCCCCTGCCCCCCGCCGCGCCCGAAACGGCAGCCGACGACAAAGAGGCAGACAACAGCGGGGCCGGCAGCAGCGGGGTGAACTGGTGGCATGAGGTGAAGAGCATCGTGCTGCTCATCCTCGCCGTGCTGGCCTTCCACAGCTTCGTCGCCAAACCCTTCTACATCCCGTCGGAATCGATGATGCCGGTGCTGCTGAAGGGCGACCGGCTGGTGGTCAGCAAATTCCCCTATGGCTGGTCCTATGTCAGCCCCAGCTTCCATCCGCTGCCCTTCCTGAAGGGGCGCATCCTGGGCCACCTGCCCGAGCGTGGCGACATCGTCATCGTCTCGCCCCAGAACCGGCGCGAGGATTATATCAAGCGCGTCATCGGCCTGCCCGGCGACATTGTCGAGGTCCGCGGCGGCCAGGTGATCCTGAACGGCGTGCCGGTGCCGCAGAAGGTGCTCAAGCCCCTGCGCATAGCGGTCGATGGCAATGCCCCCTGCCCGCCGATGCAGTTCCCTGGCGCGCTGGTGACCGACAAGGCGGGCAAGAGCTGGTGCGAACTGCCGGTGCGGCAGGAAGTGCTGCCCAACGGCAAGACCTATGTCACGATCGACATGGGGCCGAGCGCGCTCGACTGGTATGGCCCGGTCCGCGTGCCCGCCGACCATGTCTTCCTGATGGGCGACAATCGCGACAACAGCGCCGACAGCCGCGCCCCGCTGGAGGAAAATGGCCTGGGCGGCCCGGTGCCATGGGAAGCGATCGGCGGTCGCGCCGAATTCATCACTTTCAGCCTGGACGGCGATTCGAGCTGGAACCCGCTCAGTTGGTTCCATGCCTTCCGTGGCGGCCGCGCCGGGAACAGCCTGCGCCCCCAGAGCGTTACCGAGGCGAAATAGTTCACAGCGATTGATTGGGGGTTCCGGGTTTGAGCGACGCGCATCAGCATATCGAGCAACCCGGCCCCAGCGAATTGCGCAGCCCGCTGGTCCAGCATGAGATCAAGCGGGCGGGCGTCTGGTTCGCGATGGCGATCGGCATCGCCCTGGTCGTGCTGCTGGCCCAGCCGATCATGCTGATCCTGGGCGCGCTGGTCTTTACTACCATGATGGATGGCGGCACCCGCCTCTTGGGCCGCGTGCTGCCGATCGGCCGGGGCTGGCGGCTGACGATCGTGCTGCTCGCCGTCGTCGCCTTCCTCGCCTATACCTTCTACCTCACCGGCTCCAGCCTGGCCGCCCAGGCGCAGGCGATGCGCACCATCGTCGAGGCGCAGGTGGAGCGGGTCGGCGGCTGGATGCAGCAGCTGGGCATCACCACCACGCCCGAGGACCTCAAGGGCCTCGCCCAGCAGGCGATGAGTTCCATGGGCCGGGTCACCGCCGCCGTCGGCACCGCCGTCGGCGCGATCACCAGCGGCGTCATGATGCTGGTGCTGGCCATCTTCATCGCGGTCGAACCCAAGCTGTACGAGCGCGGCGTCGCCTGGATGCTGCCGATGGACAAGCGCGCCCATTTCTACACCGTCGCCGACAAGATGGCCTTCACCCTGCGCCGGCTGATGTTCGGCCGGCTGATCGGCATGGCGGTGGAGGGCGTGGGCGTATGGCTGCTGCTCTGGGCCGGCGGCGTGCCGATGGCGGGCCTGCTCGGCATCCTCACCGGCCTGCTCGCCTTCCTGCCCAATATCGGCGCGATCATCTCGGGCGTGCTGATCGTCCTTGTCGGCTTTTCCGGCGGCACCCATACCGGCCTTTATGCCTTTGGCGTCTACATGGCGGTGCAGATCATCGACGGCTATCTGATCGTGCCGATGGTGGCCAAGCGCGCAACCGACCTGGCCCCGGCGCTGGTGCTGGCGGCGCAGATATTGCTCGGTGCGCTGTTCGGCATCCTCGGCCTGTTCCTGGCCGATCCGATCGTCGCCATGATCAAGGTCTATCTGGAGGAACGGTCCAAGGCTCTGGCAGGGCAGACCATCCTGAAAAGCGACGATAAAAACGGCGATTGACGAATGCGTCCCGGAACGTAACGATTGCTCCTGCGCTTCTATCCTAAAGCGAAAGGAGAGAATGGCATGACCGTGGCAATGGAGCAGCAGAAGAAGCTGCATTTCGAACTGACCAATGTCGGCATGCGGGCTCAGGCAACCGCCGCCGGAATGGTCCAGCTCTGCCGGGAACTGCATCGGGCCGGCATCCTCGACAATGACGCGCTGGAACGGATCAAGTCGGCGATCGCCGACGATATCGACATCGGCGCGCCGCGTTCGGTGTCCTGCGTCGAATATCGGCGCGACGTAAAGGCGCGACTCGACCGCCTGTTCACCGGCGAGGAAAAGATTGGCAGCGCCGAAGGTCTCGCCTTCCCGCCATCGGCACCCGGCGATCAGGCGAGCCTCTGAGCATTTGTCCGGACTGCGCCTCTGGCGCAGCCGCACCGGTGGTCGGGTGGGGGTGTGGGCCGGTGCCGCATCAAAAATGCGCCCTTTCGCGCATTTTTTTTCAGACAGCGCTCTGATCACAAAAGAAAAAGGGCCCGGAAACCGGGCCCTTCTCTACTCTCGGATCGATCGGATCAGTTGCCCGGCATGCCCTGCGGAACGGCGCCCTGCGGCATGCCACCCTGCATCTGCTGCATCCGCTGCTGCATCTGCATGATTTCCGCGCGCGACTTGAAGTCGTGCAGCTGGACATCGAACACCAGCACCGAATTGGCCGGGATCGGGCCGGCGGCCTGTTCGCCATAGCCAAGCTGCGGCGGGATCCACAGGCGATATTTGCCGCCCTTCTTCATCTTCTGCAGGCCTTCGGAGAAGCCCGGCACCACGCCGTCGACCGGCATCGGCGTCTGCGGATTCTCGTCGAACACGGTGCCGTCGAGCAGCGTGCCCTTATAGCCCACCAGCGCAACGTCGGCGGTCGTCGGGCTCGGCCCGCTGCCTTCTTCCAGCACCTGATACTGCAGGCCCGACTCGGTCGTGACCACGCCCTTGGCATGGGCGTTCTGCGTCAGGAAGGCGGCAGGCGATGCTTCCACGCCCTGCTGCCCTGCCCAGGCCAGACCACCGGCCGCCAGCGCGATCGCGGCGACGCCGATCCAGAGTCGCGTCAGCGACCCCTTGGCGATAGGACGAAGGGGGACAGCCGTCGTGGACATGGGCGAACGCCTCGCAATGAAGAACGGGAAATCAGCAAAGAGTCAGGACGACCGCGAACCGGCCGTCCTGATATCGGCAGTCCTTAACGGACGCCGTCGCGCTCGGCGCGCTTGCGCTCCAGCTTGCGGGCGCGGCGGACAGCAGCCGCCTTTTCGCGCGCACGCTTTTCCGAGGGCTTCTCGTAGTGACGACGCAGCTTCATTTCGCGATACACGCCTTCACGCTGCAGCTTCTTCTTGAGCGCGCGGAGGGCCTGGTCGACATTGTTGTCGCGAACGATGATCTGCATAAGTCCGTCAATCTCCAATCGAAAACGGGCGGATCGCCAGGAATGAAACCCTCCCGACGGGCCGACCGAATATAAAAATCCGTGATTCGCCACAGGTCACCCTGAGGCATGTGGGGCGCGCCCTACCAGCAGAGTCGCGCAAATTCAACCCCTGCAGGGCTTTCACGCCCTTTCCCTCGACAGAATGCGTCGAGCGGAGGATAGTGGCGCCCATAATATAAAGGAGGATGGCCATGGCAAGTGCCGCCAGACAGCCCGACATGTCGCCTGCCGAATGGGAGGCGCGCCAGCAGCTCGCCGCCTGCTACCGCATCTTCGACCATTTGGGCTGGTCGGAGCTGATCTACAATCATATCACCCTGCGCGTGCCCGATGAGGAAAACGCCTTCCTCATCAACCCGTTCGGCCTGCTCTACAGCGAGGTGACGGCGTCCAACCTGGTCAAGATCGACATTGACGGCCATGTGCTGGACGGCAGCCCCTATCCGGTCAATCGCGCCGGCTTCACCCAGCATAGCGTGTTCCACCGCCACCTGGCCGACGCCCATTGCATCATCCACACCCATACCACGGCGGGCATGGCCGTCAGCGCCACGCAGGAAGGGCTGCGGCCGATCAATTTCTACGCCGCCGCCTTTGCCGGGCGGATCGCCTATCATGACTTTGAAGGCGTCACGATCCGGCCGGAGGAAGGCGAAAGGCTGATCGCCAACCTTGGCGCGCGGCGAATCATGATGCTGCGCAACCATGGCACGCTGGTGATGGCCAAGAGCCTGCCCGAAGCCTTCCTGATGCAATGGATGCTCCAGCGCGCCTGCGAAATTCAGGTCGCGGCCTGCGCTGCCGGCACGCCGGTGGAGATCCCGGCCGACGTCATCGCCGTGCATCAGCGCGACCTCGCCGGGGTGCAATTGCCGGTCGGCGTCGGCGTGCCGGATTTCCAGGCGATGGTCCGCCTGATCGACCGCACAGACAGGAGCTGGCGGGACTAGAGCACCCTGCCTCCCGACCTCCGTTCGCGCCGCGCGGACGGAGGCGGATCAGCCCTTGCCGAATCCGCCGCCGCCCGGCGTCTCGATCACGAAGACGTCGCCCGGTGCCATCTGCGCCGATCCGGTCGCGCCCAGCATCTCGGCCCGGCCATCGCCACGATCCACCCAGTTGCGCCCCAGCCCGCCGGGCGCGCCGCCCTCCAGCCCGAACGGCGGCACGCTGCGCCGGTTGGCCAGGATGCCGGCGGTCATATCCTCCAGGAAGCGGATGCGGCGCAGCCCGCCATTGCCGCCATGATGCGCGCCCGCGCCGCCCGATCCGGGCCGGATGGAAAATTCCTCCAGCAGTACCGGGAATCGGCTTTCCAATATTTCGGGGTCGGTAAGGCGGCTGTTGGTCATATGGGTCTGCACCACATCGGCGCCGTCGAAATCCGGCCCGGCGCCCGATCCGCCCGAGATCGTCTCATAATATTGGTGGCGCGCATTGCCGAAGGTGAAATTGTTCATCGTCCCCTGCGCGCCCGCCATCACGCCCAGCGCGCCGAACAAAGCGTCGGTGACGACCTGGCTGGTCTCGACATTGCCGGCGACGACCGCCGCGGGATAAAGCGGCCGCAGCAGCGATCCCTCTGGCACCACCAAAGTCATGGGCTTGAGGCAGCCGTCATTCATCGGCACGGCTTCATCCACCAGGGTGCGCACGACATAGAGCAGGGCCGCGCGTGCTACCGACAGCGGCGCGTTGAAATTGCCCGGCAACTGGTCCGACGTGCCGGTGAAGTCCACCGTCGCGCCGCGCGCCGCCCGGTCGATCGTCACGCGGACGACCACCGCCGCGCCATTATCCATCGCATAGCGATAGTGCCCGTCGGACAGGCGATCGATCAGCCGGCGCACTGCCGCCTCGGCCTGATCCTGCACATGGCCCATATAGGCGGCCACGACATCGGCGCCATAATCGCCGCTGATCCGCTGCAGCTCGGCCGCGCCCTTGGCGCAGGCGGCGACCTGGGCGGACAGGTCGGCGATATTCTGGTCGATATTGCGCGAGGGCCAGCGGCCGGAACCCAGCAAGGCGCGCAGATCGCCCTCCAGGAAGCGGCCCTGATCCACCACCAGCACATTATCGAGGACGATGCCCTCTTCCTCGATGCTGCGGCTGTCGGGCGGCATGGAGCCGGGCGAGATACCGCCAATATCGGCATGATGGCCGCGCGCCGCGACATAGAAGGCGGGCGCGTGCGCCGTCTCATCGACGAACACCGGCATCACCACCGTCACGTCGGGCAGGTGGGTGCCGCCATCATAGGGGGCGTTGAGCGCATAGACGTCGCCCGGCAGGATGCCGCGCCCGTCGATCGCCCGGCCATCGGCGCCGATCCCGCGCCGGCGCATGACCGCGCGAATGCTTTCCCCCATGCTGCCGAGGTGAACCGGCATATGCGGCGCATTGGCGACCAGATTGCCGGCCGCGTCGAACAGCGCGCAGGAGAAATCCAGACGCTCGCGAATATTGACCGAGGATGCGCTGTGCTGGAGCGCGGCGCCCATTTCCTCGGCGATCGCCATGAACAGGCCGCCCATCACCTCCAGCCGGACCGGATCGACGGCGGTGCCGTCATCGGCGGCGGGCGCCGGGCGCGGCGCATGACGGGTCAGTACCAGATTGCCGATCGTATCGAGCCGCGCGCGCCAGCCCGGCTCGACCACCGTGGTCGATACCGGATCACTGATCAGCGCCGGGCCATCGACGATGCTGTCCAGCGTCAGTCCGGCCCGGCCAAACACCGGTGCCTGCGCGCCCGCCAGCATCACCTGCGCCAGTGGCGCGGCTGCCTCGGTCGCGATGGTCGCGACGCTGCCCATATCCTCGGCGGTCGGTGCGATCGCCTCGACCCGCACCATGTCGACCAATATGGTGCCGGTGCCGCCATAGCCAAAGCGCGCCTGATATTGCGCCTCGAAATCGGCCAGCATCGCGGCCCGATCGCCCAGCATCACGTCGAACAGGCTGTCGGTGCCATCATAGCGCAGCCGCAGCACCGTCTCGCTCCGCTCCGCTTCCGGCAGGTCGGCGCGCGCCTGCGCCGCCAGCTCGGCGATCGCCGCCGCCAGCGCGTCGGCGCCTGCATCGTCCAGCGGCAGCGCCAGCGTCCGCTCGCGCACCGCGCGCCGGTCGGCCAGGCCCATGCCATAGGCCGACAGGACGCCGCCCAGCGGATGGATCATCACCCGGTCCATGCCCAGCGCGTCGGCGACCAGACAGGCATGCTGCCCGCCCGCCCCGCCAAAGCTGGCCAGCGTATAGCGCGCCACATCATGGCCGCGCGCGACCGAGATGCGCTTGATCGCATTGGCCATGCTGGCGACGGCGACGGCGATGAAGCCCTGCGCAGCCTCCTGCGCGGTCATCACCCGGCCGGTCTGCGCCTCCACCTGCGCACAGATGTCGGCAAAGCGCGCCTCGACCGCGTCCCGGTCGAGCGGCTGGTCGCCATTGGGGCCGAACAGGCTGGGGAAGAAATCGCGCTGCACCTTGCCCAGCATGACATTGCAGTCGGTGATGGTCAGCGGTCCGCCGCGCCGGTAGCAGGCCGGCCCCGGCACCGCGCCGGCCGATTCCGGGCCGACGCGAAAACGCCCGTCGACCACCGAACAGATGGAGCCGCCGCCCGCCGCGATGGTGTGGATGCGCATCATCGGCGCGCGCAGCCGCACGCCCGCCACCCGCGCCTCATTGTCGCGTTCATAGCTGCCGGCATAATGGGACACGTCGGTCGACGTGCCGCCCATGTCGAAACCAATCACCTCGCCGAACCCGGCTTGCTCGGCGGTGCGGGCCAGGCCGACGATACCACCGGCCGGACCGGACAATACCGCATCCTTGCCGCGGAACAGGTCGCCCCGCGTCAGCCCGCCATTGGACTGCATGAACAGCATGTCGGCATCCTCGCCCAGTGCCGCCCCCAGCCCGTCGACATAGGCGCGCAGCACCGGCGAGAGATAGGCGTCGGCCAGCACCGTATCGCCCCGCCCGACCAGCTTTATGAGCGGCGCGACCTCATGACTGACCGATATCTGGGTGAAGCCGATCTGCCGCGCGATCCGCGCCAGCGCCTGCTCATGGGCGGGATAGCGATAGCCGTGCATCAGCACGATCGCGGCCGCCCGCAATCCGGCATCATAGCCGCGCTGCAACGCCGCCTGCGCCGTGACCTCGTCCAGCGGCGTCAGGATGGTGCCATCCTGCATCAGCCGCTCGTCCATCTCCACGACATCGGCATGAAGCGGCGGCGGCAGGTCGATCCGCCGCGCGAACAGGTCCGGCCGGTCCTGATAGCCGATGCGGATCGCGTCGCGGAAACCCTTCGTGATAGCCAGCAGCACCGGCTCGCCCTTGCGCTCCAGCAGCGCATTGGTGGCGATGGTCGTGCCGATCCGCAGCGTACAGGGCGGGATCGGCCCGTCGCCCGCGCCGGCCAGCCGCCGGATCGCCTCGACCGCCGCGTCGGCATAGCGCTCGGGGTCGCTCGACAGCAGCTTGGCGGTGTGAAGAAGCCCTTGCGGGTCGCGTGCCACCACGTCGGTAAAGGTGCCGCCGCGGTCGATCCAGAATTGCCATTGCATGCCCCGCCTGATGGCCGCGCCACAGGCGGTTGGCAAGCCGCTTGACTCAATGGCCGGTCAGCGGCTCGATCGCCCCGGTCGCCAGCAGCGCGGCATAGCGCTGGTCGAAATCCGCCGCGATCTGCGCCAGCGTCACCTGCCCCAGCCGGGCGATCAGCATCGCCTCCGCTTCCTGCATCGCGGCCGCCATGGAGGCGTTGACCGCCTGTTCGACCAGGCATTGCGGATTGGGGTCGGCAGGCCCGATCGAAAAGATGCGCGGCTCGCCCACCGCGCGATAAATGTCGAGGATGCGGATCGCGTCGAGCGGACGGGCCAGGGTCCAGCCGCCGCCATGCCCCTTTTCGGAGCGCACATAGCCCGCGTCGCGCAGGCCCGCCATGGTCCGCCGCACCACCACCGGATTGGTACGCAGCATCTGCGCCGCCAGCTCCGACGTCATCGGGCCATCCAGCCGATCCATATGGATCAGGATATGCAGCATTCTCGACAGGCGCGCATCCAGCTGCATCGCAGGCGTCTCCTTTTCCGTTCGCCTATCACGCAACATCAATTGTTGCAAATGCGCGAGGCACGATTATGTAACTTATCAAGTATCGTGATTCGGCGCAGCCATTGAAAGGAAGACCCATGCATGACGTGATCGTGATCGGCGGCAGCTTTGCCGGCCAGTCGGCGGCAATGCAGCTTGCCCGCGCGCGGCAGGATGTGCTGCTGATCGATGCCGGCCTGCCGCGGAACCGCTTTGCCGACGCCGCCCATGGTTTCCTGGGGCAGGACGGCCGCACGCCCCGCGCCATCATCCGCGATGCCGCGCGCCAGTTGCTCGCCTATCCCACCGCCCGGATGCTGGCCGGCGAAGTGCGCCATGCCACCCAGACCAGCGACGGCTTCGCCCTGACCCTGGCCAGCGGCGAAACCCGGCTGGCCCGGCGGCTGATATTGGCGACCGGCGTGACCGACGAACTGCCGTCGATCCCCGGCATGGCCGAACGCTGGGGCGAAACCGTGCTCCACTGCCCCTATTGCCATGGCTATGAAGTGCGCGACCATCCGTTGGGCATCGTCGCCAACCATCCGATGTCCGCGCATCAGGCGGCGCTGATCCCCGATTGGGGGCCATCCACCTATTTCACCCAGGGCCAATATGAGCCGGACGATGCCGAACGCGCCCGGCTGGAAGCGCGCGGCGTCGCGATCGAGCGCGTGCCGGTCGTCGCGCTGATCGGCGACGCGCCCGCGCTGAGCGCCGTGCAACTGGCCGACGGCCGGACGATCGAAATCGCCGCTGTCTTCACCGCCCCCAGAACCCGGCTCAGCAGCGATGTCGCAGTCCAGCTCGGCTGCGCCCTGGAGGATGGCCCGACCGGTCCCTTCATCAGCATCGACGCCTGGGGCCTGACCTCGGTGCCCGGCGTATATGCCGCCGGCGACGCCGCCTCCCCCATGCACAATGCGACCTTTGCATCCGCGTCCGGGGTCAAGGCCGGGGTCGGCGCGCACCAGTCGCTGGTCTTCGCCTGACGGGGTTCCGGACGGCGCCGCGCTATTTCCAGAAGCCCGCCAGCTTGCGCACCGATGCCTCGGCAGCTTCGCGATCGGGCGTCTCGTTGGCGTCGCCATAGCCGAACCAGTCGTCCTCCCCGACCTCCTGCACCACGATGCCGTCGCGCCGGGCCAGCATCGCCAGCTTGTCATGATAGACGCCATAGGTGGCGCCGGCCTGCGGGATCAGCCAGGCGATCTGGCCGCGCACCGGCACGATGCTCTCGTCCCGCCACAAGGCCCGCGCGCCATAGCCGGTGCAGTTGATGACGGTCTTCTGCTTCAGCCGCGTCACATCATTGGGTTCGTGCAACTCCATCGGCACGATGCGGCCGCCGCCGATCAGGAAATCATTGGTCAGCTGATGGGCGAGATCGGCGACATTGAAGGTCAGCGAACTGCTGCGCCGGGCCCGCTCGGTACGGAAGGGATGGGTGCCCGGCGCCAGCTCGACCGATCGCGGCATGATGTCATGCAGCCGGTCTTCCAGACGGATGAAGCGATCGGGTCGTTCGGGCGTCACCCTCTCGACGGCGGGCGCCACGGCCGGACCGTCCGACAGCATGTAACGGTCGGTCCATTCCACCGGATCGCCCGGCAGGCCGAGCAGCCCCTGATAGAAAGCGAAGGATCGCCGCGCCATCGCCTCCCAGCGATCGCCAAAGCCGGCATCGACGCTGCCCTCCATCGCGATCCGGGAATCGGGCGACCAGGTGCCGGTCGCCCGCGCCGATCGCACGTCGGGAAATTGCTCCCTGGCATAGATGGTCACCTTCGCCCCGGCACGCTGCGCCGTCAGCGCAGTGGTGAGGCCGATCGCGCCGGCGCCGATCACGGCGATATCCGTCATCCCCTCCGCCAGCGCCATGCCGACCGCGACTTCGGCCGATCCCCAGGACAGCGACCAGCCGCTGCCGCCATGGCCATAATGATGGACGACCCGCTTGCGCCCGACCTCTTCCACCGCGATGCGCGGCCCGGCCGCGCGGAAGGGCCGCAGGCAGACGGTGATGCGAAAGATACGATCGGGCGTCGCGCGGATCGGCTCCAGCCCGGCCAGCGGATCGAACAGGCTGGCCGCTTCGGCCCCCGCCGCCAGCGACAGGGCGCCCAGCCCGCCCAGGCCCCGCGCCAGAAAATCGCGTCTGTCCATCATCCCGCCCCCTATCTGCCGACCGGTTCAACGAAGTGCCCGGACATAACCGCAACGACCCGTCGCATGACAGACACAATCGGGTTGCCCCACCGTTGTTAATTGCCCATTAAGACCAGATGAATGCGCTCCGCCCCGAACGATCCATCGTCGTTCTGCTGCTCGCGCTTGCCACCGTCATGATCGCGGTAGGCGGCACCATCTGGCTCTATCGCAGCCAGCAAGCCGAGATCGGCTGGGTCAACCACACGCTGCGTGTCGAAAACCGCCTGTCAGTCATCCTGTCGCGGGTGCAGGCCGCCGAAAGCGCCCAGCGCGGCTATATGTTGACCCGCCAGGATCCCTTTCTGGGGCCGTTCGACACGTTCAAGGCGGACTGGCCGCGCGAGATCGCGCAATTGCGCGCCGATGTGCAGGACAATGCGGACCAGGCTGCGGCCGTCGACGCGCTGGGGCGGATGCTCGGCCAGCGGCTGACCCTGCTGGAAGGCGGCATCGAACTGCGCCGACGCGGCCTGCCGGTCGATCCCAACGCCTTCGCCCCCGGCCTGATGGCGATGGCGACGATTCACGCCCATATCGCCGGGATGAAGGCGCGCGAGGAGCAGCTGCTGCGCCTGCGCAGTGTCGAGGCCAACCGGCTGACCACCATGGTGACGGCCAGCCTGGCGGTCAGCGGCGCGCTGGTCATCATCCTGGGCCTGCTGGCGCTGCGCAACGCCCGCCGCCGCATGGTGGAGGCGATCGCCGCCAAGCGCGCACTCGCCGACGCCAATGACCGGCTGGTCAGCGAAGCGGAACAGCGCACGGCGATGGAGGCGCAGGTCCGCCAGTTGCAGAAGATGGAATCGATTGGCCAGCTGACCGGCGGCATCGCCCATGACTTCAACAATATGCTCGCGGTCGTCATCGGCTCGCTCGACATGGCGCGGCGCCGCCTGCCCGCCGATATCGATCGGCGCATCAGCAACGGCCTCGACAATGCGACCGAGGGGGCGCAGCGCGCCGCGCAACTGACCGCGCGGCTGCTCGCCTTCTCGCGCCAGCAGCCGCTGGCGCCGCAATCGACCGACGTGAACAAGCTAGTGGGCGGCATGTCGGACATGCTGCGCCGGACGATCGGCGAGCGGGTGCGGGTGGAGAGCGTGCTGGCCGGCGGCCTGTGGCGGGCCAGCATCGATCCCGGCCAGCTGGAAGCGGCGATCCTGAACCTGTGCGTCAATGGCCGCGACGCCATGCCCGATGGTGGCCGGCTGACGGTCGAAACCGGCAACGCCTATCTCGACGATGCCTATGCCGCCGCCCATGCGGAGGTGATCCCCGGCCAATATGTGCTGGTGTCGGTCACCGACAGCGGCACCGGCATGACGCCCGACGTGGTCGAGCGCGCCTTCGATCCCTTCTTCACCACCAAGGGCGTGGGCAAGGGCACGGGCCTGGGCCTCAGCCAGGTGTTCGGCTTCGTCCGCCAGTCGCACGGCCATGTGAAAATCTATTCCGAACCCGGTCAGGGCAGCACGATCAAAATCTATCTGCCCCGCCATTATGGCGTGCCGGTCGCCGATCCGGTGGCGCCCGCCATCGCCCTCGACCTGCCCCGTGCCCAGGGGGACGAGATCATCCTGGTGGTCGAGGATGAGGACCGGGTGCGCCACATGTCGGTCGATTCCCTGCGCGAACTGGGCTACACCATCGTCCAGGCCGCCGATGGCGAACAGGCGCTGGCCATGCTGGCAATCGAACCGCGGGTCGACCTGCTCTTCACCGACATCGTCATGCCCGGCATAAACGGCCGCATCCTGGCCGACCGCGCCCGTGCCGACCGGCCGGAGCTGCGCGTCCTCTACACCACCGGCTATACCCGCAACGCCATCGTCCATAACGGCATGCTCGATCCCGGCGTCGCCTTCCTGGCCAAGCCCTTCACCATGGACCAGCTCGCCGGCAAGGTGCGCCAGGTGCTAGACGAGGAGCCGGCCTGATCTGGATTATGGACAAGCTGGAATCAGGAACGTAACATGAACACATGTCCGCCCTGTCCACCCGTGCAAAGCTCGAAATCCTTGCCGATGCCGCCAAATATGATGCGTCCTGCGCCTCGTCCGGCACGACCAAGCGGGATTCGCGCGACGGCAAGGGGATAGGCTCGACCGAAGGCATGGGCATTTGCCATGCCTATGCGCCCGACGGCCGCTGCATCTCGCTGCTGAAAATCCTGCTGACCAACAGCTGCATCTTCGACTGCCATTATTGCATCAACCGCCGGTCGAGCGATGTCCGCCGCGCCCGCTTCACCGCGCGCGAAGTGGTCGATCTCACGCTCAGCTTCTACCGCCGCAACTATATCGAGGGGCTGTTCCTCTCCTCCGGCATCATCCGCTCGTCCGACTATACGATGGAGCAGATGGTCGAGGTCGCCCGCAGCCTGCGCGAGGATCATGATTTTCGCGGCTATATCCATCTGAAGACCATTCCCGACGCCGATCCGGAGCTGCTGCGTCAGGCCGGCCTCCATGCCGATCGACTGTCGATCAATGTCGAGCTACCGACCGAACCCGGCCTCAAGCGGCTGGCGCCGGAAAAGGACGGCGGCCGGATCGAGGGGGCGATGGCGCAGATGCGCAGCCAGATGGACGATATGGGCGACGCCCGCCGCAAATATCGCCATGCCCCGCGCTTTGCCCCGGCGGGCCAGTCGACCCAGATGATCGTTGGCGCCGATGCCGCCGACGATCGCGCCATCATCCAGCGCGCGAGCAGCCTCTATGACCGGCACCGGCTGCGCCGCGTCTATTACAGCGCCTTCTCCCCCATCCCCTCGCCCAGCAGCGTATTGCCGCTCAAGCGCCCGCCGCTGATGCGCGAGCATCGGCTCTACCAGTCGGACTGGATGATGCGCTTCTATGGCTATTCCGCCACCGAAGTCGCCGCCGCGACCGATCGCGACAGTGGCTGCCTGCCGCTCGACATCGATCCAAAGCTCGCCTGGGCCTTGCAGCATCGCGCCAGCTTCCCGGTCGACGTCAACCATGCGCCGCGCGAAATGCTGCTGCGGGTGCCGGGCCTGGGGGTGAAGGCGGTCGACCGCATCCTGGCCAGCCGCCGCCATCGCCGGCTGCGGCTGGAGGATGTCGCGCGCCTGACCACGTCGATCGTCAAGCTGCGCCCCTTCCTGATCGCCGCCGACTGGCGCCCGGTCCAGTTGGCCGACCGAGTCGATCTGTCCGCGCAATTGCGGCGTCCCGCCGCCCAGCTCGAACTTTTTTAAGGGGAGCCGAGGCAATTTTGCGGTTGATCGCAAGCGCGGTTCATGAAACTCTTGTAACACGATCAGCAAGGGGATCGGGACTTTGGCGACACTTTTCGACAATCAGGCCATGGAGCGGCAGGGCGCAGGCTTTGCCAAGCGCATCAGCACGCATCTTGCGGCTGCCCTTGTCGTCTTCTGCCTGCTTCAGATCTTCATCGTCGCCAAGATGGGCGGCTCGCTGGTCCTGCACCTTGGCGTCATCATCGCGATCGGCGGTTTCGCCATCGCCGCCCGCGCGCTCGAACATCGCTGGCAGATGCTCGACCATAGCGGCCTGTCCCATGCCGGTCTGCGCCTGCGCTTCCGCCGCGACCTGCTCCAGCTCTGGGGCACCAGCCTGCTGGGCGCGCTGCTCTGGGTGCCGGTCGCGATCATCTTCCACGCGCTGTTCGGCTAAGCGCCGGACCCTTTTTACCAGGCTGTCGTTTCCCCCTTCATCGCATGAAGGAGGATTGCCCATGGCCAAGGCCAGCATTTTCGATCGCCTGAAACAGGATCATGACGCCCATCGCCAGCTGTTCGACAAGATGACGGAGGCGACGCGCGAAAAGGATGACGACCGGCTGGAAAAGCTGTTCGACCAGTTCAAGGTCGAGGTGACGGCCCATGCCGCCGCCGAGGAAGAGACGCTCTACGCCACCATGCTGGCCCAGCCCGACCTGCGCGAGGATGCCCAGCACAGCGTGTCCGAACATAAGGAAATCGACGATTTCCTGGAGGAGCTGGACGGCCTCAAATTCAATGGCGATGCCTGGCGCCGCACCTTCGACCAGCTCAAGAAGCGCTACCTCCACCATATCGAGGAGGAAGAGGAAGAGATGTTCCCCGACGCCGCGAAGGAACTGAGCGCCGCCGAGGAGGAAAAACTCGCGAAGCTGTTCGCGCGCCGCAAGCCCGCCGAACTGGCTCGTGCCGAGGCAGAGGACTGACCGGACGGCCATGCATCGGGTGACGCTGGCGGGGCCGGACGATTTTGAGGGCTGGCGCGATGCGGCCCGCGCGCTGGCCCTGGCCGCCCTTCCCGCCGACACCATCCTCTGGGATGTTGCGGGCAGCGCCGCGCCCGACCTGTTCGGCAGTGACGCGACGCCCCTGCCCCCCGCTCCGGCGGATGCGGTCTTCTCCGTGCCCCGCGCCTTTGTCGAACTGGCGCAAAGCGCGATCCTCCATCGCGACCCCGCCCGCTTCGCCCTGCTCTACAGCCTGTTGCTGGCGGTGCGCGCAGTGCCCGGCCGGATGGAGGATCGCGCCGATCCGCTGCTGCGCCGGGTCGAGGATCTGGCCAAGGCGGTGCGGCGCGATATCCACAAGATGCGGGCCTTCGTCCGCTTCCGTGAACTGGATGAAGGCGACGGCCCGCGCTTCATCGCCTGGTTCGAGCCGGACCATCATATCGTCCGCGCCAATGCCGGCTTCTTCACCCGCCGCTTCGCATCGATGCGCTGGTCGATCCTGACGCCGGAGGTCAGCATCCACTGGGATGGCGAGAAGCTGACGGAAGGGCCGGGCGCGCAACGCGGCGACGCCCCGGCCGAGGATCCGGTCGAAGATGTGTGGAAGGGCTATTATGCCGCCATCTTCAACCCGGCCCGGCTGAAGACCGGGGCGATGCTGTCGGAAATGCCGCGCAAATATTGGCGCAACCTGCCCGAAGCCGCCCTGATCCCCGATCTGGTTGCCGGCGCCCAGGCGCGCGAGGCGGCGATGATCGCCACCGCCCCGCGCCTCGCAGCCCGCCCGACAGCCCGCACAGCCCCCCGCACCGGCAATAGCCGCGCCGCCTGGCAGGCGCTGCGCGACGACGCCATGGCCTGCACCCGCTGCCCGCTGCACGGGCCGGCCACGCAGACCGTGTTCGGCGAAGGTCCGCTCGACGCATCCCTGCTCTTCATCGGCGAACAGCCGGGCGATCAGGAGGATCTGGCTGGCCGCCCCTTTGTCGGCCCCGCCGGGCAATTGTTCGACGCCGCTCTGGTCGAGGCCGGCGTGGATCGGGCCCGTGCCTATGTCACCAACGCCGTCAAGCATTTCAAATATGAACAGCGCGGCAAGCGCCGCCTGCACCAGACACCCGACGTGCCGGAGATCAAGGCCTGTCGCTGGTGGTTGGAACAGGAACTGGACCTGATCCGCCCGCGCCTCATCGTCGCTTTGGGCGCCACCGCGGCCCGCGCCCTGCTGGGCAAGACGGTGACGATCAGCCAGATGCGCGGCCGCCCGCTCCCGCTCGACGACGGTGCCGAAGCCTGGATCACCGTCCATCCCAGCTATCTGCTGCGCCTGCCCGACCCCGATCGTCAGGCGCAGGAACAGGCCCGCTTCGTCGCCGATCTGCGGATGGTCGGCGAACGGCTCCACGCCCTCGCCTGATATAAATCCGTTGACGGCCGGCCCGCTGCGCGCGACGCTGTCGCCATCAAATTAAACAGGGGGTTACATGATCTGGGGGAAGGCAGCGGCGCTGGCCGCATGCAGCATGGCGGCACTGGTCGCGATGTCCGCACCGGCCGTGATGGCCAAGGATGTCGTGGTCCATGCCGGACGGATGATCGACGGCACCGGCGCCGCCGCGCGCGAGAAAGTGTCGATCCTGATCCATGACGATCGCATCACCGCGATCCAGTCCGGTTTCGTCACCCCCGCCGGCGCAGAGGTGATCGACCTGTCGGCCAAGACCGTGCTGCCGGGCCTGATCGACACCCATGACCATATCACCGCCGGCTGGCACAGCGGCGACCCGATCCGCAACGCGGTGACGCGCAGCGCCTATGAGGACGCGATCGAGGCGACCGGCTTCGTGCGCAACACACTGCTCGCCGGCTTCACCTCGGTCCGCGACTGCGGCGCCGATACGCAGGTCATCGTCGCGCTCAAGAAATCGATCGACGGCGCCGTCATCCCCGGCCCGCGCCTGTGGGTGGCCGGCACGCCGCTCGGCCCCACCGGCGGCCATGGCGACGCGGTCAACGGCCTGCGCGTCGAATTTGCCGACATTCCCCACATCAGCGACAATGTGATCGACAGCCCGGAAGCCGCCCGCATCGCCGTGCGCCGGCTCAAGCGCGAGGGCGCCGACCTCATCAAGATCATGCCGTCGGGCGGGGTCATGTCGATCGGCGACGATCCCAAGCATCAGCTGATGACCGACGAGGAGATCAAGGCGGTGATCGACACCGCCCATAGCCTGGGCATGAAGGTCGCGGCCCATGCCCATGGCAAGGAGGCGATCGACCATACGATTGCGCTGGGCGTCGATTCGATCGAGCATGGCTCCTATGCCGACGCCGGCAGCTACAAGATCTTCAAGCAATATGGCGCCTATCTGGTGCCGACCATGCTGGTGGGCGAGCGCGTCTATCAGCGCGCCAGGGAACATCCCGAACAGCTCAACCCCTCGACCGCCGAAAAGGCGCTGGTGATCGGCCCGCTGCTGCAGAAGAATCTGCGCGATGCCTATGCCGCCGGGGTCAAGATCGCTTTCGGCACCGACACGTTCGGTCTGTCCGACCATGGCGAAAATGCCCAGGAATTCGCGCTGATGGTGCGCGCGGGGATGCCGGCGATGGAGGCGATCAAGGCCGCCACCGCCAATGCCGCCGACCTGCTGGGCAGCGCCGATGTCGGCACGTTGCAGGCCGGCCGCTATGCCGACCTGATCGCGGTCGACGGCGATCCGCTGGCCGATGTCCGCCAGCTTGAAAAGGTCGGCTTCGTCATGAAGGGCGGCGCCGTCGTGAAGGCCGATGGCAAGCCGATGATCTGAACCTCGCCTGGGGCTGGCGTCAGACCAGCCCCAGCCGCGCCAGTTCGTTCAGCATGGCCGGCGGCATCGCTTCCAGATCGTCCGCTTCGCCCCCGCCCAGATCGGGCGGCGCATCCTTGTCCTCCAGATAGCGCCAGCCCTGATGCGCGCGCTTGGGCGCCGTCCTTACCGGGATCAGCCGCGGCGCCAGCCGGATCCAGTAGCGCCCCTGCCCGGTCTCCTGAAATCCCAGGATCGGACTGCGGCCGACCAGCGCATGGCCGTGAATCCAGTAGAGCGATCCGCCATCCATCTCCTCCAGCCGCTTGGGCAGGTAACGGGTGGTCAGGCGCGCTTCGTCCGCATGGCTTTCCAGCCAGGCCTTGAGGGTCGCGGGGCTTTCGCTCTGGAAGGCGATCTTGGTCAGGTGCAGCGGCATTGGCGTCTAGATGGGGCGGCGGTTCAGCCGGTCAATCCCGCCGCCGTCGCCAGCCCCAGAAAAGCGAAGAAGCCCATCGAATCCGTGATCATGGTGACGAAGATGGAGGATGCCACCGCCGGGTCGAGGTTCATCCGGTCGAACGCCAGCGGCACCGCCGCGCCCGCCAGCCCGGCCGTCACGATATTGGTCATCATCGCCGCGGCAATGACGCCGCCCAGAGCGACATTGTGGAACACCAGCCCCACGCCCAGCCCCAGCACCAGCGCCACGGTGCAGCCGTTGAGCAAAGCCACGCGAATTTCGCGCAATATGGTGCGGCGGGCGTTGGACCCGGTAATCTGGTTGGTGGCGAGCGCGCGCACCGTCACCGCCATGGTCTGGCTGCCGGCATTGCCGCCCACGCCCGCGACAATCGGCATCAGCGTGGCGAGCGCCACCATCTTCTCGATCGTATTCTCGAAAATGCCGATGATGGTGGACGCCACCAGCGCGGTCAGCAAATTGGTCAGCAGCCAGCGCACGCGCGCGCGATAGCTGTCCATCACCGGCTCGTTGATGTCGCCTTCGCCCGCACCCGACAGGCGCAAAATATCCTCGCCCGCTTCCTCGGAAATGATGTGGACGATGTCGTCGACCGTGATCATGCCGACCAGCCGGCCGCTGCCATCGACCACCGCGGCGGAAATCAGCGCATATTTCTGGAAGCGCAGCGCCACTTCTTCCTGGTCCATGTCGACCGGGATCAGCGTCTGCTCGCGCTTCATCAGGTCGGCCATGGCAATGCCGCGCGGACAGGTCAGCACCCAGCTGAGCTGACAGGTGCCGATCGGCTTATGGCCTTCATCGACGACGAAGATTTCCCAGAAGTCGCGCGTCAGGTCACCATTGTCGCGCAGATAGTCGATCACCTGGCCGACCGTCATATGCTCGGGCACCGCGACCAGGTCGCGCTGCATCATGCGGCCGGCGGATTCTTCGGGATAGGACAGCGCGGACTCGATCGCGGCGCGATCCTCCGGCTCCATCGCCTCCAGCACCGCCTGCTGGTCGGCCTCCTCCATGTCCTCGATGATCGCGACGGCGTCGTCGGTATCGAGTTCGGAGGCGAATTCGGCGACCTGCTCGGGCGCCAGCGCGCCGATCAGGTCGTCGCGCACATAATCATTGAGTTCGGACAGAACCTCCGCGCCGACCAGATCGCCCAGCGCGGCAGCCACTTCGCCACGCTGCTCGGCGGGCGTCAGTTCCAGAAGGTCGGCGATGTCGGCGGGGTGCAGCGGCGAAACCAGTTCGCGCGCATGGTCGATATCGCCTTCGTCCACCGCATCCAGCACGGCGGACAGGAATTCGGGCTTCAGCCGGTCATCCTCGTCCAGGCTCGACTCGGCCTGCTCCATACCGGCCGAGATCAGACTCTCGTCAGCAAGTTCCTCGTGCGGCCGCGGCTCGGCCAAATCGCCACGTTCGGTCATGGCGCGCGCAACTGTCCGGTTCCTGTAACATTTCGATGCTTTCGCCGATGCACAATATAATTGCAATGGGGTTGGACGCGCTTTGGCAACAGATGGGACAGGCTTTGCCAAAGAGCCGCTTCCATCCCCATCCCAAGCCTCTATATGAGGCGATCAACGCCTTCCCCAATGAGAGGATCTTTCATGGCCGACGAAACCCTTACCCTTTCCCTCGACAGCGGCGGCGACGTCGTGATCAAGCTGCGCCCCGATCTGGCGCCCGGCCATGTCGAACGCATCACCACCCTTGCCAAGGACGGCTTCTATGACGGCGTGGTCTTCCACCGCGTCATCCCCGGCTTCATGGCGCAGGGCGGCGATCCGACCGGCACCGGCATGGGCGGTTCCAAGCTGCCCGACATCAAGGCCGAATTCAGCCGCGAACCGCATGTCCGCGGCGTGTGCTCGATGGCCCGCGCGATGAACCCGAACAGCGCCAACAGCCAGTTCTTCATCTGCTTCGACGACGCCACCTTCCTCGACGGCCAGTACACCGTCTGGGGCGAAGTCACCTCGGGCATGGAACATGTCGACGCGCTGCCCAAGGGCGAGCCGCCCAAGACGCCGGGCAAGATCGTCAAGGCGACCGTCGCCTAAGCGACATTGTCCTTCCGGCCGCTGCCAGCCCCGCGACGGGACTGGCGGCAGGCCAAGCCCCGACACCGGTGCGGCCCCGCCGCGCCGGTGTCAGTGTTTCCGGGCCATGCCGTCGGTCGCGGAAATCAACTGCGCGGTCTGGGTCGCATTGTCCGCCTCGTCCGCCGGCGGCGCGACATAGGCGCCGATCGATTCGATATGCCAGCGCCGATCCGCCTCGCTCGCGCCCGGCACCGCATCGACCCGGCCCAGCACCACCTGGCGCAGCCGATACCAGGGCTTGCCGTTCGCCTTCAGCCGGCCATAGACCTGCACCGGCACCGTCACGAAGCTTGATCCCGCCGCGCCCTCGATCTCGGCCGGGCTGCCGATATTGGCATGGATCTCGCTGAAGCCACGGAAGCGCGCGGCGAAATGCGCATCATCCTGCGCGCCGATCGCGCTCTTGTCGTTCCACAAATCCTGCGCGTCGCTGAAGCGCTTTTCCTCCAGCAGGCCATAATAGCCCTGCACCACCTGCGCCGCGCCCTGCGCGCTGTCGGGGTCGATCGCGCCTTCCTCGGCCGGCGCCGGTTCGACCGGCAGGCCGCCGGGCGTGCCGGGCGCCGGTGGCGCCAGCGGCTCCATCAACGCCTGCGCCTCGGCCCGGACATTATTCTCGACCTGGCTGGCATTGGCGCCATTGGCCAGATTGTCGATCGCACTTTCCTCCCGCCCGTCACAGGCGGTCAGACTCACCAGGCCCAGCAACAATGCAGCGCCGGTCATCCCCCTCATGAACATCTCCCGCATTATTGAGGCCGGGTCCGAACCGGATCGCGACCACTGCCTCTTGTCCCGGCGTCCGACCGCATGCGCGGTGCCGGACGGGCGCTGTCGCCCATGTCACGCGGCGGGCGCGCCGCCTGGGGCGGGCGCTGGCCGGGCTGCGGCACATAGCGCTGGTCGCCGCCGCTGGCGCCGGGACGCCCGCGGCCCGGCATGTCATTGCCGCGCGGCGGACGCGGACGGCTCCAATTGCCGTCATTGGGCCGACCATCGCCGCCATTCCAACCGGGGCGACCGCCAGGGCGTCCGTCCCCCGGTCGATTGCCATCGGGGCGCCCGTCACCCGGACGATCCCAGCCCGGCCGCCCATCGCCCGGACGTCCATCACCGGGTCGCCCATAACCGGGCCTGCCGTCACCGGGCCGACCATTGCCCGGCCGGTCCTTGCGACGCGCTTCCCAGTAGCGGCGCTGGCTGTCATTCCAGCGGTGCCGCGCACCGGCGCGGTCATAAACATAATAGCCGCGTCCCGGATAATAATAGTCATTGTACCAGCCGCCATAGCCGCCCGGCGCATAGCCATAAGGGCCATAATAGCCGTCGCCATAATAGCCGCCACCGCCATAATAGCCGGTGCCGACGCTCACGCCGCCATAACCATAGCCGTCATCATAGGCGCAGCCCCCCAGGGCCATCGCGCTTGCGAGACCAAGCGCAGCCAGGAATCGTGATCCGGTCCGCGTCATTGCCTGTCTCCTCATATGCTTCATGACCCCGGTTAACGCCGCGCGGTTGAATTGGTGGTGAATGAAAAGCGGTTCAAGATCGGGCATTTATCTGCGGTTCAGAAAAGGCGACTTTCGTTCATCCCCCTGACAGAAACCGTGTCGTTTCCAACACATAATCATGGCTCGGGCAATATTTCGCATTTCGTTCAGGAAACCTTCCACCGGCCCCGACCATTGATGCCCCATGTCCTCGCAGACGCTTGCAGCGCACGGGACATGCCGGCGGGTCCACACCCCGGCCCAATTTCAGAAACAGATAAAGGGTCACCCCCATGAAGACACTGCTTTTCACGGCAGTTGCTGCCGCCACCCTGTTGCCTGCCGCCGCGATGGCGCAGGAAGACAGCAGCTCCACCCGCCGCATCGAACCCTATGTCGGCGTGATGGCGGGCGTGCATAATTATGACAGCGAGACCAGCAAGGAGGGCATTCCCCCCGTCGGCTACAAGGGCCGCATGGTCGAAGGCGTCGCGGGCGTGAACTATAATGTTGCCGGCCCGCTCGTGCTCGGCGTCGAAGGCACCGTGTCCAAGGGCGTCAGCGGCGACATCGACTGGGAATATGGCGCGGCCGGCCGCGTCGGCGTGAAGGCCGGCAAGGACAGCATGTTCTTCGGCAAGGTTGGCTATCAGTGGACCAATTTCGACGCGCTGGGCAAGGATAGCCGTGACTATCATGGCATGACCTATGGCGCGGGCCTCGAACTGTCGCCCGCCGATCTTGGCAGCTCGGCCGAGCGCAGCAATGTCCGCCTGCGCGTCCAGGCTGACACGACCGGCAATTTCCATTCGATCCGCCCGATGGCCGGCGTCGTCGTCAAATATTGATCGCATGAACGGGTGGGCCGGTCATTGATCGGCCCGCCCGCCCAGCCTTCATCCCTTTCCATAAAGGGATTTGGGGTGCGGGACGGCCATGGACTGCGGCCGTCCCGCATTCGCCTGCTCCAATATAGTTGCCAATATAGTTGACTCCGTCAACAATCTATGCTGAAGCGTCGGCATGGAACAGGCCATTGCAACCATCCGCACCTTCAACCGCTTCTTCACCCGCCATGTGGGGGCGATAGACGCGCGCTTCCTCGACAGCGATGCCAACCTGCCCGAGGCGCGGCTGCTGTTCGAAATCGCCCGGCTGGAACCGGTGCTGGCCAGCACGCTCCAGGCCGAACTGGACCTGGATCGCGGCTATCTCAGCCGCATGATCGCCCGCTTCGAGAAGAAGGACTGGATCGTCCGTGATCAGGAAACGGCCGACGCCCGCGCCCGTCCGATCCGCCTCACCACCGTCGGCCGCGCCGCCTTCGACCAGATCGACAGCCGCCAGCGCGCCGTTGTTGCCCAGGATCTGGACCGGCTCGACAGCGTCGAGCAGCAGGATCTGCTCCAGGCGCTCACCCGCGCGCGGCTGTTGCTCGATCCCGCCAGCGGCGGCCCCTTCACCATCCGTCCCTTCCGCACCGGCGAGGTCAGCCAGGTCGTCACCCGCCAGTCGATCCTCTACGCCGCCAGCCATGGCTGGGGCCGGCCGCTCGAAACGCTGGAGGCCGAAACCGTCGCCGCCTTCCTGCGCGACTTCAAGCCGGATCGGGAACAATGCTGGATCGCGGAGATTGACGGCGTGATGGCCGGCGCGGTGTTCCTAACCGACGAGGGCGACGGCCTCGCCCGGCTACGCCTGCTCCATGTCGAGCCCTTTGCCCGGCGGCGCGGTATCGGCGACGCGCTGGTCGCCACCTGCCTGCAATTCGCCCGCGACAAACGCTATCGCGCCGTCACCCTCTGGACGCACAAGATATTGGAACCTGCGCGCCGCATCTATGCCCGGAACGGCTTCGTCTGCGTGTCGAGCGACGTCCACACCGTCTTCGGCGACCCGATCGAGGGCGAGACCTGGCGCATCGCCCTCCTCCCCTGACCGCGCCTGTCCTACGCAGCGGGGCGATGCTATAAGGAGGGATGGACCGGTTGGCCGCTCGCAACATGATTTCCCACAATTGATCGATACGATCAAAATGTGCGGGAAATGTGCGAAGTTAAGCGCGGCAAATCCTACAGAGCGGGTCGGCCATTCCCAACCCGCTCCGTAGCATTCCAGTTCAACCGCTGTTGCGCAGCGCGGTCGCGATCGCGTTGATCGACAGTTCGATGCCTTCCTTGATCCGGGCATCATCCTCGCCGGCGCGATAGCGCTTGAGCAGTTCGACCTGCAGCAGATTGAGCGGTTCGATATAGGGAAGCCGCAGCCGGATCGACGTCTCGGTCGTCGGGCTCCGTTCCAGCAGGCGCGACTGGCCGGTGGCCGCCAGCAGCCCGTCATGGGTCAGCGACCAGCCTTCGCGAATGCGCCCGAACAGCGTTTCCGCCTGCGCCTGGTCCTCGACCAGCGGCAAATATCGCGCCGCAATGCCGAGGTCGGACTTGGCCAGCACCATCTCCAGATTGGCGAGCGCCGACTGCAGGAAGGACCAGTGCTGCGCCATGTCGGCCAGCAGCGCCTTGTCCTCGAACGCGGCGATCGCATGGCCGAAACCATACCAGCCCGGCAGCATCACCCGCGCCTGCGCCCAGCTGAACACCCAGGGAATGGCGCGCAGATCCTCGATCGCGGTGCTCTTG